>NZ_JAOCAT010000004.1:0-265236 GCF_029839485.1 Achromobacter sp. GD03932
GCAGGCGCGGGCTGCGGCGCAGGCGCTGCGGCGGCAGGTTGTGCCGCCGCGGGAGCCGCAGCCGCCTTGGCCGGCGGCGCATCGGCGCCGGGCTTCAGGTTGCCCTCGCCTTCGACTTCCAGGCGGATCAGCTCGCCGCCCACCGCCATGACCTGGCCCACGTCCCCGCCCAGCGCGACCACGCGGCCGACCACCGGCGCGGGAATCTCGACCGTGGCCTTGTCCGTCATGACGTCGGCCAGGGGCTGGTCCTCGGCCACCATGTCGCCGATCTTCACGTGCCAGGCGACCAGTTCCACTTCCGCGATGCCTTCGCCGATGTCGGGCATCTTGATGACATGAATACCCATCTCTCAACCCTCCATCGCGCGCTTGAACGCTTCGCCGACCCGGCGCGGGCCGGGGAAGTACGCCCATTCCTGCGCGTGGGGATACGGCGTATCCCAGCCGGTCACGCGTTCCACGGGCGCCTCCAGATGATGGAAGCAGTGTTCCTGCACCAGCGCGATCAGCTCGGCGCCAAAGCCGCAGGTGCGCGTGGCTTCGTGCACCACCACGCAGCGGCCGGTCTTCTTGACCGAGTTGACGATGGCGTCCAGGTCCAGCGGCCACAGGCTGCGCAGGTCGATGATCTCGGCGTCGATGCCGGTTTCCTCGGCGGCCGTCAGCGACACGTGCACGGTGGTGCCGTAGGTCAGCACGGTCAGCGCGTTGCCGGGCCGCACGATGGCGGCCGAGTCCAGCGGCACGGTGTAGTAGCCGGTGGGCACCACGCTGCCCGGCCGGCCGGTCCAGGGCGTGACGGGCCGGTCATGGTGGCCATCGAACGGGCCGTTGTAGAGCCGCTTGGGCTCCAGGAAGATGACCGGGTCGTCGTTCTCGATGGACGCGATCAGCAGGCCCTTCGCGTCGTACGGATTGGACGGCATCACCGTGCGCAGCCCGCAGACCTGCGTGAACATGGCCTCGGGGCTCTGGCTGTGCGTCTGGCCGCCGTAGATGCCGCCGCCGCAAGGCATGCGGATGGTCATGGGCGCGACGAATTCGTTGACCGAGCGGTAGCGCAGGCGCGCGGCCTCGGACACGATCTGGTCCGAAGCGGGATAGAAATAATCGGCGAACTGGATCTCGCAGACGGGGCGCAAGCCGTAGGCGCCCATGCCCACCGCCACGCCGACGATGCCGCCTTCGGAGATGGGCGTGTCGAACACGCGCGAGCTGCCGTACTTGGCCTGCAGGCCTTCGGTGCAGCGGAACACGCCGCCGAAATAGCCGACGTCCTGCCCGAACACCACCACGTTGTTGTCGCGCTCCAGCATCACATCCATGGCCGAGCGCAAAGCCTGGATCATGGTCATCGGCGCGGAGGCCGGACCAGCGTTGTTATCGATAGCCATGATCAGACTCCGAGCTGCTGACGCTGCCGGCGCAGATGCTCCGGCATGTCCTTGTACACGTCTTCAAAGATGCTGGCGGCGCTGGGGACGTGGCCGTCCACCAGGGTGCCGTAGCTTTCCGCTTCCTTCTGCGCCGCCAGGATCTCGGCGTCGAGCTCGGCCTTGACGGCTTCATGCTCTTCGTCGGACCAGATGCCCAGCAGGATCAGGTGCTTCTTGAAACGCGCGATCGGATCGCCCAGCGGGAAGTGGCTCCAATCGTCGCCGGGACGGTACTTGGAGGGATCGTCGGACGTCGAGTGCGGCCCGGCGCGGTAGGTCACCCATTCGATCAGGGTCGGCCCCAGATTGCTGCGGGCGCGTTCGGCGGCCCAGCGCGAGGCGGAGTAGACCGCCAGGAAATCGTTGCCGTCCACCCGCAGCGAGGCGATGCCGCAGCCCACGCCGCGGCCCGCGAAGGTCGCGCCTTCGCCGCCGGCGATGGCCTGGAAGGTGGAGATGGCCCACTGGTTGTTGACCACGTTCAGGATGACCGGCGCGCGGTAGACGTGGGCGAAGGTCAGTGCGGTGTGGAAGTCGGCCTCGGCGGTGGCGCCGTCGCCGATCCAGCCGGAAGCGATGCGGGTGTCGCCCTTGATGGCCGAGGCCATGCCCCAGCCCACCGCCTGAATGAATTGCGTGGCCAGGTTGCCGGAGATGCTGAAGAAGCCCCGTTCGCGGTCGGAATACATGACCGGTAGTTGGCGCCCCTTGAGCGGATCGCGTTCGTTGGACATCAGCTGGCACATCATGGTGACCAGCGAGGCGTCGCGCGCCAGCAGGATGCTCTGCTGGCGGTAGGTCGGAAAGCACATGTCGCCCTGCTCCAGCGCCATGGCGTGGGCCGTGCCGATGGCCTCTTCGCCCAGGCTCTGCATGTAGAACGAGATCTTCTTTTTGCGCTGGGCGGTCAGCATGCGCGCATCGAACAGACGCGTCTTCAGCATGTTGCGCATGCCGGCGCGCAGCTGCTCATGGCTGAGTTCCGGCGCCCACGGTCCGACGGCGCTGCCGTCGTCCGCGATCACCCGGACCAGGCTGTAGGCCAGTCCGCCGGTATCGACCGCGGCAACATCAATGGGGGGTTTGGGCACATCGCCGGGCGGCGACAGGTGCAGGTAGGAAAAATCGGTCTTGCAACCCGGGCGCCCTGTAGGCTCCGGGACGTGCAACTTCAACGGCCCATATTGGCTCATGTATTGTCTCCACGCTTGATCGTGTCATGCGCATTCTTCTTACCAAGACACTGCCCAAGGGGGTGACCTCGGACATTGCCATCGTCGGCCGGTGCAAAGGGATGAACATGCACGACCGGCAGCCAGAGTAGCACAGGGCGCAGCCCCGAAACAGGGGCCGCGCCGGGCCTCGTTGCCCGCGCCGGTCGCGGGCCATGCGGCGCTGGCGGGGTCGCGGTGGCGGCGGCCGGCGACGTCATATACTGCCTGTCCCTGATCCGCTGGAAACCGACGTGCCCCGATTGACCGCCTCGAAATGGTTCAGCTGGACCGGCATCGTGTTCGCCGCGCTGTACCTCGCCATCGTCATCCTCTGCGTTGCCGCCGCGCTGTCGGCCGGCGGCGACGACAAGGGGCGTTTCGTGCTGCTGCAATTGCCGCTGGCGCTGCAACTGGCGCTACTGCATGAACTGAACTTGGACCGTTTGCTGGAAGGCCTGTCCTGGGTCGGCGGCTACCTGCTGATCGGACTGCCCACGCTGGCCCTCTTCTACTTCGCGGGCTGGAGCCTGGAGCGGCTCGTGCGCCTGGCCTTCCGGCCGTTCGGGGACCGGCGCCAGGCAAGCCGCCCATGAAGAATTGCCGCCGCCCGGTTTTTCCTTGCGCGCGCAACAGCAAGACAGGCCATGCGGGGCCATGGGTCAGGCTTGGTTCTTGCGATTGCCGGTCTTCCTCGCATTGCCGACCAAGGGCAGTATGAATGCACCGCGATGACTAGCCCTGAAGCCGCGCGGCGGTCAGTGGCGTATTCCGCGAAGGACATTGCCATCTCTAGCTTCCTTTTTTGGTCAAGAAGTAATGCGCGGGCGAATCTCCGAAGGCGCGGCGGAACATGGCAATGAAGTTGCTTGGCGAGGCGTAACCCAATTGATCGGAAACATCCGTTACTGACGCACCGCGCGCCAGCATTTCCAGCGCGTGTCCCAATTGCGCCTGCTGGCGCCATTGGGCGAAGCTCAAGCCTGTTTCCGACAGGATCAGCCGCCTCAAGGTTCGGGCCGACATGGCTCCCCACTGCGCCCAGTCCTCCAACGTGCGCGGATTGCCAGGGTTTTCCAGAATCGCCTGCGCCACACGGGCCAGCCGCGGGTCGGAAGGCATGGGGATGTGAAGCGACTCATGCGGCGCTCGGCGGATTTCGTCGAGGATGACCGCGGCGATGCGAACCTGCTCCGGTGCCAGCAGCGCATGCTTATCCCAATTCTCGGCACGCCGCACCAGAGCATGCAAGACCTCCGAAATGCCGATGACGCACGGCTGTTTCGGTAGCCGTCTTCCTCCATGAGGAGTGATCAGCAGGCTCCAGCCCGTCAGCGCGCCACTTACCCGCACCTGATGGGGAATGTTCGGCGGTATCCAGCCTGCACGGTGCGGAGGCAGCAGCCACGAGCCATGCTGTGTCCTGACCTGAATCATCCCCGCTTCGACACAGAAGACCTGGCCTCTCGCATGCTGATGCCAGTCGTACTCCCGCGTCCCGAGCTGGAATTCATTGTCGGGATTGTCATTGCCTCTCAGCGCGATAAGGAAAGGTCCTTCGAGCCACTCGCTGAGATCAACGGTTGGAGAGAGTCGGGCCGGTTCGGGCGTATTGGCCATTTTTCACTATTTTTAGTCCATTTGCCGTTATATCAGTTTACCTCCCGCCAACCACAATGGCCTATCTGCAGGTTTCACAACGATAGATTGACCATTGTTCATTCGGGATCAGGTACACATGTCTTCCACCTCTACGCCAGTCATGCCCCCACCGCTTTTACGCGATGGAATTTCAACTTGGGTTGCCACCCTGGTCGCCTGCCTGTGCGCCTTCATGGTCGTGATGGATGGCGCCATCGTGAGTGTCGCGCTCCCGTCGATGCGGGACGACCTGGGGCTATCTGCGGTACAGCTTCAATGGGTGGTCGATATCTATCTTTTGCTGCTGGGTGGCTTCATGCTGCTGGCGGCTCGCGCCAGCGACATCTATGGCCGGCGAAACGTGTTGCTATGGGGATTGGCGTTGTTCACTGGCGCCAGCCTGATGGGTGGCTTGGCGCAATCAGGAGCGATCCTGCTGGTTGCTCGCGCAGTGCAAGGATTTGGCGCCGCAGCGCTGGCAACATCGCCGCTGGCTGTGATCGTGGCTGCTCATCCCCCTGGAGCCGGCCAGGATCGCGCGATTGGTTGTTGGGCAGCGTGTGCCGCGATGGGCTCTGCTTTCGGCGTGGTGATCGGCGGCGTGCTGACCAGTCTGGTCGATTGGCGCTGGGTCATGTTCGTCAATGTGCCGCTGGGCCTGATTCTGTTCGTAGCGGTCATGCTCAGCCTGAGTCCGCTGCATCCGGATACGCCAAGGGCCAAGCTGGACATACCGGGAGCCATCACGGTGACGCTGTCCTTGGCATCATTTCTGTACGCCATATCGCAATCGGCTCATGCAGGCTGGAGCGACACGCTCGTATTCAATGCAATGGTTTTTGCACTGATCATGTTCCTGGCGTTCGTGTTCCGGGAATTTCGCGCCAAGCAGCCGCTGGTCCGATTCGGCATCTTCCGATTGCGCAATGTTCCCATCGGGATGGTCATGGTCTCGGGGCTAGGCGCAATTCTCACAGCCTCGGCGTTCTTCCTGTCTTTGGCGCTGCAGCGCATTGATGGACGCAACCCGCTGGAAACAGGCTTGGCACTGTTGCCAATGGCCCTCGCCCTGGCAATCGCGGCAATGGCTTCCCGCTCTTTGCGCGATGCCGGTTTCACCCGCTTGCCTTTGATCGGCGGCTTGATCGCTGCGGGCGGGTTGATCTGGCTCTATTGGCTGCCCATGCATCCAGTGCATGCGACCGAACTTCTGCTACCAACCCTGCTGGTCGGCGCAGGTAACGGCCTGGTGATGATGAGCGCGACCCAGGCCGTGCTGGCCGGGGTACCCCGCCAGGATTCTGGATTGGCGGCAGGTCTGCAAAACACCTCACGCCAATTGGGCGGCGCCGTCGGCATTGCCATTCTGGCTTCTGTGGCCCATGGCGTGACGACGGCTCACCTGGCCGGCGGCGAATTACCGCAAGTGGCTGAACTGGCCGGGTATCACGCGACATTCCTGATCGCGGGGCTGCTCAGCATCGTCTCTGCCCTGGCTTCGCTGCTGCTTCAGCGTACGCCCGTCTCGGGCAGCCAGGGAGAAACACAGCGGACTCAGACCGGACCGGTCCACTCCGTGACGAATTCCCGGTAGTCCGGGCGGTTGGCCGGTGGCACCGCGCAAGCCGGCGTGCCAATGGCCAAGAAGCCCAGGAAACGGTAGTCCAGCGCGTCCAGGCCCAGCGCGTTCTGCACGTCTTCGACGTAGGTGCCGATACCGGTGCTCCAGAACGCGCCGTAGCCCAGCATGTGCACGGCGTTCAGCAGGTTCATGGTGGCGGCGCCGGTGGCCAGCAGCTGTTCCTGCTCCGGAATTTTGGTGTTGTCGTGCGCGATCTTCTGCGCCACCGCGACGAAGAGCGGCACGCCGGCCATCCATTCGCGCACCGACTTTTCCTTTTCCGGCGTCATGCGCGGATCGCCGCTGCGCTTGACGGCGTCCAGCGCCAGATCGGCCAGCTTGCCGATGGCCTCGCCCTGGATCACCACGAAACGCCACGGGCGCAAGGCGCCATGGTCGGGCGCCGACATGGCCGCCTGCAGGATCTGTTCGAGTTCCTCGGGCTTGGGCGCCGGGGCGCGGAGGAACTTGAAGGAACGGCGCGTATTCAGGGCGTGCAACGGGGTGGCGGTCGGGGTGGCGTTCTGGCTAGTGGTCATCGGATCAGGCGTCAATGAGAAAGAAACACAATTCATATTACGCCACTCCGCCGCCGCAGGCCGTCATCCCCCCGGACCGCCAGAGGTCATTCGATCTGGATGCCGACCTCTTTGATGACGCCCGCCCAGCGCGCCAGCTCCGCGTTGACGAACTGGCCCAGCTCGGCCGGGCTGCTGGCGCCGGGCGTGGCGCCCTCGCCCTTGAAGCGGGTCTGCAGGGCCGGCACCGCCAGCGAGCGCGCCACCGCCTGGTTCAGCACCGCCACCACCGCGTCGGGCGTGCCCTTGGGGGCCATCAACGCATTCCAGGTGTTGATCTCGTAGCCCTTGAACATCGGGTCCTCGGCCACCGTCGGCACGTCGGGCAGTTCAGCCGAACGGTCACGCGTGGTCACGGCCAGGGCGCGCAAGGCGCCCGCGCGAACCTGCGGCAAGGCCGCAGGCAAGGTGGCGAAGCTGAACTGGGTTTCGCCGCTCATGACCGAGGAATTGGCCAGCGACCCGCCCCGGTACGGCACGTGCTGGATCTGCACCTTGGCCTCCGAGGCGAACATGGCGCCAGCCACGTGCACCGGCGAGCCATTGCCGCTGGAGGAATAGTTCAGGTCGCCCGGCTTCTCGCGCGCCAGCTTGACCAGATCAGCCACCGAGGCGACCGGCAGCTTGGGATTGGCGACCAGCACCAGCGGGATGGACGCGATCATGCTGACCGGCGTGAAGCCGCCCACCGGGTCGTAGCCCAGCGACTTCTTGTACACGACCGGATTGATGCCATGGCTGGACACGGTGGCCATGAACAAGGTGTAGCCATCGGGCGCGGCCTGCTGCACGGAGGCCGCGGCGATGTTGCCGGCGGCGCCGGCCTTGTTTTCGATGATGACGGGCTGCTTGAGCTCCTTGCTCAACTGCTCGCCCAGCGCCCGCGCCAGGATGTCCGTGGTGCCGCCGGCGGCGTAGCCCACCACGATGCGCACCGGCTGGCTAGGGTACGCCCCCTGCGCGTGCAGCGGCGCCGCGCACAGCCACGCCGCCAAACCCGCCAGGCCTGCCCTCAGATGAACCGCTTTCATGTCTGTCTCCTCGTCGCCGCGCTTCTGCTGCGCGGTCTATGGCCTGGCCGTCCCCGGTGGGATCGGTGGCCGGGTTGATCCGGTCCGCGGCGGATTCAGGACGCAAGCCTCCCCCGGGCCGCGCCGGCGACGGCGCGGACCTGCAAGCCGCGTAGGGAATCCGGCCCGCGGCCGGAGATCAGGTGCCGGTGAACACCGGCGCTCTCTTTTCCGCGAATGCCTTGCGGCCTTCGCGGTAGTCATTGCTTTCGAAACACTCCAGCACCAGGCGGCGCATGCCTTCCACGTCGACCTCCGGCCCCAGCTGCTGGAGCTGCCGGATCATCTTCTTGCCGGCGCGCAGCGTCAGCGGCGCGTTGGCCTGGATCTGCGCCAGCATGGTCTCCAGCACCTGCGGCAGTTCGTCCGCTGGGGCCACCCTGCGGATCAGGCCCAGTTCCTTGGCCTGATGGGCGTCGTAGCGCGCCGCCGTAAGGAAGATCTCCAACGCGTTGGCCGGACCGACCGCCGTCACCAGGTTGCGGATCGCGGTCAGGCGGTAGCCCAGGCCCAGCTTGCCGGCGGGAATGGCGAAGCTGCTGTTGTCCGAGGCGATGCGGATGTCGCAGCACAGGGCGATGTTCAGGCCGCCGCCGATGCAATAGCCCTGGATGTACGCAATCGTGGGCTTGTCGTAGTCGTACAGCGCCAGCTGCGCGGTTTCGGCCACGCGTTCGTATTCCACCACGGCGTCTTCGCCGCTGCGCAGCTTGTCGAACTGCGAGATGTTGGCGCCGCTGACGAAGGCCTTGCCGCCCGCGCCCTGCAGCACCACCGCCCGAATCTCCGGGTCCTGGCGGAAGGCTTCCAGCACCACCGGCACCGCCTCCCACATGGCGAACGACACGGCGTTGTGCCGCTGCGGATCGTTGAAGGTCAGCCAGCCCACCGCGCCGCGCTTTTCGGCCACGATGCTGTCGGTGATATCGCCCTGCAGGATGCGTTGTATGGTCACGGTTGCTTTCCTTGTATGACTGTCTGGTGCCGTTGAATGCCATTGGTCAGGTGGGCGCGCATGGCAAGGCGCGCGGCCTCGCTGTCGCCAGCCACGATGGCATCGAAGATGCGGTGATGTTCGCGTTCGATTTCCGGCACGCGCTCGGTGCCCGCGCTGGTGTAGCGCAGCGTGCGCACGGCGCCGCGGAACACGTGGCGCAGGTGCGCCAACAGGCGCACGAAGTAAGGGTTGTTGGTGGCCTCGCCCACGGCCATGTGGAAGTCCAGCGCGTGGTCGGCGCCGGCCTGCCAGTCGTTGCCAGCCGCGTCTACCCGTTGCAGGGCCTGGCGCAGGGTTTCGATCTGTTCGGGGGTGCGGTGCAAGGCCGCCTGCGCGGCCGCGCCGGATTCCAGCTCCACGCGCAGTTGGAAGATGTGCGCCAGCGGCTCGGGCTGCAGCAGGTCTTCGGGCGCGATCTCGAAATTGCGCGTGCCCACGTCCTGCGCCACGAAGGAACCCACGCCGCGCCGCGTATCCACGTACCCCGACAGCTTCAGCCGCGCGATCGCCTCGCGCACCACGTTGCGGCTGACGGCGAACATCTGCGCCAGCTCGAACTCCGTGGGCAGACGCTGGCCGGGCTCGAATTCGCGCGCCACGATCTTCTGGCGGATCTGCGAAGCGATCTCGTCCGGCAGGTTGTCGGGGCGTCCCAGGCTGGAAAAGACCTGGTCGGCGGCGGTGGATGGTGCGTTCATGGGGGCTGTCTCCGTCTGGGCCGCCGGATACGCGGGCGGCCTTGGCGGCGATTTTATGCTCGGTGCCTGGACGGATCCCTTAAATGACGCCTTCGCGGGCCAGCTGCTGCAAGTCGGCGGGCGCCAAGCCCAGCATGCCGCCGTAGACGTCGCCATTGTGCTGGCCGCGCTCGGGCGCGGGTGCCATTTCCCCAGCGCTCGAGCGGCTCAGGATCATCGGCTGCCCCACCACCGAGATCGGCCCCAGCGCGGGATGGCGAATCTCGCGGCTGAGTCCCAGGTGGCGCACCTGTGGATCCTCGAAGGTCTGGTCCATGCCCAGAATCGGACCGCAAGGCACGCCCTCCTTGTTCATCAACGCGATCCATTCGGCGGTGCGTCGGGTCGCGGTGCGCGCGCCGATGGCGGCGTTCAGCGCCGGACGGTTGCGCGCCCGCAGCGGCACGGTCAGGAAGCGCTCGTCCTCGATCAGTTCCGGCAGTTCCAGCACGCGGCACAGGCGCGCATAGATATCGTTGCCCATGGCCGCGATGTTCATATAGCCGTCGCTGGTGGGAAACACGCCGGTCGGGCTGCTGGTGGGATGGTCGTTGCCGCTCTGGCCCGGCACCTCGCCGTTCATCAGCCAGCGCATCGCCTGGAAATCCATCATCCAGACCTGCGATTGCAGCAACGAGGTCTGCACCCACTGCCCCTGCCCCGACACCTCGCGCTCCAGCAGCGCGATGAAGATGCCGATGGCGCAGAACAGGCCGGAAGTCAGGTCCGCCACCGGGATCCCGGCCCGCATGGGGCCACGGCCGGGCTCGCCCGTCACCGACATCAGCCCGCCTATGCCCTGTGCGATCTGGTCCAGCCCTGGCCGTCCGGCGTAGGGGCCGTCCTGCCCGAAGCCGGACACGCTGGCGTAGACGATGCGCGGGTTCACCTGGCGCAACGTCTCGTAGTCGATGCCCAACTTGAACTTGACGTTGGGCCGGTAGTTTTCCACCACCACGTCGGCCTGGCGCACCAGGTCCAGGAACAGCGCCCGGCCCTGCCGGTGCTTCAGATTCAGCGTGACGCTGCGCTTGTTGCGGTGGGTGTTCTGGTAGTCGGCGAACTGGGCGGAACCGCCCGGCTTGTCGTCCTGCTCGTCACCCGGCTCTTCGATCTTGATGACGGTGGCGCCCCAGTCCGCGAACTGGCGCACGGCGGCGGGTCCCGAGCGCACTCGCGTCAGGTCCAGGACGGTGAATCGGCCCAAGGGCTTGGAATCCATGCTTGTCTGCCTCTCTGTTCGGCGTCGCTGGGGGGTGAACCGCGCCGCCTTGTCATTATTTGTTGGATGTTGGACATCTTACATGTTGATTTTGGGCGCAACAAGACGCCGCCGCGCTTTTTGCGCGGCGGGTTTTCCCTAGGCCATCAGGCCTGTATTCCGTGATGCCGCCCTTTGCAGGGCCGGTGTCAGCCCAGGTGGGTGTGGCGTTCCTGGCGCTCTTCGACCTGCATTTCGCTCAGGCCATGCAGGATGCCGCAGTCTTCCGTGTCGGGCCGGGCCGACAGGCAGCGCTGGCGCAGTTCCGTCAACTGGGTCTTGAGCTGGGTCAGCTCGGCGATGCGCTCGTCCACGTGGGAGATGTGCTCGTCGAACAGTTCATTGATGGGGCCGCAACCGCTTTGATGGTTGTCCGCCAGCGACAGAATGGCGCGGATCTCGTCCTGCGTCATGTCCAGCGCCCGGCAATTGCGAATCAGCCGCAGCCGCTCCAGATGGGGCTGGCCGTAGCTGCGGTAATTGTTCAGCCCCCGTTCCGGGGCCGGCAACAGCCCTTCTTTCTCGTAATACCTGACGGTCTCGACCGTGGTCCCGGCCGCCGTGGCCAATTCGCCGATACGCATCGCTGCCTCCCGGATCGCATCCGATTGATATAGGGGGTTGACCCTATAGTAACTCCAAGGTGTGGAATAGCGTCACCAGCTTATTTCAAGGCAGAGGACGATGTCTTTACCTCCGGTCAAAAAACACGAACATATGCCCGCCGGGCAAGGCGGCGCCTGCTGCGCGCATGACGCATGCGACGCTCCCGCCAAGAACGCCCAGGCGCATGCCGGACACGATCATGCGGGGCATGATCACGCGGATCACAGCCACGCGGGCCACGATCACAGCCACAACCACGCCGGCCACGATCACGCCCACGGTCGCAAGCACGACCACAGCCACAAGCACGACCATGGCGGCGACGCCTGCTGCGGCCACGGCGACGGCCAGCCCTTCAGCGTCTCGGGCGCCGGCGCGGCCGCGCTTACCGCCGGCCCCGGCCAGTCGCTGGCGCGCCTGCGCATCGGACAGATGGACTGCCCCACCGAGGAAACGCTGATCCGCAAGAAGCTCGACAACATGGCCGACGTGCACGCGTTGGACTTCAACCTGATGCAGCGCGTCCTGACGGTGGTGCATGCCGAAGGCGCGCTGGACCGCGTCATGGCCGCCATCAAGTCGCTGGACATGACGCCCGAGCCCCTGGCCGACAACGCCCCCGGCACACCCGCCCCCGCCGCCAAGCCGGTGAACTGGTGGCTGATCGGCGGCTCCGGCGTCCTGGCGGCGCTGTCGGAACTGTCGCATTTCGCCGGCTGGCCGCTGGGCGTCACCGCGGCCCTGGCCGTGGCCGCCATCCTGGCCTGCGGCGTCAGCACGTACCGCAAGGGCTGGATCGCCGTGCGCAACGGCAACCTCAACATCAATGCCCTGATGAGCATCGCCGTCACCGGCGCCGTGCTGATCGGCCAATGGCCCGAAGCGGCCATGGTGATGTTCCTGTTCAACGTAGCCGAACTGATCGAAGCCCGCTCCCTGGACCGGGCGCGCAACGCCATCCGCGGCCTGCTCGACCTGGCGCCGGAAACCGCCACCGTGCGCCAGGCCAATGGCGACTGGCTGGAAGTGCCCGCCGCCAAATTGCAGGTGGGCGACATCGTGCGGGTGCGCCCGGGCGAACGCATCGCGGCCGATGGCATCATCGTCAGCGGCAGCTCGGCGGTGGACCAGTCCCCCATCACCGGTGAAAGCCTGCCGGTGGAAAAGACACAGAACGACCCGGTTTACGCGGCTACCGTGAACGCCGCGGGTTCCTTCGAATACCGCGTCACCGCAGCGGCGGGCAACACCACGCTGGCGCGCATCATCCACGCCGTCGAACAGGCGCAAGGCGCGCGCGCGCCGACCCAGCGCTTCATAGACCGCTTCTCGCGCATCTATACGCCGACCGTGGTGGGCATCGCGGTGCTGGTGGCGGTGCTGCCCCCGCTGTTCTGGAGCCAGCCCTGGTTCGACGCGATCTACCGCGCCCTAGCGCTGTTGATCATCGCCTGCCCCTGCGCGCTGGTCATTTCCACCCCGGTCAGCATCGTCAGCGGCCTGACCGCGGCCTCGCGCCGCGGCATCCTGGTCAAGGGCGGCGTGTATCTCGAAGAAGGCCGCAACCTGAAATGGCTGGCGCTGGACAAGACCGGCACGCTGACCCATGGCAAGCCGGTGCAGACCGACATCCAGGATTGGGACGTGTCCGACCAAAGCCGCCAACCGGCCGCGCTGGTCGCCGCCAGCCTGGCCGCCCGCTCCGACCACCCGGTGTCGCTGGCCGTGGCCAATGCCGCGCGCGACGCCGGCACGGCCTTGCTGGACGTGCGGGACTTCACCGCCCTGCCCGGCCGCGGCGTCAGCGCCACGCTGGACGGCGTGACCTTCCAGCTGGGCAACCGCCGCCTGATGCGCGAACTGGGCGTCTCCAGCCCCAAGCTGGAAGCGCGCCTGGATGAACTGGAACGCCAGGGCAAGAGCGCCATCGCGCTGACCGACGGCAGCCGCGTGCTGGCCGTGGCCGCCGTGGCCGACACGGTCAAGCCGACCAGCGCCGCCGCCATCGCGGACCTGCACGCCCTGGGCGTGCGCACCCTGATGCTGACGGGCGACAACACGCCCACGGCGCAAGCCATCGCGCAACAGGTCGGTATCGACGAAGCCCGCGGCGACCAGTTGCCCGAAGACAAGCTGACCGCCATCGAAAGCAAGCTGGCGTCGGGCGGCCGCGTCGGCATGGTGGGCGACGGCATCAACGACGCCCCCGCCCTGGCCCGCGCCGACATCGGCTTCGCCATGGGCGCGGCCGGCACCGGCACCGCCATCGAAACGGCCGACGTCGCCCTGATGGACGACGACCTGCGCAAGATCGGCACCTTCCTGCGCCTGTCCCACGCCACGCATCGCGTGCTGGTGCAGAACATCGCGCTGGCGCTGGGCATCAAGGCCGTGTTCCTGACCTTGGCCATGACCGGCAACGCCACGCTGTGGATGGCGGTGTTCGCCGACGTGGGCGCCAGCCTGCTGGTGGTGGCGAACGGCTTGCGGCTGTTGCGGGCGGCGCCTGCCGCCCACTAGGACCAGCCCGCCCTAGGCGGGCTCGACCGATACGCGCCAGCCCGCGCCTTGCGGGACGGCGGCGAACTTCACCGGCAAAAACTGCTGGATGACCGCGAAGTTGCTGTGCGCATGCGCGGTCAGTTCGGTACAGGTGTAGCGCGCGGGCCGGCCACGGCGCCAGACGGCCAGGGCCAGCGGCAAGGCCCACTGATCCGCCAGGTACGGCCCCAGCGCCGCGTCACTGTCCAGATAGCCGCGCAGGTCCTGCGCCAGCTCCTGGGCCACCTGCTCAGCGCCCACGCCCTTGGCGCCGAAACGGGTGTAGACCTCGCAAACGTGCTCATGCTCCAGCGTCGCCAGCAGCGCGTTGCCCGGCCCCTCGTGCTGGCGCGCGGGCGCGACACGCAACTGCTCTGCGGTCCAGCCCAACGCCTCGCCCAGATGCTCCAGTTCGCGCCGCGCGACCGCGCGCGGCAGGGCTGGCGCATAACACTCGGCGTAGCGCGCGGCGGGCGCGCCGCGCTCGGTCAGGTCGAATGGCTCCAGCGCGTCGGCGGCAGGCCAGATCGAGACGTCGATCTCGCCGCCGCCTGCGGGGTAGAAGCCCAATCGGCGCAGGTTCAGTTCCGCCCGCGCGCCGAGCCGCCCCAGCAGGGGCGCATAGCTGCGCGCCAGGAAATGGAACGGCGGCGCGGCCGGGTTATGCGTGCCGCCGCCCAGCGACAGGCGGCTGGGCGCGTCCGCCATCATCAGGGCCGGCCACAGCGTCTGCAGCAGCAGTCCGCAACTGCCCGCCGTGCCCAGATGGAAACGGTAGTCACCCGCCCGCGGTTTGCCTGGCGCGAAGCTCAGCGACTGCGAGTTCAATTCCGCGCCCTGCGTGCGCGCGCCGCTGATCTCGGCCGCGGCGTTGACACAGCCCAGATGCTGCCGCATCAGCCCGGGCTTGGCCCGCCCCGCCCGGATGCGGGTCATCGCGAACGGCTGGCCCGTGCACATGGACAGCGCCAGCGACGTCCGCAGGAGTTGGCCGCCGCCCTCTCCGGCGGCCCCGTCGATTTCTATCACTTTCATACACATCCAATTCTGTTTCACTCGGGTCCGGCATCGAAATGCAGGACGGCATCGTGCAGGTACCGGTCCAGCCGCGACAGGTCCGGCCTGTCGCCCGCAACCGGAACGTGCGCCTGCGCCGTTTCCAACTCGCGCAGGATGAAGTCGTGCAGACCCGGCCAGCGCGGGCTGGTCGCGGCCTCTCCCGCGCGCATCTTCACCTCCAGCAAGGCGTTGAGTTCATCGAGCAGCGCCTGCTCGGTCAGCGTCGCGCTCGCCAGCTCGGCAAAGCGCATGGGCGGCGCGCCGCGTCCGTCCCTGATCCAGCGCGCCGCCAGCAGCGGCCGCAGCACGTACAGGTACTTCTTGTAGCGCACGACCTCGCCCAGCAGATGCTCGCGCAGATTCTTGCGGGCCATGGACACGTAATGGTGATAGCCGCGGACCAGCGAGAACTCCTCTTCGGCCAGCGCCCGCAAGCGCGGCGCCCAGGGCTCGACGGCGCGATAGACGATGGGCGAACGCAGCCATTCCAGCAGCGTGGGATTGGAATCGCGCAGCAGTCCCAGGGTCTTGCGCAGGTCCCAGCCGTTGATGTCCAGGTCGCCGCTGATGGGTTGTTCGATGACGTCGCGCCCCGGCAGCACGGTCAGGTACCAGGACAGCCGGTGCACGTAGACGAAACGCACGTCGTAGTCGCTATCGGGCGAGGCGAAACCCCAGCCTCGGCTGCCCGACTCGCAGGCGTACAGCACCGTCACCTGGTGCTGGCGCTCGATGTCGGCGAGTTTCTCGGCGATGAGCGCGCGCATGTCGTCCGACACCGGATGCGCGCTCATGACGCTTTCCTGCTTCATGTTCTTCTCCTTGGGGAATGGGGCCCGCGCCCCGCTCCGTCAGCCTTTCACGCACACCACCTGCTTCAGGGTGTGCACCACTTCCACCAGGTCGCGCTGCGCCGCCATGACGGCGTCGATGTCCTTGTAGGCCATCGGAATTTCGTCGATGACATTGGCGTCCTTGCGGCATTCCACGCCTTCTGTTGCGCGGACCTGGTCTTGCACCGTGTACATCTTCTTTGCCTTGGTGCGGCTCATGACGCGGCCCGCGCCGTGGCTGCAGCTTTCGAAGCTCTCCGGGTTGCCCAGGCCGCGCACGATGTAGCTGCGCGCCCCCATGCTGCCCGGGATGATGCCCAGTTCGCCGCGCTTGGCGCTGACCGCGCCCTTGCGGGTCACGAACACATCCTCGCCGAAGTGGCGTTCGCGCTGCACGTAGTTGTGGTGGCAGTTCACCGCCTCCACGTGCGACTCGAAGGGCTTGGCGATGACCTTGCGCACCGTCGCAATCAGGTTGGCCATCATCACCTCGCGGTTGCGCAGCGCAAACTGCTGCGCCCACGACACCGCGCGCACATAGTGGCCGAAATACTGGGCGCCTTCCTCGAAGTAGGCCAGGTTCTCGTCCGGCAGATTGCTCTGGTGGCGCTGCGCGTCCTTCTTGGCCAGCTCGATGAAATGCGTGCCGATGGCGTTGCCCACGCCGCGCGAACCCGAGTGCAGCATGAACCACACGAAACCCGCCTCATCCAGGCAAACCTCGATGAAGTGATTGCCCGTGCCCAGCGTGCCCAGGTGCTTGCGGTTGTTGGTGTTGCGCAGGCGCGGATGCAGCTCGCACAAGGCATCGAACTCGTCTGCCAGCGTGGCCCAGACCTGGTCCACCGACACCGGCGGGTTCTCCCAGCTGCCCGTGTCGCGGCGTCCGCGCGGCGCCGAGCCGTGCGGCACGGCCTGCTCGATGGCCGCACGCAGCGGGCCCAGGTTGTCGGGCAGGTCCTCGGCGCGCAGCGTGGTCTTGGCGGCCATCATGCCGCAGCCGATGTCCACGCCCACCGCCGCCGGGATGATGGCCTTGACCGTCGGGATCACCGATCCCACGGTCGCGCCGATGCCCAAGTGCACGTCTGGCATGGCCGCGATGTGCTTGAACACGATGGGCAGACGGGCGGCGTTCGCCAGCTGGCGCTTGGCGTCGTCTTCGACGGGCACGCCCTTGGTCCACATTTTCACCGGCACGCCGCCAGCGATTTCCTCGACGTTGTAGTTCTGATTCGACATGTTGATCTTCTTCTTTTCTATTGAACAATACTGTTGCATAAGGCGAGCAACGGACGACTAGTTCGTGGGCGAGACGGACAATTTGGAATGTAGTCCCGCCCGCATTCGTCCAACTCGCCCCGGAGGAACCTCCTCCGGAGCAAGACAATGCGCGACCAGATTGGCAAGACGTAGCCTGCTCCGGTTTCCCGGCCTGGGGATTTGAACCCCGTGGCATCCGATGTAGTCCTGCCGGCATTCGCGCGTAATCGGTACATCAATTTCCTGCGGCGGCCTGGCCGCCTACTGGACTCCCAGCGACACGGCCTCGATCTCGCCGATCCAGTGCTCGGCGCCCATCCGTCCTTCGGCGAAGCTTGCCACCATCTCGAACACGGCGTCGGAAAAACCGCCCACGTTCAGAATGTCGGAACGCTCCGCCGCCTGCGTGGTCGCCTGCGGCTGGATATCGATACACACCAGCCGCGCGCGCGGGTTGCGCTGTTTCAGCGCCTCCCACTGGCGCATGGTTTCGGTCGCTCCCTGGCGCCGCGCATCCATCCAGGACTCGTTGTCCGAGACCAGGATCACCAGGTCCACCTTGGCCCGTTCCCGGTTCAGGCAAGCCAGCGGCGCGCTGCAGCTGGTGCCGCCTCCGCCGACTTCAGCCAGCTTCTGGGCGTTGGTCATGACCGAATCGCGCGGGTTCAGCCGCACATCGACCACGTCGCACTCGAACGGCAGCACCCGGGCGCGGCCGTTCTTGCGCAGCACGGCGGCCGCCACCAAGGCCGCCACGTCGATGCAGCGCACCGCCGACGTCGCCGACCCGGCCCAGCCCGTTACCGCGGACTGCATCGACCCCGACACGTCGGGACACACGACCACACGACCGCTGAAGCGGGGCACGTTGGCGATCGCCAGCTCCATCGCGTCCTGCAGCGCATCCCGCACCACCGCCGGAACTGCCTCGCCCGTCGCCTTGAAGGCCGACATGAGCTGGTACGGCAACACCCGCGCCTGGGTCACGGCCTGCGGATCGCGCAGCTTGGCGGCAATGGCCTTCGCCATGCCCGGCAGCTCGAACACCCCGTGCCGCGCAAAGGTATTCAGGTTCTGGCGCACCATCTGCCAGGACCCGGCCCGCGCGACCTGGGCCCACTGTGCCGGCCCCATCTCGAGCGAGGTCAGCATCTGGAACGGCACGTCCGGCGGCACGCCCGTGGCATCGCGCTTGTAGCGCTCAAACGCCTGCGTCGCGGGCGGCAACGCGGCTTCGTCATAGGGCTTGCCGATCAGCCAGGCGAACCAGGCCGCGCGCCAGGCCTCGGCAGGCTTGGGATGCACCATCTTCACCACGTCGGCGAGCGACGGCGCATTGCCCACGGCCGCGTTCAGCAACTGTTTTTCCGTGACTTGCAGCAACCAGCGCTGCACCAGCTTTTTCGGCCGAGTGCCCAGCGACTTGCGGCCCACGGCCCCGCTGCGCAGGATCTGCACGAAGTTGCGCAGCATCTTGCCGTTGTCCACCACCCGCGGGAACACCTGGGCCAGCAGGCTCAGGTCGCGCACGGCCAGGATTGCGGCCAGCAGCGCCGGCATGTCCTTCATGTAGCCGGATTCGCGGGCATGGATCGCCGTCTTGGCCACGAAGGCCGGATCTACGCTCGCGGCCAGTGCCAGCACGCGATCCAGCTGATCCTGCGCCTGGGCGTAGAACGTCTGGCGCAGGCAGCCGGTAACGGCAAGCTGGGCCAGTTGATGGCGCGGGCCGAATTCATAGGCCGGCGCCCGTTCCTGATTGGCGTCCAAGGCTGCCGGCAGCAGCGCGCCGCGCAGGGATTGGAAGAGTTGCGTGTTGACCATGGAGCGTTCTCCTTCTTGCATGCGATTCGTTGTCTATGCATCTCCTTATGCAAAGGGCGTGCCAACTTTGCCAGATCGCTCGGAAATTTTTCTCAAGCCATTGATTCTTAACCATTAATTAATTTCCAAAACGGGCAGAAAGAAAATCTCATCTCATCGTCTCTAGGATTTATATAGAATATTAGCTAGTCTTTTATCCAAAAAACTATGCAAAAGAAGAACGTCGTCATCGGCTTCCTCGGCACCCAGCTGGATGCCGGCCAGGGTGCAGGCCGCTGGGCGAAATGGCGGCCCACGGTATCGCTGGTCCAGCACGAAGACACGCTGATCCACAGGCTCGAGCTGTTCTATCCGACGCGCTACAAGGCGCTGGCCCAGGTGATGCAGCAGGACATCGCCAACCTGTCGCCCGACACCATCGTGAACCTGATCCCGATGGACTTCGCCGATCCCTGGGATTTTGGCGAAATGTACGGGGCGCTCTACGACTGGACGCGCGGCTATCGTTTCGATCCGGAGCGCGAGCAGTACTGGGCGCACATCACCACCGGCACGCACGTCGCGCAGATCTGCATGTTCCTGATGGTGGAGTCGCGCGCCATTCCTGGCGTGCTGCTGCAGACCGCGCCGCCCAGGAAGCAGGCGGGCGAAGGTCCCGGCAAGTACACGCTGATCGATCTGGACCTGTCGCGCTACGACGTGCTGGCCCGCCGCTTCAGCCAGGCGCGCGAGGACGCGCTGCAATTCCTCAAGAGCGGCATTGCCACGCGCAACAAGGCGTTCAATACGCTGATCGAAGAGATAGAACGGGTGGCGGTGCGCTCGCAGGCGCCCATCCTGCTGACCGGCCCCACCGGCGCGGGCAAGTCGCACCTGGCGCGCCGCATGTACGAATTGAAGAAGTCCCGTCACCAGGTCCAGGGCGAATTCGTCGAGGTCAATTGCGCCACGCTGCGCGGCGACGGCGCCGCCTCGACGCTGTTTGGCCACAAAAAAGGCGCTTTCACCGGCGCGGCCGCGGACCGGGCTGGCCTGCTGCGCACAGCCCACCAGGGCGTGCTGTTCCTGGACGAAATCGGCGAACTCGGCCTGGACGAGCAGGCCATGCTGCTCAAGGCCGTGGAAGAAAAGCGCTTCCTGCCCATGGGCAGCGACCGCGAGACCAGCAGCGACTTCCAGCTGATCGCCGGCACCCACCGCGACCTGCGCGTGGACGTCGCGCAGGGGCGCTTCCGCGAAGACCTGTATGCGCGCATCAACCTGTGGTCCTATGACCTGCCCGGACTGGCGCAGCGGCCCGAGGACATCGAGCCCAACGTCGACCACCTGCTCATGCGGTCCGCCGAGGAAACCGGCGCCGTGGTCCGGTTCAACGCCGAAGCGCGCACGCGCTACCTGAAGTTCGCCAGATCGTCCGAGGCCAAATGGATCGGCAACTTCCGCGACCTGTCGGCCAGTATCACGCGGCTGGCGACGCTGGCGGACGGCGGCCGGATCCCGCTGGAACTGGTGGAAGCCGAGATCCAGCGTCTGAACTGGCTATGGCAGCGCGGCGCGCCCGCGGACCGCGACGGCGACAGGACGCGCCTGGACGCGCTGCTGCCCGCCGACGCGGCCGATGGCCTCGACCTGTTCGATCGCCTGCAGCTCCAAGCCGTCATCGGCGTGTGCCGGCAATCAGACTCGCTGTCCGAGGCGGGACGCAAGCTGTACAACCGCTCGCGCGCGCAACGCACCGTGGTCAACGATGCTGACCGCCTGCGCAAATATCTGCTGAAATTCGGCTTGAACTGGGAAAGCGTTTCGGGCCGGGAAGGCTGAAGCCGCCCAGCCGGCAAGGAACAAGCGCCGGGCAACTCTGCCCGACGCTTTGCTGGCAACCATGCCCGCCTCAGCCCGCCTGCTCTTCCTGCGGCCAGTCGCGCAGCACCGGCGCATCCGGCGCGCCAGGCCCCACATCGCGCAGATGGTCGTGCTGCAGCAGGGCCATGCGGTAGGCGTCGCGGTAGCCGCCGTTGGAAAAGAACTCTTCCTTCAACAGCCCTTCGATCTGGAAGCCGCAGCGCTCGTAGATGTGCACGGCGGCGGTGTTGTCCTTGTCCACTACCAGATAGACCTTGTGCAGGTTCAGCACGCGAAAGGCATAGCCCACCGCGATGCGCGTCGCCGCCTTGGCGTAGCCCCGGCCCTGATAGCTGGGCGCGATGATGATCTGGAATTCGGCGCGGCGGTGGATGTAGTCGATTTCCACCAGCTCGACCAGGCCGGCGGGCTGCCCGGTGTCGTGCTCGATGATGAAGCGCCGCTCGTTCTGGTCGTGCAAGTGGCGGTCATACAGGGCGACCAGTTCGTCGTAGGCCTCGTAGGGCTCTTCGAACCAATAACGCATGATGACGTCGTTATTGTTGATCTTGTGCACGAAGTGCAGGTCGCCACGCTCCAGGGGGCGTATTTTGATATCGGTTGTGACCGACATGGTGATACCTCCGAAAGTGCGCCCATTGTAAGCGGGCGCGGCCCGACGCGCTGGCGCTCAGCCGCCCGAGAACGCCGGCAGGCGTTGTTCGATGCGCCGCATGACCTCATTGGCGGCGGACGACAGCGGCCTTCCCAGCCGCAGGAGCGCCTGGCATTCGGGCGCGCTCAGGATGGGATGCGCGATCGGAATCGCCACCAGTTCGCCGCTGGCCAGCTCATGATGCACGCCCAGGTTCGGCATCAGCGTCACGCCGGCCCCCGTCATTGCGTACTGCTTCAGTACGCGCAGCGAATTGGTGGTGAGGCTGGGCGTCAGGTGGATGCGCTCGGTGAATTCCAGCAAGTCCACCGCCTGGCGCAGCCCGTAGGGCGCGGACATCAGCGCGAAGGGATACGGCATGATGTCGGCGATGGTCAGCGGCCCTGGACGCGAGGCCAAGGCGTGGCCGCGCCCCGCCAGCAGGCAGACCGGATGCTTGCGGCTGGCGCGGCAGCGCAGCCGCGGGTCCACCGGCGGGTTGTAGGCCAGCCCGATGTGGGCCGCGTCCGAAGCCACCGCCTCGACCACCTCGTTGACCGAACCGACGTTGACGCTGATGTTGATCTGCGGATATTCGATGCAGAACGGTCCGACCACGTGCTCCATCAAGCCGTCGATGAAGCCTTCGCTGATCATCAGCTGCACGTTGCCGCGCTGCATGCCGCGCAATTCCTGCAGGCGCGCGTTCAGGTGTTCCTGCTGGGCGCGGCAGCCGCGGTGGTACTCCAGCAGCATGTCGGCGGCCTCGGTGGGCGTCAGTCCGCGCGAGCGCCGCTCGAACAGTTGCACGCCCAGCTCCTTTTCCAGCAGCTGGATCTGCCGGCTGATGACCGAGGCCGCCGTATCCAGCTTGTCGGCCGCGCCCCGTATCGAGCCGCAGGCCATGACCTCGTTGAAGTACTTCAGGCGGACCTGGCTGATTTCCTGCATATCCCGCGTTCCTGGGGCGCTATGCCGCGCCAGTTGAAAGTGATTCGAGTGTTGCCCATAGGGCAACGATAATTTATCACCCCGGTCATTGTTCGGAACGCCGCAGTCTTCCAATATGGCGGCCCGGAAGCCATGAGGATTCCGGCCCAACCCCAGCCACCGCGGGCGCCAGACCCGCGCGAGGAGACATGCAATGCCCCATCCGACCACGCCGGGCGCGGACCCGCGCCTGGCCCCGCTCTATCGCAAGATCACGTGGCGCCTGCTGCCCTTCTTGCTGCTCTGTTACGTCTTTGCCTACCTGGACCGCATCAACATCGGCTTCGCCAAGCTGCAGATGCAACAGGACATCGGCATCTCCGACGCCGTCTACGGCCTGGGCGCCGGCATCTTCTTCCTGGGCTACGTCATCTTCGAAGTGCCCAGCAACCTGTTGCTGACCCGCATCGGCGCGCGCCGCACGATCAGCCGCATCATGGTGCTGTGGGGCCTGACCTCCGCCTCGATGCTGTTCGTGCAGGGCGAATGGAGCTTCTACATCCTGCGCTTCATGCTGGGCGTGTTCGAAGCCGGCTTCGCGCCCGGCATGATCTTCTACCTGACCTACTGGTATTCGCAGTCGCGCATGGCCGGCGTCATGGCGGTGGTGATGCTGGCCGGCCCCATCGGCGGCATCGTCGGCGGTCCGGTATCCGCCTGGATCATGACCGCGTTCTCGGGCGCGCACGGCCTGGACGGCTGGCAATGGATGTTCCTGCTGGAAGGCCTGCCCTGCGTGCTGCTGGGCGTGATCGCCTACCGCTACCTGGACGACAAACCCGCCGAGGCCAAATGGCTCAGCGCCGACGAAAAGGCGCTGCTGGCCGCCGACCTGGAAACCCGCGGCGCGCAGCAGAAGCATGCCTTCAAGCAGGTGCTGCGCGATCCCGCCATCTACCGCATGGCGTTGACGTACTTCTGCCTGATTTGCGGCATCTATGCCGTCAGCTTCTGGCTGCCCACGCTGCTCAAGCTGGCCGGCGTGCAGGACACTATGGAAATCGGCCTGTATTCCGCCGTTCCGTACATCGCGGCGGCCGCCTTCATGCTGTGGTTCGCGCGCAGCTCGGACCGCATGCAGGAACGGCGCTGGCACACCCTGGTGCCCGCCCTGCTGGCCGGCGTGTCGCTCTGCATCGCCACCGCCGCGCCGACGCAATTCGCGCTATCCCTGACGGCCATCACGCTCGCCACGGGCTTCATGTGGGCCTCGTACACGGTATTCTGGGCGATTCCTTCGCAGTACCTCAAAGGAGAGGCAGCAGCCGGCGGCATCGCCCTCATCAACAGCATCGGCCTGCTCGGCGGCTTCCTCAGCCCGTCCATCATCGGCTGGTCCAAGGAAGCCACCGGCACGCTGGCTGGCGGCCTGTACGTGATTTCCGCCTTGCTGGTGGCAGGCGCCCTGCTCCTGCTGGTGAACCGTCCGCCCCGTTCCGCGCCCGCCCGCGCCTGAAGTCCAACTCACAGGAAACGATCATGCATATTCTGGTTGCTGGCTTCCAGCACGAAACCAACACCTTCGCGCCGTCGCTCGCCGCCTACGACAACTTCGTGCGCGGCGAAGGCTTCCCCGCCATGGTGCGCGGCAAGGACATGCTGGCGCTGCGCGAGGTCAACATCCCCGCCGGCGGCTTCATCAACGCGATGACCGCGCAGGGCCACACCATGGAAACCGTGATCTGGGCCGGCGCCAGCCCGTCCGCGCACGTGACGCGCGACGCCTACGAACGGATCGCCGGCGAAATCCTGGACGCCGCCCGCAAGGGCGCCTATGACGCCGTCTATCTGGACCTGCACGGCGCCATGGTGGCCGAGCACCTCGATGACGGCGAAGGCGAACTGCTGGCGCGCATGCGCCAGATCGTCGGCCCGACGGTGCCGGTAGTCGCCAGCCTGGACCTGCACGCCAACGTGACCGCGCAGATGCTGCATGAAGCCGACGGCCTGGCCGCGTTCCGCACCTACCCGCACGTGGACATGGCGGATACCGGCGTGCACGCGGCGCGCCTGCTGCTGGCCCGCATCGCGGCCGGCGGCAACTGGCACCGCAGCGAGCGCCGCCTGCCCTTCCTGATTCCCATCAACGGCATGTGCACGATGCTGCAGCCCTCGCAAGGCGTGTACGAGCTGCTGGAACGCCTGGAGCGGACGCCCGGCGTGACCTCCATCTCGTTCGCGCCGGGTTTTCCGGCGGCCGACTTCCCCGAGTGCGGCCCGGTGGTCTGGGCCTACGGCACCGATGCGGCAGCCGTCGAAAGCGTGACCGAAACCCTGTACCAGCGCGTGCTGGAACTGGAGCCGCAATGGTCGCCCGACTTCCTCGAACCGTCCGAGGCCGTGCGCCGTGCGCAGGCCCTGGCGGCGGGCGCGTCGCGCCCGGTGGTCATCGCCGACACGCAGGACAATCCGGGCGCGGGCGGCGACGCCAACACCACCGGCATGCTGCGTGCGCTGGTTCAGGCCGACGCCCAGAATGCGGCGCTGGGGCTGTTCTACGACCCCGAGGCGGTGCGCCAGGCCACGGCGGCCGGCGTCGGCGGCAAGGTCCGGCTGAGCCTGGGCGGCCAATCCGGCGTGGCAGGCGATTCGGCTTTCGAAGGCGAATTCGTGGTCGAAACCCTGTCGCCCGGCAAGCTGCGCTTTGACGGACCGATGATGAACGGCATGGACGTCGACCTGGAAGCCGTGGCCGGCCTGCGGATCGGCGGCGTGCGGGTGGTGGTCAGCGCCACCAAGTCGCAGATGCTGGACCGCAACCTGTTCCGCGTCGGCGGCGTGCAGCCCGAGGAGATGGCGATACTGGTGGTGAAGAGTTCCGTGCACTTCCGTGCGGACTTCCAGCCCATCGCCCACGAAGTGCTGGTGGCCAAGGCGCCCGGCCCGATGCAGGCCGACCCGGCCGACCTGCCCTGGACCCGGCTGCAGCCCGGCATCCGCGTGCGTCCGCAAGGCAAGCCGTTCTCTGACTGAGCCCCCCCACCCCGCCGCCAGCCGGCGGGGTTTGCTTTCGCGCGACGCAGTGGCAGACTGGAGGCATGAAAAAGCTCCACACGCTCGCCTATCCGCGCCTCAGCGCGCCGGACTCCGCGTTCATCGAGGAGTGCCGGCGCCAGCATGACGGCCAGCATCCGCTGGTGCAAGCGCACTTCACCATGGCATTTGGCTGCGCGGGCATCGACGAACAGGCCTACCAGCAGCACCTCGAAGAAGTCGCCGGCCTGCTCGGCCCGATAGACTTCGTATGCCGCTACGCCATGCTGGGCGCCGACTCCGCGCACGCTTATGCGTACCTGGTTCCCGATGAAGGCCACAGCCAGCTGTCGCGCCTGCATGACGCCCTGTACCGCCAGGTGCTGGCGCCGACCTTGCGCCTGGACATTCCTTATGTGCCGCACATCACCATGGGGTCGTCCACCAATCGCGCACTGATGAAATCGCTGTGCGACGAACTCAACCGCAACGGACTCGAAATCCGCGGCACGGTCGACAGGTTGACGATGGCCGTCCTGGAAAATGGCGTGCTGACCGATCTGACTTCGGCCCGGCTTTCCGGCTGAGGGGCCAGGCGCGGCCTGCCCCGCCCCCGCTCACTACTTCAGCTTGCCCTGCGGACTGACGAAGTCTTCCAGCGTCAGGCCCTTTTCCTTCAGGATGGCTTCCAGCAGCGGCTGCAGCCTGCCCAGGCTTTCCTGCACGGTTTCGCGCACGGTATCGACCACCACCTGGGTGCTGCGTTCGATTTCGATGTTGACGAAATCGCCCACCTGCTTGTCCTCGAACACCGTCATGCGGCGGGTTTCCGGAATCAGCCAGACCTCGAACCAGCCCTCGGCGCGATTGACTTCCGATACGGTCAGGCTGGCGCCGTTGATGGCGATATAGCCCTTGGCGAAGACATACTTGCGGAAAGCCTCGGGGATGCTGAAGCGCATCAGACGGTTGGTGTCGGATGACTTCACCACCACCACTTCAGAGGTGAAGTCCACGTGCCCGGACAAGGGATGGCCGCCGATCTCGGCGCCATCCTTGGCGGCCCGCTCGACGTTGGCGCGGTCGCCCTCCTGGTAGCTGCCCAGGGTGGTGATGGCCAGGCTTTGCAGCATGACGTCGAAAGTCGCCTGGTTCTCGGACAGGATTTCCGTGACGGTCAGGCAGACGCCATCGGTGGACACGCTGGCGCCGATGGCCAGGTCCACGCAAAAACCAGGGGGGAAATCCAGCGTGAAAGTGCGCAGGCCTTCGCGATCCGCGATCTTGGCGATCTTCGCGGTGCCTTGAACAATACCGGTGAACATACGGATCCTGAATGCGGGGCCGGGCCCCTGAAGCAAAACATCAACGTTAACCGATATTTTGCCAGGGGCCGGACTGCCCGCAAGCCAGGATCAGTGGCGGATGGCGATCGTCTTCAGGGTGGTGAAGCCGTACAGCGCTTCAAAGCCCTTCTCGCGGCCGTAGCCCGATTGGCGCGAACCGCCGAAGGGCAGCTCCACGCCGCCGCCGGCGCCGTAATTGTTGATGAACACCTGACCGGCGCGCAGCTTGCGCGCCAGGCGCAGCTGGCGGCCGCCGTCGCGGGTCCAGACGCCGGCCACCAGGCCGTACAGCGTGCCATTGGCGATTTCCAGCGCCTCTTCCTCGGTGTCGAACACCATGGCGGCCAGCACCGGACCGAAGACTTCTTCCTGCGCCAGGCGGCTGTTGGGCGGCACGTCGCGGAACAGCACGGGCGGCTGGTAGAAACCGGCCTCGGGCGTGCCTTCCTTCAACTTGCCGCGGGCGGCGACCTTCATGCCTTCGGCCTCGGCTTCAGCCAGGAAGCCGCGCACGCGGTCCTGCTGGCGCGCGTTGATCAGCGGACCCACGTCCAGGTCGGCCGCGGCCGGACCGGTGACGGTGGCCGAAAACGCGTCGGACAGGCGCTTGAGCACCGTTTCGTACACGCCGCGCTGGATCAGCACGCGGCTGCCGGCCGAGCAGGTCTGGCCCGCGTTCTGGATGATGGCCGCCAGCAGCACCGGCATGGCGGCGTCCAGGTCGGCGTCGTCGAACACGATCTGGGGCGACTTGCCGCCCAGTTCCAGCGTGACCGGCACATGGTTCTCGGCGGCGGCATGCGCCACCATCTTGCCCGTCTGCGGCGAACCGGTGAACGAGATATGGTCGATGCCCGGGTGGGCGGACAGCGCCGCGCCGGCTTCATGGCCATAACCCGTGCAGATGTTCAGCGCGCCGGCCGGCAGGCCGACTTCGGCGGCGATCTCCGCCAGCTTCAGGAGCGACAGGCAGGCGTCTTCCGCCGGCTTGACCACGCAGGCGTTGCCGGCGGCCAGAGCCGCGCCCACGCTGCGGCCGAAGATCTGCAGCGGGTAGTTCCAGGGCACGATGTGGCCGGTGACGCCGTGCGCTTCGCGCACCGTCAGCACGGTGAAGCCCGGGGTGTAGGGAATGGTCTCGCCATGCAGCTTGTCGACCGCGCCGGCATAGAACTCGAAGTAGCGCGCCACGGCGGCGGCATCGGCGCGCGCCTGCTTGATGGGCTTGCCGGTGTCGGCCGATTCCAGCTGTGCCAGTTCTTCCTGGCGGTCCAGCAGCGCGAAGGCGATGCGCATCAGCAGGCGGCTGCGCGCGGCGGGCGCCATCTGGCCCCACTCCCCTTCGAAAGCCTCGCGCGCCGCGGTCACCGCGCGATCCACGTCCGCGGCGCCCGAGCGCGCGATCGCCTCGAAGGGCTTGCCATCGGACGGGTTCAGGACGGGAATGGTTTCACCGGTGGCGGCTGCCACCCATTGGTTGGCGATAAAGTTCTTCTGAGTCACGATGTGCGGAGTAAAGTAGCGGCCGGACGGCCGGTTGCGGGGATATGGCGTCGCGCGCGGATCGCGTTTTGGTTTCGGGTCAAGGTACGGGAGCGGCCCGCAACTTGTCAATTGAATTGACAGCTTTTGTCCCAAGAGTCAGGATATTTCCTGATCACCTCGGGTAATCCCTAATAATTCAGCGGCTTAACGCCACCCCGGATTTGTCATGGTGACTGACAAGCCCGGCAATGCATGTAGGAATGACGATGAGCAATGTGCGGGATCCACAGCTGGAATCGCTGCTGCAAGCCGTGGACCGCCCCCGGCCGGAATTGGACGTGCTGGCGGAAGTGGCCTCGGGCCTGGGCTACGTGCGCGCCGAGCGCTTTGCGGAGCGCGTCTACGAAAGCCTGTTCTATGCCATTGCCACCGGCAAGATCGCGCCCGGCAACAAGCTGCCGACGGAACTGGAGCTGGCCGCGCTGTTCGAGGTATCGCGGCCAGTGGTCAGGCAGGCGCTGGATCGGCTGCGCGAAGACCAGCTGGTGGACTCCATCCGCGGCTCGGGCACCTACGTGCGCGCAAAGCCCGACCTGATGGGCGGCATGCCCGCGGTGGACCCGGCGCGCCGCGTTGGCCACATCCTGGAAGGCCTGGAACTGCGCATGGTGATCGAGCCCGAATGCGCCTACCTGGCCGCCTTGCGCCGCACCGACGAAGACCTGCGCGAAATGGACCGCATGCTGACCGGCTACGAAGAAGCCGACGCTTCCGGCGCCATCGCCCACCATCACGATTACGGATTCCACCGCGCCATCGCCGCGGCCACCAGCAACCAGCGCTTCGTGCAGGTGCTGAAGTCCCTGGAGTACGACGTCAGCCACGCCGTGAACGTCATGCGCCACCTGGTCCACAGCGAACCCTGGAAGCGCACCCGCGCCGCCATCGAGGAACACCGCCACATTTACCGGCTGATCCAGGAACAGGACGCCGAAGGCGCACGCAACGTCATGCGCGCCCATATTGAAAAAGCCCGCAGCCGCATGCTGAACAGCGGCTCGGAACACTGAGCAGGAAGCCTTAACGACATGTCATCGCAGCAACGCCCCTCCCTGGACCTGAACCAGCAACTCGTCGTCGTCACCGGCGCCAGCCGCGGCCTGGGCGCCGCCATCGCCCGCGCCTTCCTGCGCGAAGGCGCCAAGGTCGTCGTCAACTATCTGAACAGCGCCGAACGCGCGCAGGCGCTGGCCGCCAGCGCGCCAGACCGCGCCATCGCGCTGCAGGCCGACGTGCGCGACCCGGCCGCCGTCGCCGCCATGTTCGCGCAGGCCGCCAAGCATTTCGGCCAGCCCGTTGCCACGGTCGTCAACAACGCCCTGCCGGCCTTCCAGTTCAACGGCGACGCCCGTCCGCATGCCGACGCACTGGACTGGACACAGATGAACGCGCAGCTGGAAGGCAGCGTGCGCGCCGCGCTCAACACCACGCAGGCAGCCCTGCCCGGCATGCGGACAGCTGGCGGCGGACGCATCATCAACGTCGGCACCAACCTGGTCCAGAACCCGGTGGTGCCGTACCACGACTACACCGCGGCCAAGGCCGCGCTGCTGGCTTTCACCCGCACCTTGTCGCATGAATTGGGGGCCGATGGCATTACCGTCAATATGGTTTCGGGCGGCTTGCTGCGCACCACCGACGCCTCGGCGGCCACGCCGGACGCGGTCTTCGACATGATTGCCGCAGGCACGCCGCTGCGCGAAGTCACCACGCCCGAGCAATTCGCCGACGCCGTGCTGTTCTTCGCCAGCCCCTGGTCGCGCGCGGTGACGGGACAGAACCTGATCGTCGACGGCGGGCTGGTAAAAGGCTGATGCAAGACGCGACGACCTGACGCGCCATGGGCCGGCAAACCCTAGGCCTGCAGCCGTCGCGCGCTGATTTCCACTGCGGCGTACTTGATGCCCTTGAGCGCGGCATCCTCGCTCACGAAGGCGGAATCGCCCACGCCTATCCGCGTCCATTCGCGGCCTGGCGCTGTGCGTACCCAGGCTTCGTAGCCTTGCTGCGCCGCCAGCGGCCTGAGTTCATATTCGAGCTGATGCCCGTTGAGCCTGATCACTCCGGTTTTCATTGTTTTCTCTCCGCGCCCGAGCGCTTTCCCGCGAGGCCGCAGGCGCGCATCAGGATGAGCCCAGGCCCCGTCGCGGGCGCTCCCCGGCAGTCCTGGGCCCGCACCACTTCGGACACGCGCTGCCCGTCCGCCATCCATTGGCGGGCAACGCTGACGATATCGGTGAACTCGGGCTGCGGCCCGTCCAGCAGCCAGCCGACGATGGGGATGCCGGGAACTCCGGCCGCGCCAGGAGGAACCTGATCCAAATCAAGGGGCTTCATACTCCTCTCCGTTCAGGAAACTGTAGGGAGCGTAGACGCCGCGTCAATTCTCAGGCATTAGAAAACCGCAAAAAATAGAACATTTTGTGTACTTCCCCGCCCGCGGCCTGGAGCGAGCCATCCCAGGCTGCGCCATCCACTCAGGGTGGAAATAAAAATTCACACATAAACTATCTGGGCGACGCCGAGGAACGACAGCCTCTCATTGCACGGCAGCCAGCTCGGCGGGCGCCAACTTCGCCAGATCCCCTGCAACCGACGTTTCGATCGCCGTGATCTGACCGTTCTCCATCCGTATCAGGCGGTCAGCCAGATGGAAATAGCGGTCGTCGTGGCTTGCCATGCTATGGCCGGCCTTGCATCGCCGCAGATTGTTCGTCCATTCACCTGCGCAGCGACAGCGGCCGCATGTCGGTCCAAGTCTTCTCGACATAATCGAGAACGGTTTTCTTGCCTCCCTTGACGCCGTCGACAGCGCGCCAGCCGCCGGTCACGCAGCGCACGAACATGTGCAAGCGCATCCTTGCGGATGCGGCGCTGATCGAGCGTGCAGGGGGAAGGAGATGCAAACCGCTCACAGCGGCATGGCGTCGATGGCTGCAAACGTGGCGAGAACAAGCCTGAAAACTAGGCCTTGCCGCCGCGCTCCTCGGCGCCGGGGATATCGATATCGTTCGCAGGAGGAACCAAGCCCACCATCAACCACAGGCGGCCGGCCTTGTCGTAGGCCTGACGATGGGCCGCATCGACGGCAAGCCATTGCACCAACTCGGCTTCAGCGTTTGCGTCGAAGCTATCGTGCTCGTGCTGGCGCAGCACCCAGGACCAGGCAGCATCCCAGACCGGGTCTTGCTTCGAATCGATGTCATCGCCCATTGGCTACCGTCGGGCCTGAATGGCTAGTCGGCGCTATGGTATAGGAAAAGGCTATCCACGATAACTTCTTTGGGCGGCGGCATACCGTCCGAACCGCATGCTTGCGCCAACCAAGCCCAAGGCGCAACTGCGCAGCCCGATACCTGCGGACTCAGACCTCCAACAAATCGCGGCAGCTGGCGACGGCCTCAGTGGCATCCCGGAGCATAAAGTTCACAAGCGTGGCCGAGCAGCCCATTTGCCGCGCCACCTCACGTTGCGTCAAACCGCCGAGCCTATAGAGTTCGAAGGCGCGCCGCGTCCTGGGCGGCAAGGTGCCGAGGATCTGGTCGATGGCATCGATCACCTGCCGCTCCTGGAAGCGACGCTCCGGCACGCAGCCGCCAGCGACCTGCGGCAACTCCCCATCGTCCGTATAAATGCGATACGTGGATTCGACGGCCTGACGGCGGCAATGGTCCAACGCCAGATTACGGACCACCTGGCAGCAGTAACCAAAAGGTTCGCTGACGTCGCGCGCGCATGCCCCTTCAATGAGCTTCAGGTAGGCGTCTTGCGTCACTTCATCCGCGATCTCCGGCGTGCCGACGATTCTTTGCGCGATGCGACGCAGCTGCGCCCGATGTGCAATGAAAACGTCTCCAAGCCCCGCTCCCTGCGAACCCATGGACATCGAAGTGCCTCCGCGCACAGATCTATGGTGACTTGAAATAACTCAATCTATTGAGAAAAATTATTATTAATGGAAGATCGAATATCTAACGCCGCGCCCCCTTTGTTCGCCCAACCCGGCTCTTTTTATAGGGCCTCAAGCTAGCTACTGCATGGCGCCCTGAAAGCCTGAGAGTCAGCTTCAGCGCGGACAGGCCGCCGGCCCGGGCGGCGCAGCCACGGTATCATCTGCGTCTGTCCCCGGCGACCGCCGACCACGCCCCGGATGCATGGCCAGAAGATCAACTGGAACCGGGATCGTGGCGGGCGACGCCGCCGCAAGCCGCATGAATGAACGGTCTACGAAAATCATGAAATTAGCCACCTGCAAGCCCGATCCGGGTGGCTCGCTGTTCCCCAGCATGCACCCATCCCCCTGCCAGCCCGCATAAACGCGGGCTGTTTTGTTTCCCGGCGTTGCATGTAATACTTTGCAGGCGACAGTTCAATGAGTAGCCAGATGAGTAGCCAGGGCGCCTAGCTACTCATTTCATGGGGGTGAAGGTGGCAAAACGGGCAACGAATCAGCTGGACGACATCCAGCTACGGCGCTGGGTGAGCGCGGGCAACAAGCTGGCGCGCAGCGACGGCGACGGGCTGACCTTCACGCTGTCGGCCGCCGGCACCGCGACATGGGTGTTGCGCTATCGCCAGGGCGGCCCCCAGAAGGAGGTTACCTTGGGCAACTATCCCGACGTCACCCTGGCCGAGGCGCGTAAGCAGGCCAGGGTGATGCGCGCGGCGATAGATCGCGGCGCCGACCCGGCGCTGGAGAAGCAGCGGACCAAGGCCAAGGCGAGCAAGATATCTACCGTTCGGACGCTGGTCGACGATTTCCGGGCCAAGAAGCTGTCTGGGCTTGCCGCTGACACTATCACCTACCGCAACTGGGATCTGGACAAGGCAATCCTTCCCAAGCTGGGCGCCATACCGGTGGACCAAGTGCAGCCGTCTGACGTCGTGCACATGCTCACGTCAGCCAAGCGCACATGGACGATCAGCAAGCGCATCCTGACCACGGCCAAACAGCTATTCGCCCACGCCTGCGGCCTGCGCCTGATCGACACGAACCCGGCCGCCGGCGTGGATCTGGTTTCGCTCATGGGGCCACGTCCACCGATCAAGCGCCGCGTGATGTTGACCGAGGCCGAGCTGCGCGGCCTGCTCGCCAACATCGAGGATATCGGCACCGAGAACGCACTGGCGCTGCGTATCCTGCTGGCAACCTGCGTCCGATCGGTTGAACTGGCCAAGGCCCGATGGGAGTATGTCGACCTTGCACGCGGCACCTGGTGGGTGCCAGAAGAACACGTCAAGGTCCGCCGCGGCTTCACCGTGCCGCTGACACCGACCGTGGCCGGCTGGTTTCGCCAGTTGCAGGCGCTGGCCGGCACGTCGGAATGGGTGCTGCCCGCCCGGCACGAGCGCCGCCGGCGCAACCAGGGAGGCGACACGCACGTCGGCGAAACCACCCTATGGGCGGCGATCCGCCGCGCCTTCGACCGTGGCGATCTGGACATCCGCCGGTTCACCCCGCACGACACCCGCAGCACGGCCAAGGGCCACATGCGCAACCTGGGCGTCAGCAACGAAATATCGGAGTTGGCGCTGAATCACAAGCTCAAGGGTATGGAGGCGATCTACGACGTGCGGGACGACATCCCCGAGCGGCGGGCCGCGCTGGAACTGTGGGCTGCATACCTGGAGAGCTGCGCCAGCGGCAAGGACTGGAACGTCACGCCGCTGCGCGCCGCGTCCTGACCGGAGGGAGCATGAACGACAACGGAATCCTGGAACACGTCGGCGGCCAGTACATCGCCGAGGCCATTAAGACGCTGCCGCCGGCCGTCACCGCAGAGGACCGCGATCACTTCGTGGAGATCGACGCCGGCCACGCGGGCACCGTGCGCCTCACCTTCCGCAAGCAGAAGGCCAAGCGCGGCAAGTTCAGCCACTGGTTTTGGCAGGCCAAGCGGGCGGACCCGGCCTAGGGCTTGGTCTTGGCCAGCAGCTCGGACTTTTTCTGACCGCCGGCCGTGCTGCCGAAGTAATAGGCGATGATCTGCGTCCAGGCGGTGCCGAGCGACCCGAGCAGGATGAAGATAGGCTCTTTGCTGCCATCCGGCGCCGGGGCGAAGAACAGGAAGGCCAGCATGCTGAAGAAGCCGGCCGTGACGAGGTAGGCCAGAATGCGCGGCGTCCAGTCCTGTCGCTCGACCTCACGCTGGCGCGCGCTCGCCCGGTCGTCTGCCGCGATTCGCTCCAGATCGGCCTCGCTCTTGAAACCCAGCTCAGCCATGCGTGCGGCGAAGTCCTGCTCGGCCTTCTTAAGCTGCAGCAGCGCGTCCGGGCTTGCGGTGGCCAGCCGCGTGGCGATTTCTGCGTCCGTGGCATCCTCGCCGAGGCCCAGCGCCCGGGTGATCGCGGCGACAGCGCCGCCGGCGAGCGGGCCACCCAAGGCGGTGGCAAGCATCGGCGCCAGGTTGCCCAGCGCGCCCTTCCAGTCGAATGCCATCACAGATCCCCAGCGGCGTACCGCAGATTGGCGACGACGCGCCGCGACCAGCCCTTGCCGAAGCTGGGCCACGTCTTCAGGTCGGTGTAGAACTGCTCGCGTTCGGCGTTGAAAACCAGCAGGATGGAAGCCGCGCCGCGCGCAGCGACCGCCGCCAACGTCTTCGGGCCGATGATGCCGTCATCAGCCACGCCTACCGCGCGCTGCAGGAACTTGGCCGCTTGGGCCGTGCCGTGGTTCACCGCGGCGTCGAACACTTGGAACGCGACCGGGAACGGCATGCTGTCCGCCTTCACTTTGTCCCAGTACTGCGCCCGGTAGATCGCCTTGGCGGTCTCGCGCGGCATGCTGCGCATCGGCCCGGCGTAGCCGTTGGCACGCGCCACTGCGATCGTGACGCCCCAGTTTGTCTGGCCCCCCGGGTCGTCAGGATGGTCCACATACCACCCTTCGTGTCCCAGGAGGCGATCGAATGCGGTATCGAAGTTCATCTGCGCAGCCACTCCTTCAGGTTGGCGCCGATCAGCGGCACCAGATAAATGAACACGCCGGCCAACATGGCCCACGTGCTGGTTTTCGCGATGTGCAGGAGCAGGCCCTGCCAGAACTGCTTGCGCTGCTCCTCGCGCTCGATGACGAGTTCGTGGTAGCGGCGATGGCCATCGAAATCGCCGCCCGGAAACCCCGTCTTCACAGCAGCGGAAATCGCCAGCATCTCCTTCTGCATCGCCTCGAACTTCGCATCGTTCTCTCGGCGCGCGTCTGCCTGCATTTCGTGCAGCGCCGCCAAGATCGCTTTCGCGTCCTGGCTTAGGCGGGGGGCTTCAATCGTCACCCTGGTCTCCCTTTAGAGCAGGCATAAAAAAACCCCTCCGAAGAGGGGCCGTACTATCCATACCGGACCACAGCAAACCAAAACCTGCCGGGCCAATCCATGTCAAACCTGATCAAAACATGCTCCATCAAACCTCACCGGACCACGTCTTACCGAGTCCGACCCTATGATGCTGAACGCATCGCCCAGCGCCCTCATTGAAGACGCTAGACGCTGTTTTCAGCCCTTGTCGCACCACACCTCGCCTCAGCCAACCGTGCCGAAACCGACCAGATCAAACCTGACCTAATGATGCTCACCGCATCGGACAGGTCTCTGTCGCCAAAGACCTACCCGCTGTTGTCAGCCCATAACAAACCGGACCCGACCAGAGCATGCCAAACCGCAGCGATACATGCCGTGCCCTGCCATAGAACCTTCTACTCATTCAAGAGATTTATGCATCCCGCGCAACATAGCCAAGCGCGCGATGGCATCCGTGTTCGTCTGCCGCTCGGAGTCAGTCAATTCACCTAAGCGGACGTGCTTCAGCGCCATGGCAGCTTTCCGGTACGTCCGCGCGGCGTCCTTTTCGAATCTATCTTGGGCGACCTCCGTCTGCTCGTTGGCCGGAACCCAGCGATAGCCTGCCCCGTGGACGCTGACCAGCAACACCTGGTGACGTTCCAACAATTCGGACTTGAACGCCTCCACGTTGCGCAACCATTCGAACTGCCGCTCTTGAAAGGCGGCCGCGCTAATCTGGGCTTCCGGCTCAACCGGCTCCATTCCGAACGCACGCTCCAGCCATGCATGGGTAATTACGTGCCCTGGGTTGAAACCAGCGTCGAAGAAATCTTGCACTGCCTGACGCCATTGCGGGAATAAAGTCACTTCTTCCATAATTGCCTCACCCGAATTGCACTGCGAAGCGCCCGAAGCGCGGACGGTACTCGCAGACGCCAATCAATGCGCCGGCATCCTGAATAGCCTTTCTGGCCTCCTCCGGATTCAGGACGTCGGGGTTGAAAGCCAGTTCCAACTCGGTCGCCCACTCCAGGAAAATCGGCCGGTAGCGCATCACCTTAGCAGTCCCCACTCGAACCCCGCGGCAGTCCACAAATCGCGGGTCTTCCCACAACGAAGCCGGGGATCTTGGGCCATCGAACAGAAGCTTGGCCTTGTCCGTCATTACGATCGCCCCTCGCTTCCAATGCGTCCCGAGCTTCTGCAGTTTGGCACCAGCCAAGAAGGTCGCGTCGAAGTTCTGCCCAGGAATGAAAAATCCCTCTCTGGAGTCGAAATAGGCACCGCTGATGAATTCCGATTTGGCGATGGCAAGATGATCGTCGTCAGTCTTCTTGCGCTTTCCGGTCAGAGCCTTGTGCGCCTTGGTTTCCGCCAACAGCGGGTTGGCCAGCCGATCGCTGTGCATCATCAGGGGCGACGTGCCGACGATCTTCAATTTGAGGATATCCATTTACACAGCCTCCAGCTTGAGGGTGCCCGGATGGGCGATTTTCCAGGCTTCCGCATAGGCGATCAGCTTGCGTTTGCGCTCCTGATATTCGACGCCCGTGGCGATCAGGACGGTGTTGCGGATTTCCAGTTTCGCCAGCAGATCCAACTCGGGCTTGGACAGTGCATCACGATCCAGCCCACGGAAGTGGCCGGCCAGCGCCCAGTTCACGAGCTTTGCTTCGTTCATGAAGTGGTACGGCGCGGACTCTTTCCCCGCCTCGGTGCGGACCAGTTGCAACGCATCGGCCATCACCTTGTAGGACGCCGCAGCCTCATGACGCATACGGCGCCAATCCGCCTGGTCCCCACGCAGCAGCCGGTCGATTTGCTCGTCGCACCAGATGGCGAAATCCACGTCCAGCCATTGGGCGAAGCGGACACCCAGTTTGGGATGCATCCAGGTACCGCCATCGGCCCGGCCGCGTTTGGTTTTCAAATATGGGATTTTCCCGTATTTGCGCTCCAGCCCCGCCAGGTACGCTCGGGTCGACGGGAGCCGCAGCCATTCGGCGGGGTTCTTGCGAAACCGAGCGGCCGCGTCAGTCGCGTTGAACCAGCCCTCGTCCGTGAAGCTTACGGCAGCGCCGTGGTAGTCGGAAACGATGAGCTTGCTCATGCTGCACCCCCAGCCTGCTGGCGCATGAATTCCCCGCCAGCGATGCCGGCCATGCGATAAGCGGTCGAAACGTCCACCTTGAACACGATCTGGATATATTCCGCCAGGCTCGCAACACGGTCGTTCACACTCCGGGGCGCCACGCCTTCGGACTGACGCTTGGCCGCGATCTGCTTGTCCATCCGCTTGTGCCGCCCCTTTGTGAAGCTCAGGCAGCCACGTTTCGGGCCGGGGAGCTTCGGATTCTCTACCTTTGGGCGGTCAAACCTGGGGTGCGTCAAGACGGTACAACCTTGCCCCGAGAGGGGCTGTGTGGTATTTTTCATACGTGGTTTCACCTATGGCAATAGTGGTCACCGCAAAATCGACGCCTCGGAAGCTGCAACTTCCGGGGCGTTCGTCTTTTCGGGGGTCATTGACGTGCCGCCTCCGAGATATCCGCCGAACGCATCTGCGTCAAAATGGCGACCATTTCGCTGTTCATCGTGCGAAAGTTCGCTTGCGCCCGAGCCTTGAGCCAATCCATCAAATCCGCGGGCAACCGGATCTGAGAGGCCACCGGAGTGGTATTCGTGGGCATTTCGAATCTCCTGACAAAGTTGATGTGGATTTATTTTGATATCCCTGAATGTGGATGTCAAGTGGATTTGTTGCGGTGAATCGGATTGACATCCACAATTTGCACTATGAATGATCGCCATAACCAAAAATCCTATCCTCTACGCCTGCCCGCCGACCTTCGGGACAGGCTGGAGGCCGCCGCCGCAAAGGGAGGTCGCAGCCTCAATTCGGAGATAAACATCCGGCTTGAACACAGTTTCACCCCCTGGGCGGAACGCCCGTGGGAAGAACGCATGGTGACCGACGTCAACCGCGCCATGTTGAAGCTGCTCACGAAGGAGGAGTACGGCATCCTCCTGGATCGCGTGAAGGCTGCGGGCGGTGCCGATACGGTTAACGGGTATCGGGCCGCAATTATTCGCTCGGACGAGGATCTCCAGCCCCCCATTCCCGACGGCCCACGCCTGCAAAAGCTGGTGGAGGATCTTCCGCCACCAGTCTCTGAGGCGGATGCCATGGCGCGGCAACTGGCGCTCGCAGTCCTCAAGATCACGGGAAAGTACCAAACAAAGGACAGGGTGCTTAACGGTCCCCCTGGCTCGGGCAAAACGAAAATGCTCGAGCCGCTGCTGGATAGCTTGGACGCCGCGCCGCGTGCCAAAAAGCCACGGGCGCCCAAGCAGCAGGTATCCAAGAAACGCGTTGTCGAGGAGTAATCGGGCATGGAAGCTTTCCTATTAATCCCGCTTGTCTACATCGTTGGATGCTTCATAAAGGGCATCTGGGAGGGGCTGCATGGATCACCGGCCATTCGCCGGGACGCTAGTCCTACCCAACCCGAGGCCGGCGCTGATATCGACGGTTGGGTACAGGAGCCTCTGAACACCCCCCATATCAAGGAGTGGTCGCGATCCACCGGCTGCACTTTGGAGCGTCGCGAGCCCTGAACCACCCTCGTTCAGCAGGATGCGGATGATGGCGTCCTGAATCGCTTCGTTGTTGGTGTTGATCACGCTAGACGCCGTTCGACCCAAAGAGCCTCCAACCGCGCCGCCTGCTGCGGCCCCTAGCGGCCCGCCCAGCAAGTAACCCGCTCCGCTACCAAGCACCGTTCCGATCGACCCCGCCGGCGCTTTCCCCGCCAGCGCCCCGGCCTTGCCCGGCAGCGCTTGTGCGAGCATGTTCTGGGTGGCAAGGTTCTGGGCGGTGGCCGAACCCATAGAGCGACCAGAGCCCACGCGCGCCGCACGCAAAAGGTCATCGCGAATTGCGATCAGTGCATTTTCCTGTTCACCCGTAACGGCTTTGGCAGGGTTCAGCCCGGGCTTTTGTTTGGTCTTCCGCAGCGCGCTTAGAGCGTTTTGCACCTTCGCCAAGGTGATATTTCCTTGTGCGTCCGTAAGGTTCATCCCTTGCAAGTAGTGCATGGCGTCGATCCCTTTGGATGCGTGCGCATACGCGCTGCGCGCCTCGGCGTATCCAGGAATTTCCCGGTCCATCAGTGCCAGGAGTTTTCCCTGGACCTGCTGGACGTTCGCGGCTTTGGCACGCTCTCCTGCTTGTTTAGCGGCGGTGATTTGGTCGTCCAGCGCGGTCTTAATCCGCTGTAAGCCCACCCCAGAGACGTACGTTTGTGGCCTTCCGATAGATCCGCCACGATTCGCCAGCGCTCGATTCGCAACCTTGGTCTCAACGGACCCCCCCGAGTTTTTCGCCATCCGCTCCGCTTCCGCGAACGCACTCTGGAAGGCAGGCGTCCGCTTCAGTGCGGCGTATTCAGTGTTGGCCACCGGGATTCCGATATGCGTACTCAGATAGTCGCTGGCTGCTGCCGTGTCCCGCGCCGTGACAGCTGCCGCTAGGTCATCCGCGCTACCCCGTAGGCCATTCAACGCGTCCATCCTCGCGAGCGCATTGGCCTCCTCGCGTTCCACGAAGGGTGCCGGATTCAGGTCACGCATGGTGCGCTGCAAGTTGGCCACCCCGGGGTTGCCGGAAATCTCAGCCAGCGTCGGCGTGGAGCCTGACACCAGCGCACCGGCATCCGCGCGCCGGGCACCGCGGGACGCCGCCTCGTTTACGATGTTGCGGGCGATCTGCTCCCGTCCCTTCTCCGTGAAGGGCGCGACAGCCGCCCGCACGTTGTTGCCGATGTAACGTCCAGTGGCACCTGCCAACTGCCCCAGCGCCGGCGTCGCAGCGCCGAGCAGGCCGCCCATCTTCATATTGGACGTAGATCGCTCGTCATAGTCCCCCGCAGTGACAGGCGCTACGGCGCCATACCCGGCGCCTAACAGCCCGCTGCCGGTGCTGGCGCCGAGCAAGCCCCCAAGCCTCGGAGCCATCGGCAGCGCTCGGGCGCCCAGTTGCGTGCCGACCATAATCGGCGCGGTCAGCGCTCTGCCGCCACCGCCAAGCGCCGAAAAGGCGAGATTCCCCCCAACCCGGCCGACACCTGCCGCAAACGAGCCCGGCGTTGCGGCCTGATAATCAGCCTCGCGCTGCGCAATTTCCGCATCGCGCGCGGCGACATTTCCCGCGCCCGTGTCGGCCAGACTCGTCCCTAGCAGCCCGTCGATTTCTCCCAAGATCCGCTGACCGTCATGCAGAGACGCCTGGGCGACTCCAACAGGCACATCGCCGAACCCTTGCGCGAAGCCCTCTCCCGCCTTTCTGACGCGGGCGCCAAGTCCTTCTATTGCGCCGAGCACACCCGTATGCGGCGCCTGGCCCTGGATCCGGACCGCGTCTTCCTGGCTCATATCAACGCGATACGGCGCAGAGGTTGCCGCGCCGCTGACCGGCTCAGCCCCTTGAGCAGCTTTCACATCCACACCAGGAGCAGCGGCCGATGGCATGGCGAACTGCTGTCCCAGAGCAGCCCACGGGTCGTGCTGTTCAGGCTGTGTCGCGGGTTGCTGCTGTGAAAACTGCTGATTCAGCGCGGTCCAAGGATCGTTTGCTTGTGCCATTCCAGCGCTCACTTTCTCGATGTAGTTGCGGGTTTCGGCAGGTGCCTTCTGAAGGCCCTGGCGCTGCAGGTTGCCGATCCCCCAGTTGTAGGCGGCCAGCGCCGTATCCAGGCCGCCCGTCTGATCGATCATGTCCCGCAGCATTCGCGCGGCACCGGTGGCCGATTGCGTCAGGTCGTTGGGGTCCTTGACGCCGTACTGCTCGGCCGTAGGTGGCATGAACTGGAAATGGCCCTGGGCGCCAGCCGGCGACAGCATGTTCTTGCCTCGACCGGACTCGGCGGCCCAAACGCTGTCCAGCAGCCCCGCCGGTAGCTGGTATTGGTCTTCCAACGATGCGAAGAGCGGGCCGGCCATCACCGCTGCTCCTGCTGGCGGTACGGAGCCAGGAGCGGATCATTCCAGATAGACCCTTGGATCTTGCGCCATTCCCGATCTACCCGCGCCAGGTCGCCCGTGCGCTGCGCAAGGGGCAACGCCGCCTCGTAGTACTGCGCCTTTCGGATGCGCTGATTGGCCTGCGCCTGTGCAAAATCCACGATGAACCGATTGGCCTGCGGCGTGTTCGAAAGCCGGGCAAACGTCTTGCTTGCGCGCTCGGCGTCGCCCTCCGTCTGCATGCCTTTCTGTTCCAGAAGGGTCTGGTTGAGGCGTTCCATGGCGACGGCTTGGAACTTCTGTGCATCGCTGGCGTACTGGGCCACTGCGTCGGGAGCCATGCCAAGACCGGTCAGCATATTGGCAGCTGCTGCCTTCGCCTCCGTCCCCCAGCCAGTTTCCAGCGGAATCGCCCTGAAGGCCTGGAGGCTCGAAACAAGCCCCGATGCAGTCTTGCCGTCGTCCAAGGCAGGCCGGTAGCTGTTCGTCACCCAGTCGTCGTTCACCTTGGATGCGGCTTGCTGCGTCAGGGGGTTCCGGCCCACCATCGGCGTGCCCTGCGCTCCAGCCGTGCCCTGCGCAAGCGCCAAGTCGTTGGTTGCGTACTCGTTGCCGTCAGGGCCAATGTACCGCGCGGGGCGCACTGCTGCCGCGGCATTCGTCTGTCCAACTTGGTACGGATACTGCGCAGCGGCCACCGCCCCGGCCTCGGCCGCCTTAGCTGCTGCATTCGCAGCACTGTATCCAGGGATCTGGCGAAGCATAGGGCCATTGGGTCCGTACACCAGTTGCGTGCCTTCTGGTGCCCTAGGAATATGCTCACGCGTCCCGTCCGCCCGCTCGATGGTATCTCCTGCCTGACGTTTGAAACCTTCCTTCGACATTTTCCAAATGTCCGTGAGGTCCAAACCGGCCATCTTGAGCGCCGCCAGCTGCTGCAACGACATGTTGGAAATATCAAGGCCGCCTGGACTGCCCGCGGAAGGAGCTTGCGCACCACCGCCAAGAAGCCCAGGGCTGCCGGCAGGGATAGCGCCGGCCAGCAGGGCGCCGCGCGCCGGCGTGCCAACCTCTGCCAGCCTGGTGCCGCCTGGTTCCGCGCCGCCCAGGTACGGGGCCACGAACGCCATGACCGCGTCATTCTTCCGCGCATCCTGCTGCAGCTTCCGGATCTGCGCCTGGCGGTACGACTGCACATCGCCGGCCGCCTGGGCGTTCTGGAATGCCTGCAGGCCGGCCAGCCCACCCGTTCCGACCGCGCCTTGCGAGTTAGGACCGCGCGCGCCGCTCAGCATCGCCAGGCCGGCCGCCAGCAATCCCTGATTTGCCGGGTTTTGCAGAGCCGCGAAGAAGCCGCCCTGGTTGTCATCGCCGTAGGGAGTCATGTCTTTCCTCTACTTGAAAAGGCCGAAGCCGGTAAAGAGCGAGCTGCCCTTGAGATCCTTGAACGCCTTGCCGAACTGGAACGATCCCAGGTCGGCAGCAAAGGACATGTCCTTGCCCAGGCCCATACGGTCGTTTTTGCCGAAGAGCATCGGCGCCCAGCGGTTGTCCACGTCCTGGCTCAGCACGCGTCCCGTCGCCAAGTCCTTGTAGTAGTCGGAACCGCTGCGCCGATACCCGTGGTTCTTGGCGTAGGTCTCGTTGCCGATGATGGCCGCGGCGAGCGCTGCCCAGGGGCCCGCTGCCGCAAGGCCGCTCGCCGCACCGCTGCCGCTGCCCGCGGCCGAAGCGCCGCCCAGCCCACCGAGCCCGCCAGCGCTGGAGCCGCCCTGGGCGAAGGCGCCGAGCGTACCGCCGGCCCCCAGTCCGGACGTCGCCGTGCCGCCGCCGATGAACGCTGGCGATACGGTCAGCCCACCAAGGCCACCAAGACCACCACCGCCCACGGGGCCCCACGCGCCCGTCATACCTTCTGTGGAACCCAGCGCCGTGTTTCCGCCGGTCTGCGGCATGAACTGCCGCAGCATGTTCGGGTTCAGGGAGCTTTGCTGCTGCTGACGCTGTTGCTCCTGCTGCTGGGCCTGCTGTGCGAGCAACATTTCTCGCTGCCGGCGCGCGGCGTCCGCCTGCTGGCCAGACGTTGCCAGTGACTGAAGCAATCCGGGGTTCAATGTCGAAGCCATAGTTACCTCACAGTGCGCTCAAGAGGCCGAGGCCGCCGCCGATGGCCGCGCCATAGCCGCCCATTCCAGCCCCAAGGCTATTGCCAATCGCGCCGCCCGCCAGCGCGCCGCCAAGACCACCCGCTATCGGGTTACTGCCGCCACCTGACAGCGTGCTGGTGCCACCGATGCCGGCGCCCGGCGATACGATCGACGCATAGTTGCCGAGGTTGCTCCAGTTGTAGGCGTCACCGGCCCCCAGCAACGACAGCATTTGCTGATACCGCGCATCCTCGGCGGCCTGATTGGAGGCCTGGAGCGTTGAACCCTGGCCTATCAGGTTGGCCCCCATGTTGGCGTAGTTCAGCCGGTTGTTGACGTTGTTCTGCGCGACCGCGGCGGCCTGGTCGTTCAAGCCCGTCGCCACCTGCTGCATCCGATTCTGGGCGTTCTCGAAGGCCGCGCCGCGCAGGTTGGCCGCCTGCGTACCGAGCGCGTCGCTCACTCCCTGGGCACCAAGCCCCTCCACAATGCCCTGGCGAGACCCGCCGAAGCCGCCGGCTGCAACCGCGCCGGAACGCATCCCGGGCGCGACGTTCTCCAGGAAGTTGCTGGACAGATCCTTGCCCAGCGCCGAAATCTGGTCGTCCAGATACGGATTGTTGACCTGGCCCGAAAGCAACTGCTGCAGCGCCGCCGTGGGGTCCAGAGCACCTTGCGCGGCGCGCGCGCCAGCAAGATCCACTTGAGACCCCTGGCCAGACAAGAGCGTGTCGCCCATGCCAAGCACACTCTGTGCGTACTTCGGATCGACGCCGCTGCGCCCTTTCAGCGCGTCCAACCACTGGTCCGTGACGCCCTGCATCCCCGGCGTCCAGCCGCCGTTCTGGTAGAGCCTCGCAGCCTCGCCATAGATGCCCGGCGTGCCCCCGGTCGTCGTAGTGATGTAGTCGCTGTCCGCGTACTGCGCGGGGGTACCGGCTTGCCAATGGCCATTCGTCGACTCGCCATTGCCGTCATAGACCCAACGACCTTCCGTGGCCGCCGCAATCGGCTTTGCGCCTGGCTTGAGCGTGCGCGTGGTCTTACCCCCGACGCCGGTCAGATAGTCCTGAACCCCTTCCCACGGCTCAGATTTCGTGGTTTGCGTGCCGCTGCTGCTTCCGCCGCCTTTGCCCATTACAGTTCCTTTGTCACGTTTACAGATTCTTCTGCCCAGCCATAGCTGGCGAGCTGCCGCGTCCAACCGCGGCGCCCATGTAGGCAGACCCGTTTGCAGCCCTTGTCGCGGGCAAACCGCGTGATGACGTCCTCTACTGCGAACAGCCAGTGGTCCATGCCCTGGCCGCCCAGGCATACGGCGACAAGAGCCGAACCGAGCTCACCAGTGGCTATGCGTGTCACGAAGGCCGCCACGGGCTCGGGCGAATACACAACCCAAAGCTGGTAGTCCTGCGCCTCGATCTGCTCGCGCACGTCGTCGATTGATTCCAGGGAATGGCCGGCTTCCAGTGCGTCCTGGATCCAGCCCGACACCGTGGGCCACATGGCCCCGACGTCCGCCGATTGGATGCCGCGGATGAATATGTCTGCCATCAGAAAGCTCCCGCCCGTACAAAAAGGGCATCCATCTGCTCGACCGTGATGCCGAGCGCGTCGGCGGCCACACGAGTTGCATCGCTGTCGCGTCGCACGGTCGGGGCCTCCTGCCATGCCAATTTGTTCAGGTCGTCATCGGGCAACGCCGAGAAATAAGCGTTGACCGCTTCAAGCAGGCCCGCCTCGACCAGCGCCGCGCGCGCCTGAAACCGCGTGACGGATTGCGGGATCGCCGGCGGGGGGATTACTTCCGGGTGCTGGGGAGGCGGCGGCGCATCTTCCTCGACCCAGGAATCGCTCTCGTCCAGGCGGTACCGTTTCCCCTGTTCCTGAATCGGCGGCTCCACGTCAACGGCGCCCATGGGAATGAGCCATTGCCGGGGCTCCAATGGCGAGCGGACAGCCTCGACCGCGGCGAGGAAGTACCCTTCGCCGTCTAGCTGCGAGACGATTTTTTCCATGGTCAGTACTTGATCGCCACCAGCAGAGCGGCGTTGTAGGGCCGGGTTTCTGCCGCCAACCGCGGCACGCCATGCACGCCGTCAGACGCGGGCGAGCCCACCGACGTGCCGATCAGAGGCGATTGCGCAGTCCCCCCCACGTTCCCGACCGATGTGTCGATGAGGTTGACCGGAGTGGAGCCGCCCGCCGAGTTGTTCACGGGGATGTGGTAGTGGCCCTGGAAGGCATCCTCCTGGAATGAGCCAGCAGCGCGCCCTGGGTCGATCCCGCGTCCATGGTCCCAACCCCGGACGAACACCCCGCGGAAGTCCGGAACGTTGAATGTGGTGCTGCCATCGCCCGCGCCGAACGTTGTGCCTATCACGGAGAACAGGCGCGCGTATGCAATGCGCGACAGCGCCGCGCCGTTTGCCTCCACATACCCGATTGGCGCGACAGTCAGGCCAGCGAACCAGGCAATCTGTCCCGCGTCCATCCCGGACGATGGCGTGGTGATTGGCACCCATTTGCCCTGAGTGAACCCATAGAAGCCAGGCCCATAGCCAGGGTTCCAGTCCGCCCCATCCGCAAGCACCACCATCCCTTCCCGCGGCTTTGCCGGCTCGACGTGCAACTGCTCCAGATAATCGAATGGGACAGGCGCGGCCATCGCCTCACGGATCTTCTGCAGTTCCCGCCGCAGGAATTCCCCGTCGTAGGATGCAGGAGCCACCCCGGGTTCGTAGGCCATCAATAGCCCCCCAGGACGGTGACGTCGATATCGAACTGCTTCATGCGCCAGGACACGATGCCGCTGCTCTCGAAGCGGACGGATAGATAGCGGCCGGAAACCTCGATATCGGCGCTCAGATCTTGCCCAACCACGAACGGGACCGGCCCCGACCATTCCACTGCGTTTTCCAGGTCTTCTTGAGCGCCAACGTAGATATCGATGGTCGTGCCGCTCTGCGCTTCAATGCGCGGCCGCACGCTCTTGCAGTACTTGATCCTTTCCGGCGCATCGAAGGACATGCCGGTCTTCTCGAAGCGGCTGACCATGGCGGTGCCCTGGAACGTCTTGCCGGTGTCGACAAGCACGAGCCGCTGGCTTACCGCGGACGCGAGCATCAGCCGCGGCGAGGCCTGCGTGTATTCGTACTGATTCCAGGAGGTATCGTCCGTGTCCCAGGGATCAGGGTCTGCGTCCCACGAGTTCCCGAGGTCGTAAACGATGGTGCCGGAGGCGCCGGCCGAAGCTTGCGCGAGGTCTCGAATCGCCCAGGTGGCGTCCTTCCAGTTGAAAATCAGCGCGGTGTCGGGCCAGTCCGATCCTGTGCGCGGCACGCAAATCCACGCCTCGTTCCGGCGATAGTTCCCCACGGCGAACGAGCGCTGGTACATATCGGCGTTCAGGTTGTCGAAGAGCCAACGCCTCACACGCCCATCGGCCACCGACTGCGCGGTCGACCCGTCGAAGTTCACGACGTCACCCTGGGTCAGCACGATGTGGCCGCCAGGGTGTGGGACGACGCAATCCTGGGCCAGCAGGCCCACGCCGCTCACGACAGGTTTGGCGGACCAGATGTAGGGCGACCCCACATAGTCCATCTGCCAGATGCTGTTCTCTTTGTAGACAATCAGAGCCTGGCCAAGCGGCACAGCGTCCACGATGACGTCGCTGGTGTCGGCAAGATCGAACTCGCCCGCATCCTTGGTGGGGTCGGCGATGTCCCAGGATACGGGCAGTGTTCCAGGGTCGGCAGGATGCGACCAGCGCAACGCGTAGGGACGCTGCGCGCCGTTGTCGGTCAGATTCAGCGCGAACAGGAAATTGCGGAACGGTCGGATTACCTTGGCGCGCAACGTGGGAGGCCATGCCGTTAGGTCGGCCGCCTTGACCGCCGGATTGCCGCCCCAGAACTGCGGAACGTCCTTGCCGTTGTTCACCACCAGCACGCCAGACAGGACGCCGCCATTCCAGCGATTGTCCACGGTGCCCGTGTACAGGCCGGCCGCTCGCGTAATGTCTGTATGGGTGTCGTTTTCCACCGCGCTGAGCGTCTGCAATCCGGCGTAGACCCAGTACCGGCCAGCGATCCCCTGCGTGGGGAATAGCCCATACGGCGCGGCCAGCAGATCGCCGTGGACTCGCACCTCGCCCTGGGACTTCTCCGCGTAGCCGTCCCGGAAGCGAATATTCTGACCGCCCGACCATTCGCTGGGGGCAAGCTCATTGGGGAAGCCATCGAGATTCAGGCCGGCCCCCATGTTCTGGAAATTGATCTTCGGCATGATCAAGGCGCCAGGGTTATCGAACCAAGATAATGCCCATCCACCAGCACGTTGACCTTGCTCCCGGTCCACGTGAGCGTGATGCGCTCGCTGCCGCTGCCGTCCCTGACATAGTTGCCGACGTTCTTCTTCGTGTTGGGGTCGAAGTTGTTGGTCGTCCAGATCTGCCCATAGTCGATTGCGCCAACCTGGATCGTGACCCTGGTCCCACTCGTAAACAGGTAGATCTGGTTCGGGTCGCCCGGCGCCACACGCACGTACTGCCCCACTGCCTGCTTGGTGGCCAACTGCGAGGTCAGATAGTTGCTCAGGTAACCGCCCCAAATACTGCCGAAGACGTTCCCATCGGCCTCAAGGACGGCACTTCCGAGCCCAGCATTCACGGCCCCCTGGGAGGTCAGCACCGTCGCCTGTACACCGCCTGAGAACGCCGCGCCGCTGAGATTCGCCTTAGCATTGAGCGCGCTCTGGGTGGCTGTGCTGATGGGCTTTGCCGCATCGCTCGTGTTGTCGACGTTCCCGAGGCCGATACTGACCTTCGTGATCACCTGGGCGTAGCCGGAGCCCTGCCACTCCATCGGGCCGATGCCCGAACGGTAAACCGGGCCCTCATTGGCCGTAGGCGTGGCGCCATAGACAGGAAGCGCAGCCTTCCATAGCGCGCTGGTCCCGTCCGTCGACAGGAACTTTCCCCCTTGGGAGGCCATGCCGGGCAGCGCTGACTCGAACTGGACCTGCTCGATGTAGTCGTAGATCGCCTGTGCGTTCCCGCCGCCGATCAAGCGGAAGTTCCCGCCATCGAAGCCCACCACCACCCAGCTCCCGGCGGCCACGGCGTTCGCCCTCAAAGCGCTGCCATCCGGATAAATGAAGGGCCTGGCTTCCAGCCCACCGATGCGCAACGTCGACGCACCAGTGTTTGCGTGGGCGGCGATGAACGCCACCGTCATGTAGGGGAAATAGTTGGCGGGCGCGGGAGCATACGAGGTCACCACAAAATCATTCGCGGTCGCCCCTTGAGCTTCGGTTGCCGCAACCATCACCGGACCTGTAAAGCCCGGGAACGAGTTCTGGATAACGGTCTTGAGCAGGCGCAGGTTGTCGTCGCCCTCGGACTTGGGAGAGCTGCCTGTGGGCTTGGTCGCATCCAGGCCCATGATGTACTTGGTGTCTTCGACGGCCATTATTTCCTCGCAATCTGAAGGGCCAGCGCATCGCCCGAGAATCGGGCCTGGTCGTCGGCCAGCTGAATGGCCTGGATGGCGGTGTCGCAGCGCGACTTCCACAGATCCATGCGCGCGTCGTTCAGCAGGTAAGGCTCGGCCTCGGTAAGAGCCCCGAAAAGGTACGCGTCGGGGTGGGATGCCAAAACCCAATTGGTCTGGTTCGACGCGTTAAGCGGCGGAATCTTGGCGTAGTACCGGACATTCACCGTGTCGGTCGTGCCCGAGACCCGGAGCATTCCGCCCTCAATGGCATAGAACCCGCTTTCCATCTGCGACGGGCCATACTGGATCGTCGTCATCAGCCGAAGCTCTTTCTTCGTGTCGTCGACGGAGATCAGTTCGAGGAAATCGGCCGGCAGAACAGCACCGCCGCCGTAGTCTGTCAGCGCCACGGACTTGCGCTGGCTCGACGTGCGCAGGACGCGATTCGCGCGGGCTTCGAACAGCGCGATGAAGTCGGGGATGCGCGTCTGCTGGTCCTTGCGCTTGATCCAGCCTGCGATAGAGGTCACCAGCGTGCCGTAGCTGTCGAAGCTCATAGATCACCCTTGTGCACGCGGAAATCGCCGTTGTCAGGGTCGCGCAGGAACTCTTCCAGCAGCCTGACGTTGTTCATGACGTCCTGATAGGTCACGCCGCGGCGCTGCGCCCAAGCGTTCAGCACGACAATGGGAATGCGCGCCAAGTGCTGGTCCCCGTTGGGGGCATGCTGCCGCCCTTCGTTGTGAAGCGCCTTGGCATGCTCCAGCACGGGTTCGACGTCGGCCGTCGTCTCGATGCCGTAGCGACCGTCCGCCTCCAGGAACCGGGTCACTCTGCCGCGCTCAGCGGTTAGGATTCGTGCGCTCATGTGTTCACCCGATTGCGAAGTATTTATGCTCGGCGGACACCCGCGCCTTTACAGCCAAATCGAAGTCATCGAAGTAGCCGAGATGCTTCAGCACCCGATCAGACCGTATGGAGGCCCGCCACTTCCTTTTCTGCTTGTTCCAAAGCACCCCGGTTCGCCGAAGCACACCTTCGACGATTCCTTTGTTGAACTGATTCTGACGGTTGCTCACCGGCCGCAGATTCGCCCAACGGTTGTCCGACGTGACCCGGTTGATGTGGTCCACCTGATCCTCCGGCCACGCCCCTTGCATGTAGAGGAAAGCGAGGCGATGGGCCGCATAATTTCGTCCACGAATGATGATCCGCACATAACCCTTCTTCGACACTGTGCCGGCCGGAGATCCCACCACGACGCGCCGACTCACCTTTTCCTTCCAGCGGAAGACCCCTGTATCGGGGCAATAGTCCAGCAGGCACTTGAGCGCCTCTTGGGTAATCGTTTCTTTACTGGGCATGGGTGTTTGGCCCGGGTTTCCCCGGGCCGTCTCCTTCGCAGTGGCGATTACGCCGTGGTCAGATCGCGGATGGCGAAGTTGCCGAGCGGCGCTTCACACTGCAGCGTCCATTCGGTGTTCACCATGCGCTTGCGGTTGTCGCCCGTCTTGGCCAGGTCGATGGCCTTCATGGGACGCAGGATGCGCTGCTTCCACATGGAGGTATCGATGCCGAAGACTTCGCGCTGACGCTGGTAGCGGCTGTTCACCACCTTGTAGATCCCGAAGTCGCCGCGGTAGACGTCGATGGTCGCGTTGAGCGTCGTGTCCTTGGTCAGCGTGAACTTGGTGGAGTTCACGTCGAAACCCGAGAACACCGCACGCTGCGCGGACGGGATGTACAGCGAAAGGTTGGCCTTCGCGCCGTTATTCCAGGCCTTGGTGGCCGCCTCGTTCAGCAGGGCCTCGGTGAAAGCTCGCTGCGTGCCGTCAGTCGGCGCGGTGTTCGCGACCGGGTCGGGATCGGCACCACCGGCGCCAAAGCTGGTATTGCCGTAGATGAAGCCCAGCACGCCGCGCGCCTGCGGTGCCGTGGCTGCGGCCGCCGCGATGGCCGTGGAGTTCTGCAGGGCCGCGAATTCGATGTCTCGCTTGACTTCGAGCATCTTCTTGGCGTCCTGATACGCCACTTCCGACGAGCGGCCATACTTGCCCACCGCTTCCTGGGTCTCGGTGACCGCGTAGGTCTTTTCCGAGATCTGGGTGCGGTTGCTGAGCATCACCGTGGGCGTGAGCGCGGCAGGCGTCGGCTCGTTGCCCTGGACCACCTTGTTATTGGTGGGGGCTTCGAGCGCGTCGGTCTGCCATTCCGGGTTCGTGGACGTCGCCTTGCCGCGGCCAATGGCCGAGATAAACGGCGTTTCTTCCGGGCTGGTGCGGTAAATCTGATCGTCCACCTCTTCCTTGTCGCCCACGGCGTCGAAGGTGGCGAAAGAGTTTGCGAGTTTTGCCATGATTTCAGGTCCTATTGCGTGCGGCCAGCAGCGCGGCCAGGGAATGCACATCCCGCTGGGCTTCGTGGCGCTTGGCGGCCTTGTCGATGGAAGTGGGCGGCACAGACCGGGTTTGGCGCGCAGGTTTCTGCGGCGCCGCCTGGGCCTTTTTCACCGCCTCGGGCTTGCGGTTCTGCAGGTCACGAAACCGGGTGGCGTCGTCCAGCAGGCGGAAGATGCGCGGATCAGTCACCTGGGCCAGTTCCTGGGGGGAAAAGCCGTAGGTTTCGGTCGCGTGCTTGTTCCATACCGGCAGACGGGCGTTGAAATCCGGCATTTCAGCCGCCAGGAGCTTGGCGGTTTCGCCTTGCGCCTTCTTCGTCTGTTCGGCCTGCTGTTCCTGCATCAGCTGGTTCGCTTGCGAGAGCACGCCGGCCAGTTCACGCCCCTGCTGCTGGGCTCGGAGCAGGTCGGACTGCACCGCGGCGTACTTGGCCGGGTCATCTTCGCGGTTGGTCTGCTGCAAAACAGACTCCAGATGAGCCACGGTGGTGCGCACGAGGTGCAATTCGCCAAGCTTCTCGCCGTACAGGTTCATGGTCTGGACGGACTGCTGGGCTCGCTTCTGGATTTCGCTTTCCGCCTGCTCACGCTCCTTGGCCAAGGTCTGGGTTTTCTGCGTGTAATCCTGCGCACGCATGTAACCCGCCCGAAGATCGCTCTCGGGAACCTCGTACTCGGCACCATCGGCAGTTTTCCACTTGTGCACGGGGTCCTGCGACGATTCCGGGTTCGGTTGATCGTCCTCGCCGTCTTCGGATTCCTCCGTTTCGGCGCCCTCGGTTTCTGCGGTTTCCTGCTCCTCGCCGACGCTCTCCTGCTCGTCGTTTTGCGCCTCCCCTTCGGGTTGGGCGTTTTCGTCGTCGCGCGCTTCTTCCCTCTCGGGTTCGGCGGACAGCGTGGCGGCAAGGCTTTCCAGGGTGAATTCAGACATGGCTCACATCCCTATAAGGTTTGACTCCGAGCAACAAAAAAGCCGCACGAGGCGGCTATTCGGTTGGTCTTTCTTACGGCTGCCATCAGGGGCTGGCAGCAGGCCCAGAAAAGGGTTCACGGTGCGGTGTGCTTCGATCCGTCGCTGTAGACCGCGCCAGGATCACCGCGCGACATGCGGATGCCACCGTCGCGGCCGCTGAAGATGCGCTGGGCCTCGTCGGCTGCCGGGTGGCTGATCTCCACCACCACGATCTGCTCACCCCGATCGGCACCGCGGCGCGCGGCCGCGTCCTCGTGCTTGCGGATGAACGCCGGCAGGTCGTCCAGCGGCGCGGCGGGCGCAGGCGCGGCAGCCGGTTCTGCCAGCGCGGCAGGCACTGGGGCCGGCGGCACGGGCACGTTCTTGGGTTCAGCCTTTTTGGCCATTGAAGTACTCCTTGATTCGTTGGAAGAATGACTTCTCAGGGGCGGGCAAGCCCAGGATGTGACGTGGTTCAGCACCGCCCATGACATAGGCATCCAGCAAGCCGACGAACCGCTCCAGCGTCCGGTGCATGCGGTGCAACTCTTCGCGCTGCTCCGCGTTCAGCTTCGGATCCTTCCAGACCTCGAAGATGTCCTCGCCCAGCCGGGCGATCGCGGCCACGACGATAGGGTCCTGGGTAATCGCCGCCGCGCGGTTGGCGCGGTCCAGCTCCTGGTGCTGGGCCTGGGTCAGTTCGCTCATACGGGGATTCCCACGGGAGCCACCAAGCCGGCGGCGGTTTCGATGTCCTTGCGGTCCTGCTCGCGGGTCTTCAGCTCGGTATCCGCGGCGGCCTGGGCGGCCTTCAGGCGCAGGTCCTGCTCCTTGATCGCCAGGTCTGCCTGCTTCAGACGCAGCTCTTCCTGCTTGATGGCAAGCTGCACCTGGGCCTGCTGCAGCTTGACCTTCTCGATTTCAACGTCAGCCTGCTTGGCCTGCGTGTCGGCCTCGATCTGCATCTGCTTGCCCTGCAGGTCCAGTTCAGCGGCCTTCACCTGGGCCTGCGCCAGAGCCGTTTCGGGGCTGTCTTGGCCTTGGTCACCTTGCGGCTGCTGCTCGGCGTTGCCCGGGTCGGTGAAGTACTTGGCCACCGATTTCAGGCCCGCCAGCTTCACGATCTGCGCCAGCGTGTTGTAGACGTTGTTCCAGGTGGCCACGGGAGCGCCGGCCGCCATGGCCTCCTTCTGCACGTCCAGGATGCCCTGCAGGATGGCGATGGTCTGCGACTTGTCGCCCGCGCCCTGCCCCGTCTCGATGGTCACGTCCATTTCCGGCGACCAGGGCGAAGGATCGACCTGCACCCACTCATTGCGCAGGCGGATCGTGGCGGGCTTGTCCTGGTTGTCCGTGACCAGGCGCAGCAGCAGGCGGAAGAGGTCCTTCACGCCCGTTTCCGCCATGATGCGGGCCATCATCAGCTTGCGGCGGTCACCGGCGCTCATGATCTTCGAGACGCCCGTGGCGGTCTTGTTGAGGCTGTCGGCGTCCAGGCCCTGGTTGTAGCGGGTGATGCCCGTGCGGGCCTCGCGCCGGCTGTCCATGAACTCGATGCCCTGCAGGGCCGAGTCCGCCACGTTGGTCGTGAGAAGCGGCGACGCCGCGCCCTTGGTCTTGACGCGGACGATGCCGCCGATCCGGTTGTTCAGCAGATCGTCCAGGTTGACCTGGCCATCCAGAACTTCCGTGCGCGGGTTGTTGGCCAGCATCAGCGAGTCGATGTATTGCCGCTGCAGTGCGGTACTGGTGTCCTGGATCGGCGCCACCGAGTCCGCCAGGGCCATACCTATGAGCCTGTGCGGAATCAGGATGGGCGACATGACCACGAAATCGGGGCCTTCGGATTCCTCATTGACGAGCGTGCAGTTGCCGCCGCGCACGACCCGGCGCCACTCGGCGATGCCGTCGCCGTCGTAGTCCAGGCGGATGAACCCGTCGAATACCACGACCTCCTCGGTGGAATCGTCGGGCGAGTCGTACTGTTGCTGCGGGTAGCCGGTTTCGCCGTTGGCCTCCTGGGCCACGCCGCTGCTTTGGTCGATGATCGAATCGAAGGATTGGACCTTGGCCACGAGGTCCTTCGGATAGCCAGCCTCGCGCATGTCCGAACGCGACATGGACTTCATTTCGCCCTGGATGTCCGCGGCGGCCAACGTCTTGGCGCGCGGCGTGCAAATGAAGTTCTCCGGCTGGACGTTGTCGATGTAGATCCGGCCCTTCTTGCGAGTGGTCTGGATCGTGACGTCCAGAAGCTGGCGCACCGGCATTGCCAGCACCGCCTCGACCTGCGCGCGCACGTCCGGAGCCAGAGTGTTCAGCGCGTCGCGCGCCTGCTCCCTGGCCTTCAGTTCCTCCGGATCGTCATAGGTGGTGCGCTCCCTCACCTCGGCATCATCCTGGTCCAGCAACATCGTCAGCTGGTCCTCGTCGATGGCCTTGTACTCCTTGACCGTCACCTTCTCGTTCTCGGCCCAGTACGCGCGCACGATGCCGATTTTGGACAGCAGCGCATCCTTGATCCAGGTATTGAAGATCAGGAACCCGGGGTTCTGCTTGAGCAGGATGTAGTTGATGTAGTCCGTGGCCTGCTCGGCAAACGCCTCGTCCTCGACGCCCACGGGTTCGAACTCGCCCACGTTCTCCCCAGACAGGAAGATCTCGATCAGGTCAGGCAGCGCGGACTCGATCGTCTCGTAGACGTCCCACGAGACGGCCTGCGACCGGCCAGCAGGGCCCGGCGTGGCCTCGCCCAGGTAGTAGCGGTAGTTGCGCGCGCGCTCGTCGCGGAATTGCTCCTCCTGCCACTGGGCGGCCTCATTGATCTGGCTGTCCAGGATCTTTTCGAAGGTGTCGTCGGCAAGCTTGGGCATCAGAAGGTTCCGAGGGACGGATAGTTGATCTCCCCGCCCCAGTTCTCGTTGGTCATCTGCTCGGCGTTGATCGCCACGTAGCGCAGGTTGTCGGCGCCGTGGCTCCATTCGTCATGAAGCGGCGCGCCGGGCTCATTGGTCTGCTGGTTGACGCTGCGGCGGTAGCGCTTGGCGCACTGGACGATGCGCGCGGCCTTGTCCTTGTCGAACGCCATCTGGGGGAAGGCCATGCGGGTCAGGCGTATGCCCTCTTCAACCTTCAGGTTGGGCGTGATCTTCACAGTCCAGCCCATGGCCTCCATGATTTCCTTGGCGCTCTTGGCCGTCTTGAAATCGCGGTGCTCGCCGTCGTGGGGCAGGAACACCGTGCCCCAATTCAGATTCTTCTTGCGCAGCTCGGCCGACCACCAGTCTAGGGTCTTGTGGCTGTCTTCCATGCTCTCGATGACCCGCAGCTCCGAGCGCACGCGCTGCACGATCGAGACGAACATGGCATCGTTCCATCCCAGGTCGAAGATCACATGCGCCTTGAGCATCGGGTCGTAGGGCACGCGGGCAATGCGGCCTTCTTCCTGCGCGGCCTGGATCTCGTCGTAGTAGATGGCGCCGGCCACGGCCGGCAAGCACTTGCCTTCCCAGATCTGCGGGTACCCCTTGGGGTCGCGGCGCAGGCAGTCCACGCGCTCCTGCTCCAACACAGCCGGGAACCAGGGATTGTCCGAGTAGTTGATCTGCACCACCACGGCGTTGGCCGGCGGGTCGATCACGAACCGGCTGTAGGTCTCGTCCGTCTCCAGCTCAGGATTGAGCGAGATCCAGATTTCCGACCCTTCCTTGCGGATGGTGGGGATCAGGATGTCCCACGAGCGCTTGCTGACCTTGTGGGCCTCTTCCACCCACACAACGTCCACGCCCTCGTAGGACTTGATGGACTCAACGGTGTGGTCGGCCAGGCCGGCAAACAGGAATTCCGTACCGTTGGCGCCGCGGATCTCGTTGTTCTGGATCTGGTAGAACCAGCCCAGGCCGATGGCCTCGATCTGGTCCGACAGCAGCTTGTGGACCGAGTCCTTGATGGACTTCTGGACCTCGCGCGTGCACAGGATGCGTAGCTTGCGCTGGGCGCCAAGAGCCAGCAGTGCTCGGGCGAACGACCAGGACTTGGCCGAGCCGCGCCCGCCGTGGGCGACCTTGTACCGGGCTGGCTCGAAAAGGCATTGCAGCTTTTCGGGGAACTCCAGCAGCGGCAGGTCGCGGGCGCCCATGTCAGTCTCCAGGGCGCCGGAAGGCGATTCGCAGCGCCATGTTGATGGGCTTGTCCGGATCTCCGGAACCTTCGATGGGCTGGACGGACTTGCCATAAGCGCGGTCCAGAAGCTCCTTGGCGGCGGCCACGCGCGAGGCTGACGGCTGCTTCGCGCCCTGCATGATCTTCACCAGCGTGGCGATTGCGTCGGGCCCATGCACCTGGGCCAGCGCCTTGATCTCGGCCGTTGCCTTGTTCGGGACGCCCTTGGGACGACCACCACCACGCCGGAGATTCCCGGTATTCCCCGGTACTTTTCCGGGCGCGGACGCGACTCCCCCACCAGCGGCGGGAGGATTCGCGCTAGTTGGTTTCGTGGCCATGGCTCTCAAGTGAAAAGCCCCCGCCTCTGGGACCACCAGAGAACGAGGGCTGTAACGAAAAACGCCCGCCAACCTTTCGGTTGCGGGCGCACTTTTCCAGACTTGGCGCAATGCTACTGCCGAATTTCGCGATGTGCAAGCCCGTGCGCGAAGGAATGGGGCAGATCCGCCTCTTCCAGCAAACCGGCGTCGACGCACCCGGCCGCCAGCCTGTCGCGCGCTTCCTCCCAGAACTCGGCCAACTGTTCGGGCGTCAGGCGGGCATTGCGCCACACGCGCGGGCCCACCCGGTTGGCCACGTGCAGCTCGACAGCCACCCTCTGTTCCCAGCGCGGCAGCTTGTCGATCAGGTGATCCATGGCCCTGGCCTTGATGGCGCGCAGGCGGCTGGCGACCACGTCGTCATCGTCATGCACGTTGCCGGCTGCCGGCCTGGCGTCCCGGAACATGGGCGAGCAGCGGGCATTGTCCAGGTGCGGGCGCTGCGCTGCGGTCCAGTGGTACCAGGTGGTCAGCAGGTCTTCCAGGGTCTCGCGGAATGGGTTCTCTATCATGGTTTGCCTCCTTGGTATCGCCGCTGGTACTCGCATATGAGAGCTTCGGAAATCCGCTCAATCGAGTAGGCCTCGAATTCCCTGCTGGGGTGGCTCTCGCCGATGGAATCGCAGAGACGCTGGAACACGTGGACCGCCTCATGCACCAAGCAGAGGATCACCTCCACCGGGTCACGCTCCAACGCACTGGCGGGCAAACACACGATGCAGACGAGCTTGTCGTCCTTCTCCCACGTATGCATGCAAGCAGCCTGCCTGCCCTCGTCCAGCCATTGCCCAGCATTCGGCACGTCGCAGTGCTTGGAGGCGCGGGCAAATTCTTTTTCGCTCAGGCAAAGCAGTAGGTGCGGAGCCCGGACGGTATCGCGCGGCAACCACTTCATCACTCCCCTCCCCGCCGGCCGCCCGAGAGCGAGGGCGTCTTCGGCTGGGCCTGCAGCGCGCGGTCGCCGTTCAGGCGCAGGCCAACCGACGAGAGGCTGAGCGCCGGGCGCGCCATGGCGTTGGTGGTGCGCGGGCCGGCGACGAAGACCGGGATGTCCAAGCCGCTGAGGGCCTTGGGCTTCTGCGGGCGGCTGCGGGTGCGTTGCGGCTTCTCCTTGGGCAGTGGAACGATGGCCTCGGCCTGGCCGTAATGCTCCAGGCCAGCCTTGATCGTGGCTTCCAGCCATCGGTTGAACGCCTGGCCGGTGTTCATCACGTCGGCGGACTGGCAGCGCCATACGCCGCCGATGAGCTTGATGTGCGGTTTGTTCATGAAAACCTCTTCGCGTGAGGAAGCGATTGCGCGCAGCGCTGGCACCGCGGGAAATTGCCGGGTACCAGCAGCGGGGCTTGGCCCGTCTCCGCGCCTCGGATACCGCAGTTGGAATAGACGAAGCGGCCGCCCTCGGGGGTTTCGGTGCCGCGCAGGAAGTAGTGGGCCCTGTCTCCACGGAACGGCAGCAGCGCCCAGCCCTGGGTGCGAACGACCGGCCAGATGCCGATGGCGAGGTAGCCGCTCATGCTTTGCGCTCCTGCGGCTGGCGGCCGCTGCGTGCATTCGAGGTAATCGCCACGCCCAGCGCAGGCCATGCGTGAGTGCTGACGCCGTACAGTGGCCCAGGCTGTCCCTTGGTGCCGACCTGGGGTGTGGCCCCGCCGCCCGTCCGCGGAAACAGGTCCAGGATCGCCTGGCGCACGTTTCCGTCTTTCGCTTTGGTCGTGCCGCACAGGTGCATCTTCACGTCCTTGCGGTAGACCAGATCGACGGAATCGGGGTGTTCCATTGCCTGCATGAACCGGCCGATCCATACACAGGTTTCGAACACCTCACGGCCCACGGGCATGCCGTAGCTGGCGATCATCTCCATGGCGATGCGGCTGTGATCGACAATCCCCAGGTAGCGCAGCAGATCGGCGTTGCTTTTCACGCCGCAGCTCAGCACGCGGTGGTGGTCGGGCAGGTAGACACACCAGCCGGACTGCTCCGGGCCAGGATCAATGCCGAAGACCGAATACACCGATCGGGGATAGTCCGGTGCTTCAGGCTGCACGCGCGCGAAGCTGTCCGGCGCTTCCTGCATGCTCGCCAGCGTTCCCGCCATGGGGTCATAGGCTTCGGCGGATTGGGTGAGGTTCGGTAGGGTCATGCTTCGGAAGCCTCCGTAGGTGCGCCCATGGCGTTCTGTGCCATGCGCAATGCAGTCGGGGAAACGGTTTCGCCCTTGTTGGCCCGGTCAACGAGACGCTGCGCCCATGCGCGGTGATCTGCGATCGGCGACGGAAACGCCTGTCCGGTCTTGTCCATGAGTTCCCGCAGGAAGCTCTGGGCCTCTTCACGGGTAGCCACGGTGCCTCCAGGCGCTACCAGCGCGACGCTCGGCGTAGGAATCGACTCCCAGCGCCCTTGCGCCATGACGTCGCGCAGCGCGTATTCCCAACGGGTTTTGATGGCCTGCCATCCCTGGTTCAGCAGGTCGTGCTGACTGATCCGCATCGCGGCCCAGTACACAGCCGGATGGGTCCATACGCCGTGTTCGCCTCGGGCGCGCGCGGACATACCAGCGACCGCTTCGTGGTACGCGGTTTCGGGGTGCAGCGTCGGGCGGCATAGGCCCAGGAACTCGGGCAGCGTGGGCGGGAAGGTTCGGCCACGGCAGGACGCGAGGCCACGCTGAATTTCCTCGGCCGTGTAGTCGGCGATCTCCTGCGCCCATACCTCGGCCAGCCTCGCAGGCGCGATACCTTCCCACTGCTGGGAGAACTTGGCGCCGTACAGCGCCTGCATGCGCTCGATCAGACGCGCAGCCCAGGCGAGCGGCACAGGTGCCGTGGTTTCAGATGAGCGTGCCAGTTGCATCGATCACTCCCATGTCGACCTCCCGCCGCGGTCCCGCGCCGGCCTGGTCAATGACGGTTTGCAGTTCCGCGTTCCACGCGGCTCGGCGATCAGCGCCGGAAGGCGGCAGGCCGGAACCGGACCGCCGGCTTGGCTGGCGTGCTATGCGCTCGTTCAGTGCCTTGGACAACCACGCGCCGGGCTCCATGACCTCGGTGCGCATGCACTCAGAGGCCAGCTCCCAGGCTCCAGCAGCGCCAAGCTGCTTGATGGCGCCGCCCAGCAGCGAGCGGGCGTTCCCGTCCTTCATTCCCCGGGCTACCAGCCAGGGCACAGCGACCTGGAACAGGGATTCGTTCGGGGTAAGCCCAGAGGCCGCAGGTTCGGATTTCGACGCGGAAGCGTCAGGAGAACCGTCAGGTTCTTCTGAACTACCTGAAGGAGAAGATGAAGATGAAGAAGAAGAGCCGTCACCAAAGGTGGGCTTAGGTGAAGTCTTTGATGACTTCTTTGGTGTTGGCTTAGATGCGGCATCATTGCCTTCACCAAAGCGTGAACCTTCGCCCCGAATGGTGCGGACATACTCGTCCTTCACCATGCGACTTGAGTACCAGATCGGCCCGGCTTGGGTGGTGATCAGATCGACCGGATCGCCATTCCTGCGACCACTCCGCGGGGTATAGACGAAGGCCTCGGTAAGCTCTGCGTCATCACCTTTGAGCACACCCTTGGACACCAGCGCCTTAACCAGCGCCACAGGACAGCCGGCGGCCAGGGCAATCTCCCTCAGAGGCCAGCGCAGCACGCCATACTCTTCCTGGTCGTGCATCAGGCACATGATGTCCAGCCAGGCGCCTTTCTCGGCGTGCGTGCAGCGGCGCAGGTTGCTGTTGCCGGTCCAGTCGCCGGGGTAGAACTGGAATGACGGGCGCTTCATGACCGCGCCCCTTTGATCTGCTTCCAGCAAATGCCGCAGAAATACTTGGTGGCGTCTCCCATGTTGCTCACCCGGCTGCATGCCAAATGCATGAAGTCAACGACCTCGTGTGCCGGCAACCTCTGGACGAACAAGCGCACCGACTGGCGGAACTTCGGCGAAAAGCTGTAGCCCTCGAAGTGAACTCGAAAGGCGCTTTCAACGTCATCAATATGTGCATCTTCTAGCTTGCGCTGCGCCTTGATTAGGCGGTCAAACGCCTTTACCTGGGCCAGCTTCTCGGCGGCTATTTCCGCCTGAGCCGCCAAGCTTTCGGGAATCGATGAGAGAAGCCCCGCGGACTTTCCACGGTTGCAGTCAAAGCAGGCCGTGATCAGGTTGTGCATTGCGTTCGTCCCGCCGGCGGCAACGGGAAGAACGTGGTCGACTTCCAAGATTGCTGCCGGCGGCGTGCTGCCGCAGTACTGGCATTTGAAAAAGTCTCGCTTGAACACATCGAAGCGCAACTTCTTGCTCAACGCCTGCCGTTGTGATTTACACGATTCAACCGTCATACGGCCTCCTGTAGCTTCGCGGCGCGCACGGGCAGCCAGCGGTTGTATGCCCATTCCCAGGTCGCGCGCTTCTCCGCGTCGGTCAGGCTGAAGCCCTGATCGAGGCAAGCGTGGCAGCAGAAGCAGCCGGGAACGGTGTAGATGTCTTTGGCCTTGATGCCCATGCCCTTGCCGTAGGCGGACCAGTTGGCGTGGCACGGCACGACGCTTTCCAGCTCGCCGCGGCACACGCCCGGGATCTGGAGGTAGCAAGGTTCACCGCGGCACGCGGCCAGGTACTTGGGGTCGTGGCCGGCGCGCTTCTTCGGTGCGCGGCGCTTGATGGCGGCACGCTGGAGCGTTGCCTGCCGCTCAATACCGGCGGCGTAAGGGGTGGCCCGCCGGAATCCGGTGGCGCGCAGCGGGGTCTTGCGGGTGAGAGGTGCGGAACGCTTGAGCATCACGACGCTTTCACCTCAAGGAGAACGCCGCGCGCCGCGAAGTCATCACGCACCGCGTCGGCGTACTTGGTCAGCTGACGGGTGTTCATCCGGGACGTGACCGGGAATACACGCATGGCCAGCAGCTTCTTTTCATAGGGCAGCGGCTTGATGGCGCCGTCATAGGCTTCGCGGAAGGCGGCATCCTCGGCGCGCAGAATCGGCACGCCGTGGTGCAGCTTGCAGTAGCACTTCCAGCCGAGCGTGTCGTCTTCCGGCAGGGCCAGGGCAATCTCACCGTACCAGGCATGGGAAAAGGCGTTCTGGGCGCGCGTGCGCGGCTTCTGGCGCTCACGGATCAGTACTTCGTAGGGACGCTCGGCATCCAGTGGCAAACGCGGCAGCAGCTCCAGCAACGCCGACAATTGGCTCGGGCCGACCAACAGAAATGACTGGGGGTTCAGGAGGCGCTGGCGCATGCCTACCTCGAACTGCAATCACCCGCGCCGGCGCGCGCGCAATAACAGTTGGCGCCGATCTTTGCGCCGTAGGCCAAGAAGTCCATGTAGGCAGGCGTGGTGACGACCATCCCCAAGACCTCGATCGCCGCGTCGATCTTGTCGATCGTCACGCCCATGCCGCCGGACAAAAACTTGCTGACCTGGCTGCTATCCCATTCCAGGCGATCACGCACAATGCCGCAGGTTTTGGGGTTGGTCAGGGCGTTCCGAAGCGCCTGTTCCATAGAGGGCTTCTGAACGTGAAATTGCACCGATGCAGGCGCGTTCATTTGCGTTCAACCTTGTTCAAAAAGATCTGCATGCACTTGCACGCGGGGCCGCGCACACTGGCGGCATGAAAAAACTCACTGAAACCGAACAGCTTCTGCAGCACGCCCAGGACATCGCCCGCCGGACCTTCGTGGACCCGAGCGAAAAGGCTGTGCTGGATATCTTTGACGAGCTGCGCGCCGAGCGTGACCGCATGGCGTGGGCCACCGACGACCGTGCCGGTGCGACGGTGCATTGAGCAATGGACATCGAATTGGGAGGCCAGCCCCAGCGCCTTAAACTGGCGGTTCCTACACGCACCATCAGCAAAGGAGCTGGCCATGAGAAGGTATTTGGTCGCCATCAGACGCGACCCGTCGATCGACAACATCATTGCGGCCCTCGACTTCTTTCTTGCAGGCTCAGAATCAGACGATCCATTCGTCCTTCTGCCGTGCAATTCGGTCGGGGCCACGGATCATGGGTTGGTGCGGCTGGAACCGAGCCCAAAGGACGGCCAACAGCCTCCAGTCGACGCCCTGTCGATTCCTCCACACCTGATCTGCTGGACTGTCGAGATCGAAGAAGGCCAAGTATTTCCGCCTGGGTTTGCCGGATAGCGCGCAGCTCGTCCAACACCGCCGCCAGCGGGCCCACGTCGCTATCACGCATGGCTCGCCTCCTGCTGCTGGGGTTTCCCCGCGACGGCGTCTGCCAGACGCTGCAGGATTTCCCGCACCGGGTCGGTGAGGCCGGGGTTTTGGTCGGCCTGCACGCGAATGAAAACTTCCGCGTCGTCGCCCACGGCGGCAGCCAGGCCAAGCATGGAAACGACGCTCAGCGCTGCCATCATGGATTCCAGCTCTTCCAGGCGTTCCTCGGCGGTCTTCATCTACGCCGCCTCCTGCTGGGCCTGGGCAGCAGCTTCTGCCTTCGCCTTTTCGAGGGCGGAAACCAACCTTTCGTGTGTGCTGGCGCGCACATCCTTGCGTCGACCCGTTTCAATATGAGAGATCGCGCCTTGCGAAAGCTCGCATTCGGCAGCGATGGCGGCCTGAGATTTGCCGAGGCCACGAAGTTCGGCGATGACGGTTTTGGTATCCATATGCCGCACATCCTAATACTTATGTATTTTTGAGGCAAGCAACTTTTGAATACCCATGTATTAATCATGCCCAGCACAATCCAGCCATGACGACGATCGGTGACCGCATACGCGAAACCCGCAAGCAGCGGGATATGACCCAGGGCGACCTTGCCAAGAAGGTGGGCGTCTCTCAGGGAACGATCGGCCATATCGAAGCAGGCCGAAACGACTCTTCCCGCTACCTGGTGCAGATTGCGGCCGTACTTGGAGTGCGGCCCGAATGGCTCGAAAGCGGTAAAGGAGATACCTTTTCGGCGTGGCCCTTCCCAGGGATCACGCCAGAACAGTACGCAGCGTTGCCGGAATCTGACAAAGAAGACATCCTGGCTATCGTGCGCCTGAAGGTCGCTCGATCCGAAGCAGACCGCAAGACCGCCTAAGGTCCTGCCTGATTGCCCCAGAACTCCCCTGGGGCAAAAATTTAGCCGCTAAAAATACTTTTGTATTGACTCTAGAAAAATACGTGAGTATTATTTCTCCCAACGCCTCACCACTCACGCATCACGGAGTACCGGGGCACGTTCTTTGACAAGTTGAGATGGGAGAGGGGTGCCTTGGCATCCGAGCGGATACCCGAGAGGGCGAACGCGGCAGGGCTCCAAACGTACCTTGGCACAGCAAGATACCCACTCTCGTGGACTTGCTGCCTACCTTGGTGCCAACCATGCACCTGCCCGCCAGTATCCGTAAGGACTTGAGCTCGACGTCAACCGCGCTCTAGCGCAATCCGTCTGCGGCACAGCCGCTTCGGGGTGTTGCTTCCTGGCGTTAGCGTTCTAGGTTCCCTTATGGCTGGCGATCATCTGTTGACGCAGATGCGCTGGATCAGGGAGTCCAAAAATTGGGTCAAGGTGACCTCCTTTTTGGGTTCCCAAAGTGAACCCTGGGATGTTTGTAGCCGGAAGCCGCGCTCAAGGTCAATCGCACCCCTCCCCCATCTCTTCTTGTCTTGATAGACAGCCTCACCACCCGGTGAGCAACAGGGAGAAGACGATGAGCGAAGAAGGCAAATTCTGGACAACCATCTGGGCGCTGGGCGCGGCCTGCGTTATCAGCGTCGTTGCGGCGACCTTTGCATACAACGTGCAGCGCGACGCCAAGGTCGAGGCGATGGTCAAGTCCGGCGCTGATCCGATCTTTGCTGCGTGCTCTCTCGGCGGCCCCCGGGACTACCTGTGCTCTGTTTATGCGGCTGCCAAGTCGGCCCGCTGATCCTTCCCCACCCCGCCCCGGGTGCCGGGGCAAGGAGACATCCATGTCCATCATCTTCGAAGCGACCACCGCCGAGCAGGCCATCAGCGCGATGCAGACCTATGGCGGCACGTTCATCAAGCAGCTTGCGCACCTGTGGCGCGTGGCTGACCCGGTCAACCGCGGCCGCCTGCAGCTGGCCTTCCGCGCTGAATTCGACAAGTACGCCGAGGACGCCAAGATCCTGAAGCATTACCAGGGCATGGCGCGCGAGGCTGAACTGGCGGCGAGGAACTGATCATGGGTGCCTATCACGCACAACTGATGGACGACCTGCTGCGGGTCGCGCCGCCCTACTCGCTGCCGCATGAGCCGGACGAGGACGTACCCACGGTGCCGCGCGTCAAGGCCATCGCCATGGTCACCGCGTGCCTGATGCACGAAGAGCCCACGGCGTTCGGGCTGACCACCGCCGAATGGACCGAACACCTGTGGAACGAGTTGGCCGACAACCAGGGCGGCGTGCTGCTGACGCTGCTGGTGGGCGCCACGATCCCGAGCGTTGGCGCGTTCCTGGACAAGCTGCTGGGCGACAGCATCGAAGGCCTGGCCAACCGCCAGCTTGCCGAGATGGACCCTGACGAAGCGGAGGCCTGCCTGTGATCGCCTTCGTAATCCTCGGTTTTGCCCTGCTGGTGCAGGCCATCGTCGACGCCTGGAGGTCACGCAAATGATGACCGCCTACGCCGTGTGGGGCGCGGCCGCCCTCTACCTGATTGCCTTGATCGGCGACGCCTTGATGGCGCGCCACCGGAGAGACGAATGACGACGAATCACACAGAGGGGCCGTGGGCCGTGTCGCCCGAGAACCCCAAGATCATCAAGCCTGCCGATCAGTTCGGCATGGCCTCCAACGTCATCATCGGCTCAGCAGCAGGTCACCCGAATAGCGGCTTCTTTCCCACCGATGAAGAGGCCATTGCCAACGCCCGCCTGATCGCCGCCGCGCCGGAGCTGCTGGAGGCTCTGGAGAAGCGCCGCCAAGTGGACTCTGCTTATGTCCAGCTCGCACTGAGCGAGGTTGACCCCGATACGCATGAGCGCCTGCTGCAACAGATTGAAGACGCGGAAGACGCGGCAAAAGATGCCGCCCGCGCCGCAATCGCCAAGGCCAAGGGAGAGCAGCAATGACCACGATCAACGACGGCGGCCCGGCGTTCCCTATCGTCCCGGATAGCGATAACTGGGGCAATTGGGATATGGGCATGTCCCTGCGCGACTACTTCGCCGCCAAGGCCCTTGCAACCGCCATCGGCTACTCGGATCAAGACTTGTCGACCTGGGCGCCCGAGGACTTCGCCAAGCACGCCTACCAGATCGCCGACGCAATGCTGGCCGCGCGAGGTGCCCAATGATCCGCCGTCTCCTGCGCGCCCTGCGCCGCCTCGACCGCTACGAATGGGTAGGTGCCGTCTGCGCCGCCGTCTTCGTGGGCGGCATCGTTGCTGCCTACGGCGACCGCCAGCAGCGCGACGAGCAAGCCCAATCCCCCACCCTCACCGCCTGCGAAGGCTGCGGCAAGACCGTGGTCGTTGCGAAGGAATGACCTTGAACAACCTCGCAGTCATCACCCAGGACATTTACGACAGCCGCGACACGTTCGCCGCGGTACTGACGGACCCGTCGATCAACTTCGAGAAAGAAGCCGGGTTCGCCATCCAGGTGCTGCAGCAGAACGAATACGCGCTCGGCGTGGCGATGAAGAACCGCCAGTCGGTGGTCAACGCCGTCACGAACGTGGCCGCCATCGGCATCAGCCTGAACCCCGCCAAGAAGCAAGCGTATCTGGTGCCGCGAGACGGCCGGATCTGCTTGGACCTGAGTTACATGGGTCTGATGGACTTGGCCATTTCCACCGGCGCCATTCGCTGGGGCCAGGCCCGGGTCGTGCACGAAAACGACCATTTCGAGCTGGACGGTTTCGACAAGGAGCCGCTGCACCGCTTCAAGCCGTTCTCCAAGGAGCGCGGCGCAATCGTAGGTGTGTACGTGGTCGTCAAGACGGCGGACGGCGATTACCTGACGGAAACCATGTCGATCGACGATGTGAACGCCATCCGCGACCGCAGCACCGCCTGGAAGGCCTGGGTTTCGAAGCAGAAGTCTTGCCCCTGGGTGACCGACTGGTCGGAAATGGCCAAGAAGACGGTGGTCAAGCGCGCCTCCAAGTACTGGCCCAAGAACGACCGCCTGGACGAGGCGATCCACCACCTGAACACCGAAGGCGGCGAAGGTCTGGACCTTGGAGACAAGCCGCGCGCCGATCCCGATCTGTTGCCTCGCCTGCGTCGCCAGGTGGAAGACGCGACCACGGCCGAAGGGCTGGCCCAGGTTTGGAAGGATGGCCTGGCAGACGTGAAGGCGACCAAGGACATGGCTGTCTACAACTCGTTCAAGGCCGCCGTGGCAGCCCGCGGCGCCGTGCTGCGCGGCGAGGCCGTGCCGACCGACACGCCGCGCGATGACGGCAAGACCATCGACGAGCCGCCCCGCGACGCGTCCGACGACGGCTTCGGCCGCGATGACCAAGGAGGTAACCAGGAATGAACCGCTACATCCTCTCCCCCCATGAGCAGGGCAGCGACGGCTGGCTGCTGGACCGCTGCGGTCGCGTCACCGGGTCGCGCGCGGCGGACATGCTGGCGATGACCGCCAAGAAGGAATGGTCCACCAAGCGCGCCGACTACAAGTTCGAGCTCGCCATCGAGGTGCTGACAGGCATGCCGCAGGGCAGCGACTTCGTCAGCCGCGAAATGCAATGGGGCATCGACCAAGAGCCGTTCGCCCGCATGGCCTACGAGGAGAAGTCGGGCAACGTGGCCATCGAAAGCGGCTTCATGTACCTGCCCGACGTAGACGCCGGTTGCAGCGTGGACGGCCTCTTCGTGGAAGACGGTCGCCGCGGCGTGCTTGAGACGAAGTGCCCGAAAAGCACGACGCACATCCGCTACCTGGAAGCGGGCGTCGTGCCGGACCAGTACCGCCCGCAGTGCCTGCACAACGTCTGGGTGACGGGCGCCGAGTTCGCCGACTTCGTGTCGTTCGACCCGCGCTTCCCTGAAGACCTGCAGCTTTTCGTCTGCCGCTACACCCCCACCACCGAGGAACTGGCCGCGCATGAAAAGGCGGTCCTGCAATTCCTGGCCGAGCGCGACGAGCTGGTGGCCCAGCTCAAGCGCCTGGCCGCCTAACCCTTCCCCAGCAGCACAACCTACGGAGCACTCCCGAATGTTCTCGATCACCGAGCAAACCGCAACCCTGGCGCACATCAACGTGCGCACCGAGCAGCATGGTGACAAACCCACCGGCGCCGTCGATCTGAAGTTCCATTTCACTGGCAGCAACGGTTTCCTGGCCGAGTATCACCAGGCGCTGCGCTCCGTTTTCTACAAAGCCGAGGAATTTCCTGAGCAGGCCGGCATTCCTGGCTTGGACCCTGACGCGCTTACGGTGCGCCGCTTTGGCGACCTGATCGAGACTGTCAGCATCAAGCAACCGCTAAAGGGTGCTGACGTGGTGATCGGCTTCGGTTTGGGCGGTGCATCAGACATCCAACTGGAAACCGTGGACGTCGTTGGCCACAAGGTGTCGTTCATGGAAGGTGGAAGCTGCCGCTACGAATTCACCGTCAAAGGCACCCCGACCAGTGACCAGGTGAAAAAGCTATTCGACGTGCTCGGCGGCGAAGTGGACCTGACCGTCATCCCGGCCGCTGACAAGCAGCCCAGCCTGGATCTGTGAAATGACAGCGCGCAAACCTCCTTGCATCGCAGTGCCTGACGTTCCCGTCCGCCCTGTCCCAGGATACGAGGGGCTGTACTCGGTTTCAGCCGATGGCCGAGTCTGGTCTGAGCCGCGCGAGATGCCGCACGCCTACAGCCGCGCCATCCAGGTCGGCGGGAAATGGCTGGCGCCTGGGTGGAATCGCACGGGGTATCGCACCGTCCAGCTGTTCCGTTCATGCCGCTACGAGACGAAGGTAATCCACCGCCTTGTCGCCCTGGCCTGGATACCCAAGCAGGAAGGCGATGGCAACTGGGTTAACCACAAGAACGGCATCAAGCACGATAACCACGTGGACAACCTCGAATGGTCGACGCCTTCGCAGAACAACGCACATGCCTACAGGACTGGCCTGCGCGTGGCCCCGAAGCGTCGCTTTACCGACGAGCAAGCGCGGGCCATCCGTGAACGTATTGCGAACGGCGAGCAGCAGCGTGCCATCGCGCGCGAGTTCGGTGTGGTGGATTCCGCGATTTCGCAGCTTCGGAACCGGAAAACCTACACCCACGTCCAGTAACCACCCGTCCGGCGCGGCGCTGCCCGCCGGCCACCTATACCGAGAACGACCATGATCCCCGCCATGAACCGCCAGCAGCGCCGCATGCTGGAAAAGCAGCAGGCCCGCGTAAGAGCCGGCCGCCGCGTGCAACGCGAGAAGCGCGCGCCCATGCTCGTCGCCACCGACCTAGTGCTGCGTCCGCTTGAGGCCATCATCGACCAGATCAACCGCGATGGCACCGTGCACACCGATGCCCAGGGCTTCCCGGACTTTCGTGCTGGCGATGGCAAATGGTACGAGGCCGCCGGCGCGATCGAGGGCGTTATCTGGCACTTCGAAATGTGGTGCACGCGGCACAACCGCACGCTGCCGCTGGAGCCGTTGCGCGAGTTGCACATCGCCCTGAAGTACCTGGTGCCGATCCGAGAGGAAACCATGGTCGGCCTAGCCATCACCATGCCCGCCCTGCGCCGCGCCATGGCCACCGCCGACCCGGACGACCAGACCGACCTACTTCTGCAAACCCAGATCCGCGCCGAGCTCGACGCCGCGCGCGCCACCGGAGCCTGACATGACCACCACCCTCCCCGCCGGCTGGAAGCTGGTACCGATTGAGCCGACCGAAGAAATGCTCGTTGCCCTGGGCGGCATGGGCTGGATGGTTCAGCAGAAGCCTGAAAGCTACGCCGCCATGCTCGCCGCTGCGCCCGAAGCGCCGTCCATCACCGTATCCCTAGACCCCGACCCTCGCGGCGTCAGCGTAGGCGTATGGCAGGGGTCGCACTGCATCTATAACGGGGCGCATGCTATCCCTAGCTCCGCGCCCGACGCGCCGCTGGCGAGCATGGCGCGCGCGATCTTCGGCGACCAGATCGGCGGCCAGATGGATGCCATGGCAGGGGCGCCCGCTGCTGGCGATGCGCTGGATGCGGCGCGGTATCGGTGGCTGCGCGAAAAGGCCCATCAAACGGCTGGCCGCGCCCCTGCTGCTGTTCTGTGTGATGAAAGCGACATGTTCCAGAGGGGTGAGGCCGGGTCAGAGTCTGGATTCATCCATGGGAAGGACTTGGATGACGCCATAGACGCCGCCCTCGCCGCCCAGGTCCCTCAGCAGGGAGAGGCGTGATGGGCAGATCAATCTTCCGTCTGCGCCAGCGAGATCGGGTCATCGTCCCCGTAGGGGCCAACGTTGATCAGCTTGTTCCGGTGGTCGCATCCAGGGCATCGGAAGAAGCAACCGGCCTCATCAATCTCGGGGTCGACGGCAGAGAACATGATTTCCAGCCCGCAGTTTCGGCATTTCCACATGGTGCCCTCTCTCACACGATGAGGGTTCATCTTAACGCCCACGCCGGAGCATTGATATGACAGACCAAAGCAGCGCCGCCCAGGCGGCAGAGCAAGCAATCAAAGCCGCCATCCGGAAGGCATACGACGACGGCTACAACGACGCCAAGATGGCGCCCGACAATTGCAGCACCTATTGCGCGGAGCGCGCTGTTCGACTCGACTCAGCCGCCCTGCTGTCCAAGCTGCGCGCCCCTGTAGCCTCAGCTGAGGTCATGGATGCACTGAACTGGGTGGACGACTTCATAGCCCGCTGCAATCGCGATGATCGCGGTTCGTGCGATTCCGTCAACGTCCTGCGCCGCGCCCTGGCAAGCGCCCCTGTAGGCGATGAGCGGGCGGGAAACGTCATAGACGCTGCTGACTCCTACGCCGAAAAGTATCAAGGGGACGACCGGCAAGACATCGGGATTGATGTTCGCAACGCATTTATGCAGGGCGCAGCGTGGGCAAGCGCCCCTGTAGCCGGGGAGGCGCAGATCATTGGTTACGTTCCGCCGATCTACCTAGAAATGCGTCGGCGCGGTATGCCAGTGAATAGCAAAGTCCAGCATTCCCCCTCGGACGACGCTACCGCACCTTTGTATGCCGCGCCCCAGGCCAGCGAGGCGGTTGACAGATCGCCGAATCTGCAAGGAAGCCAGGTTGACAGATTGGCGGAATTGCAAGGTAGCGCCAGCGAGGAGGTGCGCGATGCCGAAGACGCCGCACGGTGGCGATGGGCTACAGCCTCCGATGGCAATGCCGACAAGCTTTGCTCGATTGTCCTGTGTCATGGCGGCTATCAGAACAAGATCAACGAGCGCGCCGACGTCTACCGCGCCGCCCTGTCCGCGCAACCGGGAGCGCAGAGAACGGGAGGCAGCGATGGCACTCGCTGATTACTACCTGTGCGACGTGTGCCGCTGCAAGTGCTTCTACGACGCCAAGCTGAACTACGAATGGGACGAGGCCGGGAAGATGTCGCTCGACAACATGGGCGACATGGCGGCGATCTGCAAGGCGTGCACGCAAACGCATGAGGTCATCGTGCGGCCAAAGATCCACCCCAAGCAGCACAACGACGGAGGCGCGGCATGAGTGAGCCAATCGTCCCCATGGACTACGTGCACGGCATGAAGGTGGTCGACATCGGCGATCTGCGCGTGGCGCGCGGCATGTCCCGGCGCGTCCATACGGCCTGCCGCCACCTGCGTCTCGCGTTCGATACCAGCGAGCGCCGCGTGTACTGCCAAGACTGCGAACAGGACGTGGAGCCGTTCGACGCGTTTCTGCAACTGGTGGAGCGGCATCACCACTTGGAAGCGAAGGCCGAGAAGATCCGCCAGGACGCCGCCCACACCGTCACCAGCCGCGCGGCCAAGCGCATAGACGAGGCTTGGCGCAGCAGAAAGATGGCGCCGTGCTGCCCTCACTGCAAGGCCGCGATCCTGCCGGAAGACGTGGTGAACGGCCTTTCGAAGACCAACATGGAATGGGAAGTGCGCCGGCGCGCCGCCCGCGCCACCACCGACAACAAGGAGCAGTAAATGGCACACGCAGCCCAACACCAAGCACCGGCCGCGGCGCCGAAATTGCTGTATCGACTCAGGGAGGCCGAGGAAGCGCTGGGCCTGTCGCGCACCATGATCTACCGGCTTATCAAGCGCGGCGACCTGGAGAAGGTCCAGATCGGAGATGCCACCCGGATCACGGTCGAAAGCGTGCAGGCGCTGATCGAGCGCAGCAAGCAGAAGAAGGCAGCATGAGCGGGTATCATCTGGCCTTGTCCCCGGCGAATGCCAACCACGCCCCGGATGAGTAGCCAGATGAGTAGCTAGGCCGGGTTTTTGGAAGGCACTACCGCCAAGAACCGCATAAATAAACGGTCTACGAAAATTATGAAATTAGCCACCTGGAACGTGAACTCCCTGAATGTGCGCCTGCCGCAGGTGCTGGACTGGCTGGCAGCCAATCCCGTCGACGTGCTGTGCATCCAGGAACTCAAGCTCACGGACGACAAGTTCCCCGAAGCCGCCTTCACCGAGGCCGGCTACCGCGCCGTCTGGGCCGGCCAGAAAACCTATAACGGCGTCGCCATCATTTCGCGCGTGCCCGGCACGTCCATGGTGCGCAACATTCCCGGCTATGAGGATCCGCAGCAGCGCGTCCTGGCGCTGACCTTTCCCAGCGCCGAAGGCGACGTACGCGTCGTCTGCGCATACTGCCCCAACGGCCAGGCGGTGGGTTCGGACAAGTACGCCTACAAGCTGGACTGGTTCGAAGCCATGCGCGCCTGGCTGGCCGACGAGATCAAGCAGTATCCGCGGCTGGCGGTGCTGGGCGACTACAACGTCGCGCCAGCCGACGAAGACGTGCATAACCCCGAGAAATGGGAAGGCCAGGTGCTGGTGTCCGAGCCGGAGCGCAAGGCCTTCGGCGCCCTGATCGACCTGGGACTGGCGGATTCCTTCCGCCTTTTCGAGCAGCCGGAGAAATCCTTCAGCTGGTGGGACTACCGCCAGTTCGCGTTCCGCCGCAATGCCGGCTTGCGCATTGATCACGTCCTTCTGTCCGCGCCGCTGGTCAAACGCTGCACCGCCTGCATCATCGACAAGGAGCCGCGCCGCAACGAGCAACCGTCCGATCACGCCCCTGTGGTGGCAACCTTGGAATTCGCCTGATTTTTTGCACGGCGGCATATTGCGCAGGCCAAGAACATTCCTGTATAGTCTTGGTCTTGCTTCATTGGGGCGGTAGCTCAGCTGGGAGAGCGTCGCGTTCGCAATGCGAAGGTCGGGAGTTCGATCCTCCTCCGCTCCACCAAAATTCCCGCCAAGACAGGGCACTACATTTAGCGATGTGGTGCCCTGTTTTGCTTTATGCGCCGGATTCCGGCGCCTGCGGAATCTCGATCCCGCAGCATGCGGAGATCGGCGGGCCGCCAATGCGCCGCCCACCTATCGCAAGAGTCCGAGCAGCGCGGCGCGCGCCACGGCTGCAGTCCGATTTCGGGCGCCGAGCTTGGAAATGGCGTTCTTCGTGTGAAATCTGACCGTCGACTCGGCAATCGCCAGTATTTCGGACACGTCGCTGCTGGTCTTTCCGTCCGCCGCCCATTTTAGAATTTCGGTCTCGCGACGCGTCAATGGAGTATCCGGCGCCAATTTGAATCGCGGCAGCGTGACCCTGCTCAATGCCAGGTGCGCAGCGGTCACCAGCCATCGCATGCGCAATTCCTTGCTAATCAGTTCCTCGTCGGAGAGTTGCTCCTTCTGTCTGGCCAGCGTCAGCATCCCCCCGGTTCCGTAAGCGTCCAGGTTCGACTGAGACCACCCCACACAAAGGCCTGCCGCCTGCGCCTCGTCCCAAAGCTCAGGCGTTCCCGCAAACACCCTGTCCGACCAGACGATGGGTATCGCGGACTGGCCGCAGTGCTTTACGGTGGGGTCGATCTCCACGTAACGCGCCTGCGCGTAACGCTCCTGCCAGGAGATTGGATAATTGCTGATCATGACGACCTGGGGATTGGTAAACGGCAAGGCCGCCCCCACCACATACCCGCAATAAGAAAACCCCAGATTCAATGCAGCGGTGGCCACCTCCGTGAAAACGGCTTGCTCAGTGGTCGCGCTATTAGTCGCCAATAAAAGGTCTTGTGCCCACGGCTTCATTCCGAATTCCACCCTCGTGCATTTGCATCGCCATCATTTGAAAATCGCACGGCTGAAAATCAATAACGCCGCAGTCACAATATAGTTAAACTCCTGAAATATTTCAAAATTTAAACAAATATAATTACTTGTTCATTTTTTATTTATTGACAGGCGATATTCAAACGTTTGCGTCGACGCGCACTGTCGTCGCGGCGTCTCGCAACGCATCCAGGAACAACGATGCCGCAGCCGCAGTGCGCACGTCCCGCCGCGTCATGATGCCCACGGGGTGCAGCCGCGCCTGCAAGGCCAGCGGCAGGATGGCCAGTTGCCCGTTGGCCGCCAGAGCACGAGCCACACGCAGCGGAATAGCCGACAGCAGCGAGGTCCGCTGCAATAGCGAGACGATCGTCAGAATGGCGCTGGATTCGATGGCAACCTGCGGGAAGCCCGCGCCGCGCGCCGAGACGGCGGCGGCGACCATGCTGTAGAGCGCCGCGTTGCGCGACGGCAGCACCCAGCGGCATTTGTCCAGCGCCGCGCCGCTCAACCGGCTGCGCGAGGCCAGCGGATGGGCCGGGCCGCAGACCACGGCGGTGGCCTCGTCGTAGAGAATCTCGCATTGCAGGTCGGCGTCCGCCCCCTCCACCCCGAGCCGTCCCACCACGCAGTCCAGCTCGCCTGCGCGCAAGGCGGGCAACAACTGCTTTTCCAGGCCTTCGGACAGCTCGATGCGCAGGGCCGGATGCGTCTCCTGCAGGCGTTGCGCCGCCAGGGGCACGAGCAGATGCGCCACCACCGGGAAAATGCCCGCCCTCACCTTGCCGCTTGCGCCGTTGGCAGCGGCGGCGAGTTCGGCGTGCGTCGCATCGAGTTCGTTCAGCAGCAGGCGGGCGCGGTCGATCATCAGCAAACCCAGCGCGGTCGGCGCGACGCCGTGATGCGAACGCTCGAACAAGGGCTGACCGGCCAGCGCTTCGGCCTCGCCCAGCAGCTTGCTCAGCGCGGGCTGGCTGAGGTGCATCGCTTCGGCTGCCCGGTGCAGATTGCCGACCCGTCCCAGCTCGTCCAGCAAGACCAGGTGGCGGATGCGCAGGCGCGACCGCAGCTGCTGCAAAGGGGGGATGTCCGGCATGGAATACGCCCGGCAAGTTGGTTATCGATTGATAAGGAATCGCAATTATCCAGTTATCGCCAACACGCCCATACTAGGGTCATCCCGCTAACCGGGTGATATCCAAAAAAAGGGGAATAGCCATGTTTCATCGTCTTGCCGCGCTGGCGCTGGCCTGCGCCCTGGCGCCCGCCGCCGCGTCCGCCGACATCCGCATCGGCGTGATCGCCAGCAGCACCGGCCCCGGAGCCTCCATGGGGTCGCTATACCGCAGCACCGTGCCGCTACTGCCCAAGACGCTGGGCGGCCAACCGGTGGAGTACATCGCGCTGGATGATGCGACCGATCCGTCGTCCGCGGTCAGGACGGCGCGCAAGCTGATCACCGAGAACAAGGTGGACGCCATCATCGGCCCGAGCAATGTGCCGACCTCGATGGCGGTCACGGAAGTCGCCCGCGAAGCGCGCACGCCGCAGCTCTCGTTGGCGCCCATCATGGTCAGCCCCGACCGCGCCGAATGGATCTTCGTGGTGGCCCATGGCATAGACCTGATGGTGGACTCGCTGACCGCCGACATGGCCAAGCGCGGCGTGAAGAGCGTGGCCTACATCGGTTTCTCGGACGCCTGGGGCGACGCCGTCTACCGCGCGTTGCAGGAATCGGCCGCCAAGCGCGGCATCACGGTGCTCAGCAACGAACGCTACGCGCGCACCGACAACTCGGTCACGGCGCAGGTGCTGAAGATTGTCGCTCTCAACCCCGGCGCGGTGTTGGTCGGCGGCTCGGGCACGCCGGGCGCCCTGCCCCATCTGTCGCTGCGCGAACGCGGCTATCAGGGCGTCCAGTACAACACGCATGGCGTGATCAACAAGGATTTCCTGAAGCTGGGCGGCAAGGGCGTGGATGGCGTCATCGTGCCCAGCGGCCCGGTGCAGGTGGTGGAACAGCTGCCCGCGGACAGCCCGATCAAGCCGGTCGCCACGCGCTACGCCCAGCAGTATGAATCGACCTACGGCGCCGATTCGCGCAACGCCTTCGCGCCTTACACCTACGACGCCTATCTGTTGCTGGACGCGGCCGTGGCCAAGATTCCCGCGGGCACCCAGCCCGGCACCCCCGCCTTCCGCCAGGCGCTGCGCGACGCCCTGGAAAGCCTGCAGGGCACCGTCGGCACCCAGGGCATCTACATGATGTCGCCCACCAACCACAACGGTCTGGACGAGCGCGGCGTCGTGCTGATGCAGGCCCGTTCGGGCGCCTGGCAGTTCCTGCCGTAAGCCGCCCTTCTTGCAACAGGAGTCCGCATGACCGGCGTACACATTCCCTATGGCGTGTATTGGAGCACCCCATTCTCGCGCTGGCAGGGCAGCCTGTCGCGCCTGCACAGCCTGCGTTTCGCGGCCTGGACCGCGAGCCGTGAACTGGAGCGCCGCGGCATCTCGCCCGCGGCGCTGCAAAGCGCGGTGCTGGGCTGCTCGGTGCCGCAGCAGGGCTCGTTCTACGGCCTGCCCTGGGTGGCCGGCATGCTTGGCGCGCCCCATCTGGCGGGGCCGGTGGTCTCGCAGGCTTGCGCCACCTCGGTGCGGGGCCTGGCCGCGGCCTCGGCCGAACTCATGCTCGGCAACGCCGAAACCTCGCTGGTACTCATGGCCGACCGCGTGTCCAACGGCCCGCAGCTCTACCATCCCGATCCCGCCGGCCCCGGCGGCTCCGGCGCGCATGAAAACTGGGTGTTGGACAATTTTTCGCACGACCCCTGGAGCGGCCTGTCCATGCTGCAGACCGGCGAGCGCGTGGCCGAGCGCCATGGCATCTCCACGGACGAACAGAATGCCGTCACGCTGCGTCGCTACGAGCAATACGCGCAGGCCTGCGCCGGCGGTCGCCGGTTCCAACAGCGTTACATGACGCTGCCCTTCGAGGTGCCCGACCCGCGCTACGCCAAAATCGCATCGGTGCTGGAAGGCGACGAAGGCATCCATGCCACCACAGAAGCGGGTCTGGCGCGCCTGGCGCCCGTGCTGCCCGGCGGCACCATCACCTATGGCGGGCAGACGCATCCGGCCGACGGCAACGCGGGCATGGTTCTGGCAACCGCCGCGCGTGCGCGTGAGTTGTCGCGCCGCCCCGAGATCGGCATCGAGATTCTGGGCTTCGGCCAGTCGCGCACCGAAAAGGGCTACATGCCGCAGGCGCCGATCGAAGCCGCCGGCCACGCGCTGCAACGCGCCAACCTGGCCGTGTCCGACCTGCATGCGGTGAAGACGCACAACCCCTTCGTGGTCTCGGACATTGCGCTGGCGCGCGCCACGGGGTTCGACGTCATGGCCATGAACAACTATGGCTGCTCGCTCGTGTGGGGCCATCCCCAAAGCCCGACCGGCCTTCGGTCCGTCATCGAGCTCATCGAAGAACTGGCCGAGCGTGGCGGCGGCCTGGGCCTGTTCACGGGCTGCGCGGCCGGCGACAGCGCGATGGCCGTGGTCTTGCGCGTGGACGCTGGCGGAGCGGCACGATGAGCCAATCCAGCCTTGAAGGCGTCCTGCGCATTCCCGCCCTGCTGGCCCGCGCGGCGCGCGACTGGCCCGAACGCACGGCCCTGGTTTGCGGCACACGTCGCGTCGATTACCGGCGTTACGCCGCCGAAGTCTGGGCGACGGCCCGCCATCTGCGCGTCCACGCGCCTTGCGGCGCGCGCATCGCAACGCTGCTGGGCAATTCGGACCTGGCCTGCGTGGTGACGCTGGCGCTGCAGTGCTCCGGCAACCAGCATGTGCCGCTCAATCCGCTGTATACCGCGCGCGAACTGGAGTTCATCCTGCGCGACGCGCAGCCCGCTCTGCTGATTGCGGACGCGGCATCGGCGGCCGTCGCGGCGTCGCTGGCCGCGGCGCTGGGCATCCCGTTGGTCGCCGAAGACGAGGCCCGTGAGTGGCTGAAGCCGGAGCCAGGCCTGGACGATGCGCCGCTGGGCGATGCCGACGCCCAGGCGCCGGCCTTGCTGCAATACACCGGCGGCACGACCGGACACCCCAAGGGCGTGATCCTCGGACGCGACGCCATCGCCACCAATGTGCTGCAGCGCGAATTGGCCCTGCCCACCCGCTACGGCGCCGACAGCGTGCTTTGCGCCATGCCGCTGTTCCATTCCTACGGCATGGCCATGGGCCTGTTCCTGGCCGCCAGCGCCGCGGCCACGCTGGTGGTGCTGCCGCGTTACCGGCCCGACGACGTCTGCGACACCGTAGAGCGCGAGCGCATTACGTTGTTTCCCGGCAGCCCCACCATCTACACCGGCTTGCTGTCGCACCCGCGCTTCGCGGCCACCGACTGGTCCAGCGTGCGCGTCTGCTATTCCGGATCCGCCCCGCTGGCCGAAGAAGTGCACCGGCGCTGGGAAGCTGCGGTAGGCGCGCCGATCTACGAGGGCTACGGCCAGACTGAAGCGGGCCCCATCCTCACCTACAACGGCCCGGCCGGCGCCCGCCATGGTTCGGTCGGCACGCCCGTGGCCGGCACCGAGGTGCAGGTGGTCGACCTGGAATCAGGCACGGTCGTGCTGCCGCCCGGCCAGCGCGGCGAAATCCGCGCGCGTGGGCCACAGATCATGCAAGGCTATCTGGCCAGGCCGGACGCCACCGCTGAAACCCTGCGCGACGGCTGGCTCTATACGGGCGATATCGGCGAGTTCGCGGAGGACGGTTTCCTGTACATCCGCGACCGCAAAAAGGATCTGGTGATTTCCGGCGGCTACAACGTCTACCCGCGCGAGATCGACGAGGTGCTGTACCTGCATCCGGACGTGGCCGAAGCCGCCGCGGTGGGTTGGCCGGACAGCTATCGCGGCGAGGTCATCCGCGCCTTCGTCGTCCTGCGGCCGGGCGCGGCAATCGACGAGGCCGGGCTGATCGCGCACTGCCAGTCGAACCTGGCGCGCTACAAGGTGCCGGCGGTCGTCTGCATACTCGACGCCCTGCCCTACACGGGCGCCAACAAGGTGGACAAGAAGGCGCTGCGCGCGCCATAAAGGCTGCGCGACGCCCCGGCAGGGGCGTCACGCGGCCGGCCCGCTGCTCACGCCGGGTCCCGATCCAGCCTGCGCACCGCCGCGCTCAGGGTCGAGAAATCGAACTCCTTGCGGCCGCGCAGCAGGCATCGCATCAGCACCGTCGTCACCACCGGCACCACCGCCGCCAGCAGGAAGGACTCCAGCAGGAACGAGGGCTTGTCACCCGGCGCCGGGAAGTAGAACAGGCCTGCCGCCAAGCCGGAGAGGGTCGCGACAGTGGCGGTGAGGCCGTCGTGCTTGCGGCTGAACAATCCATAGAACACCGGAAAGGCGGCGGCGGAGCACAGCAGGTCGGCCAGCAGGAACAGGTACAGCACGCTGTAGCCCTGCGAGGCCACGATCATGACCGGAATGGCCATCAACAGCACCAGCCAGCGCGCCAGGCGCTTCATGGTCATGGAACTGGCGTTGGGCATCAGGCGGCGCATGTCGACCGCGATGATGCTGGAGACGGCGCTGATCGCCGTGTCGGCGGTGCTCATGACCAGCGACAGCCCCAAGGGAATCAACGCGATCACGAACCACGCCGGCGCATGCGGCATGATGACGCTGAAGAGCGCGATGGAGCTGTCGCCCTGGGGCGCCAGGCCGACGAAGGCCAGGCCGAACAGTCCCATGAGGAAGATGAAGGGCGCGACCAGCAGGCCGCCCAGCAGGAAGCCGTTGCGCATGGAGCGGGCATCGCGGGCGGCATAGATGCGCTGCCAGTTGCCCTGGTGGAAAATCCCCGTCAGCAGGATGGCGACGAAAAAGGTCAGCCCCGCCTTGATGCCCACCGGATCGGTCAGGTCCAGCAGCTGCGGCGCCTTGGCCTGCAGCGCTTCGATGGTGGGCATGGCGCCGCCCGCGGCCTGCCAGCCGACCACGCACAGAATCACCAGCAGGGGCACGATCACCATCATCTGCACCTGGTCGGTGAAGATCGACGAGCGCAGGCCGCCGTAGGTGGTGTAGAGCAAGGTGGTGCCCATCACGATGGCGGCGGTGGCCCACAGCGGCACGGGCGCCAGCATGGTGACCAGCTTGGCGATCGCCGTGACTTCGGCCGACAGGGCAATGAAGAGATAAAACAGCATGATGAACAGCGCCAGGCCGTACATGGGCCGGCCGTAGCGGGCCATCAGGAACTCCGTCAGGGTGTGTCCGTGGGGAATCAGTTCGCGCATGCGCCGTCCCAGCGGAATCATGACCAGGCGCGGCGACATCGATCCCAGCGCGTAGCCGATCACCGCCGCCAGGCCGCCCCAGGTGGCAGCCTGCGCGGGCGAGAACAGGATCCACGCGCCCAGGGTCGAAGCCATCAGCGTCAGGATGGTGCCGAAGGCGCCCTGGCTGTTGCGGGCGACGATGTAGTCCTCCAGCGTGCCGCGCTTGCGGCGCGTGTACAGCACGCTGGCCACGGCAAAGCCGCCCGAAAACAGCAACAGCCACATCAGGGCGGTGGATTGGGTCAACATGGGTTTCGGTCCTCCCGCTGCCGGCGGGTAGCCGGACGCGCAACGCGGCGGCCCCGCTGGTACGCAGGCCGCAAGATGAATGAAAGTCTAGGGAGGGCGCGCGGACTGCGCGATGTCCTTCCCTTCGCCGGCATTACCCGGATCAGGTTCAAAGGGTTACCGCGATGTCGCGGAATCTCAGCCCTTGCAGGGCTCCCCCAGGAATTGCCGCAAGATTAGGAGAGCGGCACGCCAATGTCAACGCGCCGGGCGCGGACGCCCGCCAGCGGCTTTTGTGCTAAGTTCGCCCGCGTGCGGCGGCCGTTTTCCTGTCCGCCGCTGCAATCGTAGAGCCTGACCATGCCTATCGCGCCTTTTACCGCCCCTGTCCGGGCCGGATCGCCATGCTGCATCTGAACCTGTTCATTTTCGGCTGCGGCCACCACCGCGCCGCCTGGCGCCATCCGGACTCGGCCGCCGAGCGGCTGGGCGACATCGCCTATTACGAAGAACTGGCGCGCACCGCCGAACGCGGCAAGCTGGACGCCATCTTCTTTGCCGATGGGCAATCGGTCGACAACATCGGCGACGGCCCGCGCTGGCACCTGGAACCGCTGACCGCCATGGCCGCGATCGCGCGCGCCACCTCCCGCATCGGCCTGATCAGTACGGTCTCCAGCACCTTCTTCACGCCCTTTCACGCGGCCCGCATGGTGGCCTCGCTGGACCATATTTCGGGCGGTCGGATGGGCTGGAACGTAGTCACGTCCATGTTCGACGCGGAAGCGCGCAATCATGGCTACGAGTCCATGCCGGGGCATGACTGGCGCTATGCGCGCGCCGAGGAATTCGTCGACGTCGCCTTGAAGCTGTTTGACTCGTGGGACGCGGATGCCCTGGCCATCGACCGCGCCGGCGACTACGGCGTGCCCGCGCGCGTGCACAAGATCGGCCATCACGGCGAGCATTTCCTGGTGGATGGCCCCCTGACGGTGCCGCGTCCGCCGCAAGGCCGCCCGGTGCTGTTCCAGGCCGGCGCCTCGGACCAGGGGCGCGATCTGGCCGCCCGGCGCGCCGAAGCGATCTACGCCGTCGCCTACGACCTGCCCGCTGCGCAAGCCTACTACCGCGACATCAAGCGGCGCGTGCTGGCCGCCGGACGCCAGGATTTCGTACCGATCATGCCGGGCCTGGTCACCTACGTGGGTTCAACCGAGGCCGAGGCCCGGGCCAAGCAGCGCGAGCTCGACGTGTTGCTGCCCAGCGACGCTTCGCTGCGCCAGCTGGGCATGTTCGTGCTGCAGGACTGCTCCGCCTGGGAGCTGGACGCGCCCGTGCCGGCTCTGCCGCCCCTGGCGGAATTCACCGGCCCCAAGGGCCGCTACGCGACCATCCTGCGCATCATCGAAACCGAAAAGCCCACCGTGCGCCAGTTGCTCGGACGGCTGGCGGCCGGCGGCGGCCACTGCACCATGGTGGGCACGCCCGAACAGATCGCCGACCGGATGGAGCATTGGTACCGCAACGAAGGCGCCGATGGCTTCAATCTGATGCCGCCTTCCCTGCCCGGGGGGATCGATGATTTCGTCGAGCACGTGATTCCGGTGCTGCAACGCCGGGGCTTGTTCCGCACCGAGTACCAACACAGCACGCTGCGCGGGCACCTGGGACTGGGATCCCGATAGGCCGGCGCGGCCGTCCCCGGCGGGCCATCTCGGCGCGCCGCTCAGGGTTATCCGGCTTGCGTGACAGGCGGCCGGCCGCGCTTGGCCTTCGCGGCATCGCGCGCCGCCGCCTCGACGATCAGGGCTTGGCGTTTGCGCAGGACGGCCTGACGCCTGGCCGCCGCGCGCGTCGCGATCCAGTCATAGAGCAGCACGCCCGGCTGGCGCAATAACGCCGCGATCAAGATACCAGCGGCAGCGCCCAGCAGGCCGAACAATAACCCGTGCATCAGCGCGCCCCCTGTTCCAGCTGCAGCCGCAAAATGCGCCTGAGCTCCAGGATCGCCTGCGGCGTCTCCTGCACGCTATGCGAGAAGTCGATGATCTTCTCGGATTCGGCCCCGTCCAGATGCGCGCTGCGGTACGGGACCAGGCCGTCATCCGAATCCGCCAGCGGGATGCCGGGCGTGTTGTTCGCGATGATGCTGTGGTAACGCACCGCCGGCGAAATCGGCATGGACGCGGTCAGTCTCACAAATTGGTCCTTTTCGCTCAGGTTGTCCACGCCATTGGATATCCGGATCGAGGATTCGCGGGCCGGCCCATCGCCGTCGGCCAGCCTGTTGAGCTTGGCGAACTGCCTGACTACGGTCACGGGCAGCGTGATCAGGTTGGACAGCCAACGCGACAAAGTGTTCTCGGCAAAGGGCGTGCCCCGGTGCGGCGCCGCGATGAACACCGCGCGTGAAATACCGGGAAACGCCTCGAAGCTCAACACCGGATCGAATTCGGCGCGCGCCTGGGCCAGGCGGGCATCGTCCAGCTTGGCGTGGTCGCGCAGCGCATCCCACAGCACGGTGCCGGAGGAGGATACCAGCAACCGGCTCAATACGCCGCCCATGCTGTGCCCGATGATGACGGCGTCGCGCGAAGCCTGCGCCGCGCCCATGGGATCGAAATGCCCGATCGTCTGGCGCAGCGCGTCGCGGATGGCGCGGTTGTTCAGCGCCAGCGGCGCGTTGGTCGGGTAATAAACCTGCCAGATCTGGTAATTCTGGCGCAGGGTTTCGTCGCCCAGCACTTCGTTGGCGACGTTGATCCAGGCCTCGGGGCTGCTGGCCAGGCCGTGCAGCATGACGACCGTGCGCCGGTCCGGGTCGTAGGGCTGCAACAGATAGACGTGCGGCGCGTCGATGCCCTCTTCATTGCCCAGCACGTTGCGCAGCGCCTGGGTGGCGAAGCCCGAGCGCGCCAGCCACAAGCCGTAGCCGGAGGTGAAGTTGGCGGCCAGCGGCACCGTCGTGCCGGCCAGTTCCACCGTGTCCCGCTTGTAGGGGTCGTAGGCTGCCAGGGTCGCGTTTTGCGTGGCCATGACCTGTTCCAGCGTATCGCCGGGAAAGCCCATGATGACGGTCACGGCGGGAAACGGCGTTTCGCTGTACGGCGTCTTGAAGGTGTCGGCATCGTTCACGCGGCGCGCCGTGACCGCCACCAGTTCGGCGCCGAAGCCGTCGCGCCGGTACATGCTGCGCAGCCCGCGGAAGGTCAAGTTCGCCGCGGGCACCAGTTCGTGCGGAAACTGCTTGCCGCCGGGCAGTTTGACGTCGGACATCTCGCCCACCACCTGCCAGGGCCCCGCCGCCATGCTGGCCCCGGGCTCCGGCGGACGGCCGCGATGCTGCTCGAACAGGCGCGTGACGGCCTGTTGCACCGCGTAGTTGTAATAGTCGCGCACCTGCGTCTGGCGGTCCTCGAAGGCGCGGTCGCTGGGCGAGCGCTGCGTGAAGAACAGATAGGCGTAGGCGGCCCGCGCCGTCTGCAGATAGGCGTCCAGCAGCTCGTCCTGGCCGGCCTGGCTGTCGGGGCGCTGTTTTTCCGTGGCCAGCGCCTCCATCAGCCAGACTTCGGACAGCGTGGAGAGGCGCCGTTCGCTGTCCAGTCCATCCATGGTGGCAAGCGCATGGGTGCAGGCGTCGCGGTCCTTGCGGCATTCCTGCGCGTTCAGGCCCAGCACGGCCATGGACTCGCGCGCGGACGCGCTCAGCTGGCCGGTGGTGAGCACGTCGCCGCGGCGCTGGGCGATGTAATCCTGGGTGCTGACAGACGATACCTTGACGCCTGCGCAGCCGGCGCACGCCAGCAGGGCCAAGATCGCGCAGCCCTTCGCGCCGGCCGTCCAGATTCCACTCATTGCGCGGCCCCGGCGGCGGGCGGTTGGCGGATGGCGCGCGAGAACTCAACCGGATCCGGACCGGGCAAGGCGGGCTTGCCGAGGTAGGCTTGTTCGCGCAACTGGGCCAGAGGCTTGCTGGTATCCAGCCCCCCTTGTTCGTAGAGGTATTCCGGCAGGTAGCCCGACAGGAGGATGCGGTAGTCCATTGGCAGGCCCGGCACGATGGCGCGCACCATGCTGTAGACCAGCGTCGTGCAGTTGGCCGTCACCGTGTGATAGAAGCGCGGCGCGTCGGCCAGCTCGTTGGCGGTACGCACATAGGACAGGAACAGTTCACGCATGGCGGCCACGGGCATGTCGACGGGATACAGGTACACGCGTTCGGCGCGCGGCCCGGCTCGCACGTAGAGGATGTCGCGCTCCTGCGCTGCGATCACGCTCAGTTCGAACTGCTTGAAGAAGCCGCCGACCTCGGAAAACTGTTCGCCGCGCTCCTTGCGGATCTCGACCGAGAACACGACGTGGCGGCCGTCGGTGAAGCCGAAGGAGACCAGCGTATGGGCGATGGCCGGGCTGCCCCAGTACGACAGGACCATGTCTACGGAAACCAGCTCGTTCAGGTTGTATTGCTGGCTTTCCCAGCGCGCCGTGTAGCGCGTGTCGGTATCGGCCTGCCAATCGAAATTGCGCACGCTGTCCAAGGTGACGATGGATCCGGAGACGCTGCCGCGCAGCGTGCGCGCCACGTCGTCGGCCCAGATGCGGTCGTTGGACGGGGCCAGTGTCTGCCACCAGACGCATAGCGCGGCCATGCCGACCAGCCAGGTCCAGGCGGCGCGCCGCGCGCGCCCGCGCCACAGCGCGATGGCCGCGTACAGGCACAACCCGGCCCAGGCCAGCGCCGCCGCGCCTTGCACTACCGCGCCGCCCGGCAAGCGGTAGGCCAGGGCCAGGCCGCCCCACAGCGCGGACAGAATGAGAACAAGGCTGAAGATGACGCGCCCGGCAATCGCCAGGCAGCCGCGCCGGGCCCGATTAGATGCCGCCATGCTGTTGCACGATTTCCAGAACGCCGTTGATCACGAACTGCACCGCCATGCACACGAGCAGGAAGCCCATGATGCGGGAGATGGCCTCCACCCCGCCCTGGCCGATCACGGCCACGATGCGGCCCGCCGACCGCAGGCAAATCCAGAACAACAGGCCAAGCAGGGAGAACACCAGGATGGGTGTCACCGCCATCACCCAGGGCGCATAGGTCTGCGTCACCGAGGCATCGAGGGTTGCCGCGCCGCTGATGATCATGGCGATGGAGCCCGGACCCGCCGTGCCCGGCATCGCCAGCGGCACGAAGGCGATGTTGGGCGTCTGCCGGTTGGCCTGGGCGTCAGCCACGTCGGCCTCGGAGGCGGTCGACGGCGCGGACGGGAACACCATGCTGAAGCCGATGCTGGCTACGATCAGCCCGCCCGCGATGCGCAGCCCCGGAACCGAAATGCCGAAGGTATGCATGATCCAGGCGCCGGCGTAGTAGGTGACCAGCATGATGCCAACCACGTAAAAGGCGGCCTGCGTGACCTGGCGTTCTCGCTCTTTATAGGGAATCTGCTGGCCCAGGGACAGCAGCAATGTCATGGAGGTCAGGGGGTTGGCCAGGGGCAGCATCAAGGCCAGCCCCAGGCTGACCAGTTTTCCCAATTGAACCAGGTCGTCGATCATGGTGATGAGCGCTGCAGGCGACGCCGTTGCGGCGGGTCACAGCTGCTTGAATGAAGTCAAGTGCGTAATGTACTATACATTACACATTTTTAGCCAGGCACCCGCGTGGCGCTAGAGAGTCCGCGACCGACACGCGGCCATGGGAATGAAGTGAACACGATTCCAGACGATACGGCGCCGCGCGCGCTGACCAGCCGGGGCGAGGCGCGCCGCGAGCGCCTGCTCGAAGCCGCGACACAGTCACTGCTGGAGCACGGCTACGCGCAAACCTCCATCCAGAGCATCGTGCGGCAGGCCGGCGGATCGGCGGCCACCGCCTACCAGTTGTTCGGCAACAAGGAGGGGTTGCTGGTCGCGGTGCTGGAGCATGAATTGAACGACATGCGCGCGACGGTATTCCCGGACACCATGCTGGACCAGCCCGTCGGCCCCGCCCTGCACGAGCTGTCGCGACGCCTCTTGAACTACTCCCTGCTACCCAAATCGGCCGCGCTCTACCGCCTGATCGTCTCGGAATCGCATCGCCTGCCGCACCTGGCCGAATCCCTGCGGCTGGCGGTGGAAGTACAGCTGCATGCGCCCCTGGAACAGTGCCTGAAACGGGCATGCGATCGCGGAGAACTGCGCATCGACGATCCGCGCCAGGCGGCGCGCACCCTGGGCAACCTGATCGACGGCATCGCGTCGCACGCGCGGCTGACCGGCGGCCGCGCCGAAGGCCCGAACGAAGAGCATCTGGCTACCTGCCGCTACGGCGTGGACACCCTGTTGCGCGCCTTTCGCGCGTAGCCGCCGCGCCACTCGCCCCACCCTGCCCGCGCCAGCATCAACGCCGGCCACAGCATGCAGGCCGCGGCCAGCCACAGATTGGTCCGCAGCCCCAGCGCGTCCACGCTGGGCACGCCCAGCAGCGAACCTGCCGCGATGCCCAGGTTGAACACCGCGACGAACAGCGAGGTGGCGGCTTCCACGGCATCCGGCGCGGCCTTCATCATCCAGGTTTGCAGCGACACCGACACCGCGCCATAGGCCAAGCCCCACAGCAAGAGCAAGGCCGCGGCGGCCGGGCGCAGTTGCCCCAGTACGCCCAGCAGCAGCAAGACCACCAGCAGGCTGAGCGCGATCAGCAGCAGCGTCGCGGCCGGCCGCCTGGCGGCCGCGGCCCCGCCCAGGAAGTTGCCCGCCACGCCTGCCGCGCCGTAGGCGAAAAGCAGCGGTCCGATCCAGTTCTGGCCGAACGCCGCGTGGATCTGCAGCAGCGGACGAACGAAGGTGTAGGCCATGAAATGGCCCGCGACCAGGAACAGCGTGATCAGGAGACCCCGCCGCAAGCTCGGATTGGCCAATTGCGACACCAGTTGGCGCGGACGCAGCGTGCGCGCCGCGGGCAACGGCGGCAGGCTGAGCAGATTCAGCAGCAGCACGGCCGCGCACAGCGCCGCCATGGCGCCGAAGGCCGCGCGCCAGCCGGCCAGTTCGCCGATGAAGGCGCCCAGGGGCACGCCCAGCACGGACGCCACCGCGACGCCGCCGAAAATGACGGACGTGGCCAATCCCACCGAGCCCGGCCCGACCAGCCGGCCCGCCAGTCCGCCAGCGATCGCCCAGACGCCGCCGATGCAAAAGCCCACCAGCACCCGCGCCGCCAGGAACCAAGGCATGCTGGGCGCCCAGGCGCTGGCCGCGTTGGCGCAGACCAGCAACGCCAGCAGACCGCCAAGGATCACGCGGCGGTCCGCCCCCTTTGCGCCGATGACGACCAGCGGCGCGAACAGCGCCGCCAGGATGGCGGGCACGAACAGCATGAAGCCGCCCATGCCCACCGAAACGTCCAGCGCCGCGGTGATGGGCACGAACAGCCCGACCGGCAGCATTTCGGTCGTGACCACGCAAAAGGTCGCCAGGCCCACGGCGATCACGCCCAGCCACGCGCGCCAGCCGGCGCGCTCGGGCATGGGTTCGGTACACGAAGCGCCAGCGAAGGCGTGGTCTTCAGGGGAAATGCCGCGGGTCATGATCAGGGGTTCCAATAAGGCCCTTGCCGGGCCGACCCCTAGGCAGTCTACTGTTTCCATTTCGCTGATAAAGTAGGAATATCAATAAACACAAGGGACGAATCGTGCGCAATTCATCCTACCCGGCCGCCCGGTTGGATCACATCGGCGACCTGCTCGCATTCGTGCGCGTGGCTGACACGCAGAGCTTTACCGCCGCGGCCGAAAAGCTTGGCCTGTCGCGTTCGGCCGTCGGCAAGTGCATCGCGCGCCTGGAACTGGGCCTGGGCGCCCGGCTGCTCCATCGCAGCACGCGCAGCGTCAGCCTCAGCGATGAGGGCCGCGTCTTCTACGAACACGCGCAGCGCATCCTGTCCGAGGTCGACAACGCCACCGACGCCATGGCCAGCCGCAAGCAGGCGCCGCGCGGCCGGCTGCGCATCGACCTGCCGGTATCGCTGGGGCGGCTGCACATCATGCCGCTGCTGCGCGAGTACCTGCGCGATTGGCCCGAAGTCGAGGCGGACGTCAGCTTTTCGGATGACTACATCGACCTGGTGCGCGACGGCGTGGACGTCGCCATCCGCATCGGCGGCGAAACCGACAGCCGGCTGGTGCGCCGCGTGCTGGCGCCGCACCGCCTGATCACCTGCGCCGCCCCCGGCTACCTGGACCGCCATGGCGTGCCGGCCAGCCCGGACGACCTGGCCGGCCACCACACCCTGGCCTACACCCATGCCGGCGCGCTGGTCCCCTGGCGCTTTGCCGTCAACGGCCAGGAACGCAGCGTGCATGTCGCTGGACGCCTGCGGCTGGGCAACACCGAAGCGCTGCGCGACGCCGCGCTGGCGGGCGAAGGCATCGTCCAATTGGGCGCCTTCCTGGTGGGCGAGGACTTGCGCGCCGGCCGGCTCGCGCCGGTGCTGGAATCCGTAGCTCCACCTGGCGCGCCGGTGTGCGCGGTCTATCCGCACCGCCGCCATCTGGCGCCCAAGGTGCGCGTCCTGATCGACGCCATCGCCGACAGATGGCGCGGCGGCGCGCCGTGGGCCGGCGACGCCGCGCCGCCGCGGCCTTAGGCATGCGCCCGATCCACTATGATTGCCGGCATTGCCCCGCCGGGCGCAATACCGGATACCCAGGGACGCTGCCAGGCATGCCCTTGCCTGCGCCCCGCCATTTCCCCCGGAGTTTTACTTGAGCGATATCTACCAATTCAGCCGCGGCACGGCGCCGCTGCTGATCTCCATTCCCCACCTGGGCAGCATGATCCCCGACGCGCAGCGCGCGCAGATGACGCCGCTGGGGCTGCAGTCGGGCGACACCGACTGGCACCTGGACACGCTGTACAAGTTCGCCGAGACGCTGGGCGCGTCCGTCATTGGCGCGCGCTATTCGCGCTACGTGGTGGACCTGAACCGTCCGCCCAACGATGAAAGCCTGTATCCCGGCCAGACCAAGACCGGTCTGTGCCCGACCCAGACTTTCCGCGGCGACGCCCTCTACCGCAACGCGGCCGTCCTGACCGACGCGGAACGCGAGCACCGGCTGCAGACCTACTGGAAGCCCTACCACGCCAAGCTGTGCGAGGAAATCGACCGCATCAAGGCCGAGCACGGCACCGTGCTGCTGTGGGAAGCGCACTCGATCGCCAGCGTGCTGCCGCGCCTGTTCGAAGGCAAGCTGCCCGACCTGAACATCGGCACCGCCGACGGCGCGGCCTGCGCGCCCGACATCCTGGCGCCAGTCGAAGAGCGGCTGCGCGAAAACACCGCCTACACCTGGGCGGTGAACGGCCGCTTCAAGGGCGGCTACATCACACGCCACTACGGCAAGCCCGCCGACAACGTTCACGCCATCCAGCTGGAAATGTGCCAGTCCACCTACATGGACGAAACGCATCCCTACGGCTATCGGCCCGAGCTGGCGGACAAGGTCATTCCGCTGGTCGAAGGCATGGTGCAGTCGGCGCTGGAGCAGACCAAGGCGCGCCAGCGCTGACCGCAAGCCGGCCTCCACCCCAAACCGCCCCAGGCGCTAGCCGCCTCGGGGCGGTTTTTTTGTCTGGGCGCTCGGGTATTCCCCAATTTTTCACATCACAGTCCAAAACGTAGTATTTCAACTGAGCTACGTAAAACATTACGAGCCATAATGAAAAATACGTGGAGACAAAAATGAAGACATGGAGTCACGCCGCCTGCGGCGCGCTGGCGCTGTGCGCCCTGTATGCGACAGGGGCGCGCGCCGCCGATCCCGACACGTTCAAGATCGGCGGCGTGGTCTCGCTGTCGGGGACCTACGGCATCTTTGGCGAAGACATGCGCAAGGGCGTCACCATCGCCATCGAGCAGCGCGGCGGCAAGGTGCTGGGCAAGCCCATCCAGGTCACCTGGGAAGACGATGAAACCAAGCCGCAGCCCGCGGTACAGAAAACCACCCGCCTGATCTCCGATGGATCGCAGATGATCTTCGGCGCGGTCAGCTCGGCCAGCACGCTGGCCATCATGAACATCGCCAAGCAGCGCAAGATTCCCCATCTGGTCACCATGTCGGCCGACGACAAGATCACGGTGCCGGGCGGCTCGCGCTACACCTTCCGCACCTCCAACACGCTGGGCATGGAGCAGCGCATGGCGCTGGCCTACTCCAAGGAGCAGAAGCTCAAGCGCATCTACGGCGTGACGGCCGACTACCAGGCCACGCGCGACAGCTGGGACTGGTACCGGCGCGAAGCCGAGAAGGCCGGCATCGAGATCGTGGGCGCCGACTTCCCGCCGCTGGGCAACCGCGACTATTCCTCAATCGCCGACAAGATCGCTCGCTCCAACGCCGACGGCGTGGCGCTGTTCATGACGGGCTCGGACGCCGTCACCATGGTCAAGCAGGCCGGCCAGATCGAACTCGGCAAGACGCGCAAGATCTTCGGTCCGGTGATCGCCGACGAGACCATGGCAGCCGGCGTCGGCCCCACCGCGGTCGGCGTGCAATCGGGCGTGAGATATCACTTCACCGTCGAGAACGACGCCAACAAGGCCTTCGTCGAGGCTTTCCGCAAGAAATACAACGAGTTCCCCTCGGCCGCCGCAGGCGAAGCCTACGACGGCATGAGCTGGTGGCTGGACGTGGTCGACAAGACCGGCACCTGGGACAAGGAAAAGTGGGTCGAGGCGTTTGCCGCCAGCGAACGCGCCAACTCCGTGGAAGGCAAGAAGACCATGCGCGCCTGTGACCACCAGGCCATGCAGAACGGCCTGTGGGGCGTGGTGGCCACGGGCAAGCCGCCGCAGCCGGCCTACGTCATGGACATCGTCAAGGTGTTCCCGCCGGATCAGGTTTTCGAACCCTGCGCGGGCTGAAGCCACCGCGTCACGCACCCGCCGGTCCCCGCGGACCGGCTCTCCCCCCGGCGCGCCCTGCGCGCCGCCTGACGGATTTCTGCCATGTCCACCGTGATCATCGGCCTGAGCCTGGGAATGCTGCTATTCCTGCTGGCGTCCGGCCTTACGCTTATCTTCGGCATGCTGGGCGTCATCAACTTCGCCCATGGCGCGCTGTACATGCTGGGCGCCTACCTGGCCTTCGACATCCAGTTGCGCACCGGTTCCTTCATCGCCGGGCTGGTCGTGGCAACGGTGGGCGTCGGCCTCGTCGGCGTGGCGATGGAAAGGCTGGCCCTGCGGCCGCTGTACAACCGTCCGCACTTCTATCAGCTGATCCTGACCTTCGGCTTCATCCTCGTCATCAGCGAGGCCGTGAAGTTCGTCTGGGGCCTGGGCTACCAGGAAACGCCGATGCCGGCGCTGCTGGCGGGCACGGTCGAGCTGGCCGGCAGCACCATCCCGGTCTACCGCCTGTTCGTCATCGCCTTCGGCCTGCTGGTGTCCGCCGCGCTGTTCTTCGTGCTGGAGAAAAGCACCTTCGGCATGCTGGTGCGCGCCGCCAGCAGCGACGGCGAAATGGTGCGCATCCTGGGCCTGCCGGCCGCCACCATCCGCAGCGCGGTGTTCGGCGTGGGCGCGGCGCTGGCCGGGCTGGCCGGCGCCATCTCCGCGCCGCTGTTTCCGATCGAGCTGGGCATGGCCACCAACACCATCATCGACTGCTTCATCGTGGTGATCCTGGGCGGGCTGGGCAACATCCGCGGCGTGGTCGCGGCGTCGCTGCTGATCGGCATGGTGCGCGCGGTGGGCTACACCTTCATGCCCAGCTGGGTCGACATCCTGACGTTCGCCATGCTGATCGCCACCCTGCTCACCCGTCCGCAAGGACTGTTCTCCCGCCAAGCGAGGCTGGCATGACGACTTCCCGCCAAGATGCCGCCATCGCGGCAGGCATGGCCGCCGCGGTGATCGCGGTGCCCTTCTGCACGCAAAACGACTTTCTGTTGAACCTGACCATCCTGATCATGGTGTGGTCCATCTTCGCCGTGGGTTTCGACCTGGTGTTCGGTCTGCTGGGCATGGTGTCCTTCGGCCACGCCGCCTTCCTGGGCACGGGCGGCTACGCGCTGGCGCTGGCGACCCAGCGCTACGGCCTGCCGTTCGAGGCGGGGCTGGCGCTCGCCATCGTGGCGGGCGCGGCCTGCGCCTGGATCTTCAGCGTGTTCGCGCTGCGGGTCTCGGGGATCTTCTTTGCGCTGGTCACGCTGGCGCTGTCGCAGCTCATGTACATCCTGGCCGACAGCAAGCTGCGCGAATGGACCGGCGGCGCGGACGGCCTGCCCGGCATCGGCCGGCCGGAACTCGCCGGCATCGACTTCTTCGATACCGTGAACTTCTATTGGTATGTCGCCGCCGTGTTCGCCCTGGTGATGGCGCTGATGGCGATGCTGCGCGCTTCGCCCTTCGGCCGCGCGGTCGCGGGCGTGCGCCAGAACGAGATCCGCGCCGCCCAGCTGGGCTACAACGTGCAGCGCCTGAAGCAGATCACCTTCCTCGTGTCGGGCGCCGTCGGCGGCCTGGCGGGCGGACTGCTGGCCGCGGTGCTGATGTACATGAATCCGCAGATGCTGCATTGGACCACCTCCGGCGACGTCATCATCATGACCCTGCTGGGCGGCGCCGGCACGCTGTGGGGGCCGGTGGCCGGCGTGCTGCTGTTCGAAGCCCTGAAGGAATGGCTCAGCGGCTGGACGCCCTATTGGTACGGCATCCTGGGCCTGGTCTTCATTCTGGCCACGCTGTACTTCCCGCAAGGGGTGCTGGGCGCGCTGCAGGCACGCTGGAGCCGCAAGCGCCCCCCGGCGTCCGCCCCCGCCAGTCCATCCGCGCCGGCCGTGCCGCTGGCCCCGCGCGAAGGGAGCCCGTCATGAGCGACATCGCCCTGCAATGCGAACAGGTCAGCGTCACCTTCGGCGCGCTGCGCGCCATCGAGGACTTCAGCTACGCCTTCGAAACCGGCCGCGTCTACGGCCTGATCGGCCCCAACGGCGCGGGCAAGACCACCCTGCTCAACGTGCTGTCCGGCAACCTGCCCGGGCATGGCGGGCGCATCCTGTGCCACGGCGCGGACATCTCGCGCCTGCGGGCCCATGAGCGCGCCAGGCACGGCATCGGCCGCAGCTTCCAGATCACCAAGATCTTTCCTGAAATGACGGTGCTGGAGAACCTGCGCATCGCCGCGCAGATCAGCCACTCCCATCTGCTGCCGTTCTGGCTGGCGCCACGCTACGACCGCCGCCTGGCGTCCACCATCGACGCCATGCTGGAGCTGACCGACCTGACGGCCTGGCGCGACACCGTGGCGGGCACCTTGTCGTATGGCTTGCAACGGGCGCTGGAACTGGGCCTGACCCTGCTGCCCGATCCGCGCATCCTGCTGCTGGACGAACCGCTGGCCGGCGTCGGCCACCACGAAATCGCCGCCGCCAACCGCCTGATCCGCCATGCGGCCGCCGGCCGCACGGTACTGCTGATCGAACACAACATGGACGTGATCATGACGCTGTCGGAACACATCGTGGTGCTGTCCAACGGCCGCAAGGTCGCCGAGGGGCCGCCCGCCGCCATCCGCGACGACGCCACCGTGCGCGCCGTCTACCTGGGCGAAGAGGTGGCGGCATGATCGAACTGCAACATGCCAGCGTGCATTACGGCCAGGCGTTGGCGCTCAAGAACATAGGCTTGCGCGCGACCCAGGACGAAATCGTCGCCATCGTGGGGCGCAACGGCGCCGGCAAGTCCACCGTGCTCAAAACGCTGATCGGGCTGCTGCCCCTTTCGGCCGGCAACCGGCTGATCGGCGGCCAGGACGCCACGCGCCGCGCCGTCGAACAGATCAGCCGCGACGGCATCGCGCTGGTGCCTGACACCCGCCGCATCTTCCCCAACCTGACCGTGCGCGAAAACCTGCGCATGGGCGCGCTGGCGCACCAGCCCGGCTACTGGACGCAGGACCGCGTGCTGCGGGTCTTTCCCCGGCTGGGTGAACGCATAGGCTTCCATGGCGACCAGTTGTCCGGCGGCGAACAGCAGATGTTGTCGATCGCGCGCGCGCTGCTGGGTAATCCGCGCGTCCTGCTGCTGGACGAACCGACCGAGGGGTTGGCGCCGCGCATCGTCAACGAACTGATCGAAGTGTTCGCCGAAGTCCACCGCCAAGGCACCGGCATTGTGCTGGTCGAGCAGAACCTGAAGGTCCCCGCCCGCCTGGCGCACCGCCAGTACGTGCTGGACCACGGCGAAATCGCCTGGAGCGGATCGGCCACCGAAGTCGAGACCAACCGCCACATCATTGAATCCATCCTCACCACGGGCATCCAAGCATGAGCAACGACACCACCTACATCGCGGGCGTGGGCATCACCCGCTTCGACAAGCAGCCTGCCAAAAGCGTCAAGGACCTGGTGCGCGACGCCGTGACGCAGGCGTTGGCCGACGCGGGCTGCGACGCCGCCGACCTGCAGGCAGCGTACTTCGCCACCGCTGGCCAGGGTTCCATCGAAGGCCAATACATGGTGGCGGGCCAGGTCGCGCTGAAGGCCATGGGCATTGCCGGCATCCCCGTCACCAACGTGGAGAACGCCTGCGCCAGCTCCAGCACCGCGTTGAACGCGGCGCACCTGTACGTGGCCTCGGGTGCGGGCGACATCTGCCTGGCCGTGGGCGTGGACAAGCTGTTTTCCGAGGACAAGGCGAAGAGCTTCGCCGTGTTCGACGGCGCCTGGGACGTGCACGACGCACAAGCGCAGATGGCGCGCCTGATGGCGCTGGCGCCCGACGTGACGCCCCCGCCCGGCTTCGAAGAGCCTGGCAAGCGCAGCGTATTCATGGACATCTACGCCAGCCTGGCGCGGCTGCACATGAAGACTTTCGGCACCACCCAGCGCCAGCTCGCCGCCGTGGCCGCCAAGAACCACATGCATTCCACCTGCAATCCGCTGGCCCAGTTCCAGTACCCCATGACGATAGACGAGGCCCTGGCCGCCCGTCCCGTGTCCTGGCCGCTGACCTTGCCCATGTGCGCGCCCATCAGCGACGGCGCGGCCGCCGCCATCGTCTGCAACGCCCAGGGCCTGAAGCGCCTGCAACACGCCCGCGCCGTGCGCCTGTACGCCAGCGTGCTGCGCACCGCCACGGACCGCCCGGCCGACCGCTACGACCAACACCTGTGCCACCTGGCCGCGCTCGAAGCCTATGAACGCGCGGGGGTCGGCCCGCAGGACATGTCGCTGGCGGAAGTGCACGACGCCACGGCATTTGCCGAGATCCAGCAGACCGAGGCGCTGGGCTTCTGCGCCTTCGGCGAAGGCGGACCGATGGCCGAATCCGGCGCCACCAGCCTGGGCGGCCGCATCCCCATCAACGTATCCGGCGGCCTGCTGTCGCGCGGCCACCCCATCGGCGCGACCGGGCTGGCGCAGGTCCATGAAATGGTGATCCAGCTGCGCGGCGAAGCCGGCGCCCGCCAGGTCGAAGGCGCGCGCTTCGCCATCGCCGAGAACGGCGGCGGCTTCAACGGCGTGGAAGAGGCAGTGACCTGCATCACCCTGCTTGGCCGCTGATCCACGCCCCCATCAACCCAGAAACCGCCATGCATCTCAGCTCTCTCTTTCACCGCAGCGCCACCACCTATGCCGACCAGCCGGCGCTGGCCGCTGGCACCCGCGATCCCCTCAGCTACGCCCAGCTCCAGGCCCGGGTGCAGGCGCTGGCCGGCTGGCTGCGCGGCCCGCTGGGCCTGGCGCCCGGCCAGCGCGTCATGCTGGCGCTGCGCAACCACCCCAGCTATATCGAATCGATGCTGGCCATCTGGCACGCCGGCCTGTGCGCCGTGCCGGTCAACGCCAAGCTGCATCCCAACGAACTCGAATACATCCTGCGCGACTGCGATGCGCGCCTGTGCCTGTCGCAAGGCGAATTGCTGCAGGCGCTGGCGCCCGTCGCTCGCAGCCTGCCCGCGACGCGCGTGGTGGACGTGGAATCGGCCGACTACGCGGCCGGCGCCCTGGGTCCCCGGCTGCCCCTGGAAACGCGTCCGCCGCAGGACCTGGCCTGGCTGTTCTATACCAGCGGCACCACCGGCAAGCCCAAGGGCGTCATGCTCAGCCACGCCAACCTGTTCGGCATGTGCCTGAACTTCTATGCCGACGTGCAGTCGGTACAGCCTGGCGACGCCATGGTCCACGTGGCGCCGCTGTCGCATGGCGGCGGCCTCTACAGCATTCCGTACTGGCTGCACGGCGCCTTGCAGATCGTGCCGGACAGCGGCGGCCTGGACGAAGACGAACTATCAGGGCTGCTGACGCACTACCGCAATGTCAGCCTGTTCGCCTCGCCCACCATCGTGCAGCGCATGGTGCGCCACGCCCGCCTGGCGGGCGGCGCGCCCCCCGGTCTGCGCACGCTGATCGTGGGCGGCGCGCCCTTCTACATCGAGGACATCAAGGACGCGGTGGCCTGCTACGGCGCGCGCGTGGCGCAGATCTACGGACAGGGTGAAAGCCCCATGTCGATCTCGGCCCTGTCCGCGACCCAGATTGCCGACGCAGTAGCTCGCAACGATGACGCGCTGCTGGGTTCGGTGGGATACATCCAGTCGGCCATGGACGTCGAAATCCGCGAGGCATCCGGCCGGCCCGCAGCCCCTGGCGAATTGGGCGAAGTCGTCGTCAGCGGACCAACGGTCATGCAGGGCTACTGGAACAATCCGCGCGCCACCACCGACACGCTGGCCGGCGGCTGGCTGCACACGGGCGATATCGGCATCCTGGACGAGCGCGGCCTGCTGCACCTGAAAGACCGCTCCAAGGACGTCATCATCAGCGGCGGCACCAACATCTATCCGCGCGAGGTCGAAGAGGCGCTGATGCGCCACGATGCCGTGCAGGAAGTCTCGGTGGTCGGCAGCCCCGACCCCGAATGGGGCGAGTCGGTGCTGGCCTTCGTGGTGTTGAAGCCCGGCGCCCAGGCCTCGGACAGGGACCTGGACCGGCTGTGCCTGGAATCCATCGCGCGCTTCAAGCGCCCCAAGCGCTATGTCTTTCTGGATGAATTGCCGAAAAACAGCACCGGCAAAGTGTTAAAACGCGAACTTCAACAACGCGCGCTTCCGACTCCATGACCCAAGCTTTCCCCCTCTTTGGCCGCACCGCTGTCAGCCAGACCGAAAAGGCCTATTGCGCCCTGGAGGAAATGATCGTCACCGGCGAACTGCCGCCCGGCAGCCAGTGGTCGGAAACCACCCTGAGCGAACGCGTCGGGATCGGCCGCTCGCCGGTGCGCGACGCCCTGCAGAAGCTGGCGTTCCAGCGCCTGGTGGAAATCGCCCCGCGCCAAGGCATCTTCATCTCCGAGATCGACTACCAAGGCCAGTTGAAGATCATCCAGGCGCGCCGCGAGATCGAACGGCTGATCGTGGCGCAGGCGGCGCAGTGGGCCGACGACGGCGAGCGCGCCGAACTGGCGCGCCTGGCCCGGGAGCTCGAAGACCTGAAGGCGGTCAACGACATGCGCATGTACATGCGCCTGCATTTCAGCCTGACCAGCCAGATCGGCGTCGCCTCGCGCAACAGCTACGCGGCCGAGTTCCACGCCATGCTGCAGACGCTGGCGCGGCGCTTCCTGTACTTCCACCAGAAGCGCCACCCGGACCTGGTGCAGATCTGCGAGCTGCACATCCAGCAGATCAACGCCATCGTGGAGGGGTCGGTCGAACGCGCCATCGCCACGGCGGAGGCGCGCAACGACTATGCCGAAAACCTCGCGCGCAACATCCTGATGGAGCTGATCGTCACCTCGGCGGTCACCATCAGCTCTCCGCCGCGCGGGCGGGGCGGCGCGGACTGACGCCCGGACGCGGGCTCAACGCCCCGCGTCCGCCAGGTTCTGCCAGGCGCCGGTGCTGCGCCCTTCTTCCGCCAGGAACTCCACCAGCGTCGGCAAGGCGGCGTCCATCGGCCGGTTGGCCTGGATCCGCATCACGTAGCCCCAGGAGCCTGCCATGCGCAGCTGCGGCACCAGGGGTACCAGCCGGCCGCTGGCCAGTTCCTCGTCGATCAGCGGCGCGCGGCCCAGCGCGATGCCGACGCCGGCGGCCGCGGCCGCGGCGACCGTGCTCAGGCCGCTCAGCACCATGGGCTCCTGCCAGTCCGATTCGGCCAGTCCCAGGCGCGGGCTCCAGGTGCGCCAGTCGGTCTCGGGGCTGTCCACGTGCTTTTCCTCCAGCCAGCGATGGCGCAGGAACACGGCGGGATCGCCGCGCTCGGCCGGATCGACCAGGGACGGACTGCAAACCGGCACCACCGTTTCGGTCATGAGCGGAATGTCGCCGGGTTCCGCGATATGCGGCCCCATGGCGCGCACGTGCAGGAACGCCAGGTCTATGTCCTGGCTTTTCCAGGCCGGGTCCTGGCTGGCGTGCAGGTACACCTGGATGTCGATGCCGGGGTGCAGCTCGATGAAACGTCCGATGCGCGGCGCCAGCCACATGGCGGCCAGCGACGGGTTGGCGGAAACGTTCAGGGTATTGCGCCGTTTGCCGCGGGCCGAGGCCCGCACGTTGCGGCAGGCGGTCTCCAACAGGGTCAAGGCCTGTTGCACCGACGCCAGCAGATCCGCGCCCGCCGCGGTGGTTTCGGCGCGGCGTACCGTGCCGCCACGGCGCAGCAGCGCCACCCCCAGATCCGCCTCCAGCGCCCGCAGCTGATGGCTGACGGCGCTTTTGGTGACGTGGAGTTCGGCGGCGGCGCGGCTCAGGCTGCCCAGGCGGGCGACGGCCTCGAAGGCGCGCAAGGCCGCCAGGGGCGGCGTGTGGTTGGGGAGATCGGCCATGGGTCAAGTCTAGCTCAACCCTAGATTGAAAAACTATCGCTTTCGCCGGGTCGCGGGATCGGGGACCATGCAAGCACTGAAAGGAGTTTGCTATGTATTTCGATTCGCGCCTCTGGCAGTTGACGGCGGGCCTGCGCGCCGGCATGGCGGGCGGCATCTGCCTGGGCCTGCTGGCCCTGGCCGCCGGCATCGCCCGCTACGTGTTCCTGGGCCAACTGCTGGCCCGCGTGTTCGACGGCGCCCCCTGGCAGGACTGGCTCGCCCCCGCGCTGTGGGCCGCCGCCATGGTGCTGCTGCGCGCCTTCCTGGACCACTGGCGCACCGTGCAGGCCAACCGCTGCGCCGCCACCGTGCAGCATGCGCTGCGCGCCCGGCTTTATGACCGCATCGTGAGCCTGGGCCCGGCCTGGTTCGCCAACCAGCGCACGGGCGGCGTGATGCTGACGGTGGTCGACGGGGTCGAGCAGTTGCAAGCCTTCTTCGGCCAATACCTGCCGCAAGTCGCGATCGCCGCCGCGGCGCCCTTCGCCATCTTCGCCGTGATCGCGTTCTGGGACGTGCCCACCGCGCTGGTGTTCCTGGCGGCCGCGCTGTTCGCGCTGTTCGGGCCGATGGCGGTGCACATGCTGGACCGCCGCGCCAGCCTGGCCCGCAGCAAGTCCCTGAACGATTTCGGCGAGGACTTCCTGGACGCCGTGCAGGGCCTGCCCACGCTGAAGTCCTATGGCCAGGGCAAGGCCTGGGGCCAGCGGCTGGCGGCCCGCGCCCGCAGCCTGTCGGACAACACCTTCTGGGTGCTGTCGGTCAGCCTCTTGACGCGCGGCATCAGCGACCTGGGCGTGGCCCTGGGCGCGGCGCTGGCGCTGACGCTGGGCGCCTGGCGCGTGGCCCACGGCGACATGAGCGTGGAGGCCCTGCTGATCGTGCTGATGGCCGGCACCGAGATCTTCCGCCCGCTGCGCGACCTGCGCTCGGTGCTGCACCGGGGCATGCTGGGCCAGTCGGCCGCCGCCAGCATCCATGCGTTGACGGACGCGCAGCCGCTGACGCCCGCGCCGGAGGCCGGCGGCAAGACGCCCGGCCGGCTCGCGCCCACCATCGAATTCGACAACGTGGCGTTTTCCTACACGCCCGAGCGCCGCGCCCACCAGGGCTTGAGCTTCCGCATCGCGGCGGGCGAACGGGTTGGCGTGGTCGGCCCCAGCGGCGCCGGCAAGTCCACCATCGTGCGCCTGCTGCTGCGCGAATGCGTGCCCCAGTCCGGCCGCATCCGCATCGGCGGCCATGACGTGAACGAACTCGACACGCAGGCGCTGCTGTCGCACATCGCGCTGGTGAGCCAGGACATCACGCTGTTCCACGGCACCATCGACGACAACCTGCGGCTGGGCCGCCCCGACGCGACCCACGAACAGGTGCGCGCCGCCGCCCGCGCCGCCAATATCGACGACTTCATCATGGCGCTGCCCGAGGGCTACGCCACCCGCATCGGCGAGCGCGGCCTGCAGCTGTCCGGCGGCCAGCGCCAGCGCGTGGCGATCGCCCGCGCGCTACTGCGCGACGCGCCCATCCTGATCCTGGACGAGGCGCTGTCGTCGGTGGACACCGAAAACGAGGCGCTGATCCAGCAGGCGCTGGACCGCTTGATGGCCGGCCGTACCACGCTGATCCTGGCGCACCGCCTGGCCAGCGTCATCGGCGCCGACCGCTGCCTGGTGCTGGACCAGGGCCGCGTCGCGGAAGAAGGCCCCCATGCGGAACTGATGCGGCAAGGCGGCCTGTACTACCGCCTGATGCACGAACAGGCGGCCGCGCACCGCAATCCGTCGGCGGGATCCGCCGCCCCGGCCGCCGCCGCCCCTGCGCAGACGACGGACCGCGATGATCCCGCTCAGGAATCCGGCGGACAAGGCCCGGCCCTGCGCGCGCTGGACGCGGACGCGGTGCAGGTCGGCTGGCGCGCCACGCTCGGCACCCTGCTTTCAGTGGTGCGGCCCTGGCGCGGCACGCTGACCGCCACGATCCTGCTGGGCGTGGCGCGGGTCGCGGCCTACATCGGCGTGGGCGTGTTCAGCGCGCTGATCGTCGCCGCCATCCGCGACGGCCGCGACTATTCGGCCCTGATCGCCGGCCTGCTGGTCGCAGCGCCCCTGGCCGCGCTGTTCCACTGGCTGGAGTCCTGGCTGGCCCACGCCATGGCGTACCAGCTGCTGGCCGACATGCGGGTCAAGCTCTACGACAAGCTGGAGCGCCTGGCGCCGGCCTACCTGTTGCAGCGCCGCTCCGGCGACCTGGTGGCACTGGCCACCCAGGACGTGGAAATGGTGGAGTACTTCTACGCCCACACCATCGCTCCCGCCATCGTCTCGGTGCTGGTGCCGCTGTCCGTGCTGGGTTTCCTGGGCGTCTACAGCTGGCCGGTGGCGCTGGCGCTGCTGCCCTTCCTGGCCTATGCGCTGGTGTCGCCGGTGCGCGGACGCCGCAAGGTCGACGCGCTGGGCGACAAGGCGCGCGAGGCGCTGGGCGAGATGAGCGCGCACACCACCGACACCATCCAGGGCCTGGCCGACCTGACCGCCTTCCAGGCCACCGGCCGCCGCCGCGATGAATTCCTGCGCGTGGCGGACCGCTACCGCACCCGCCGCCTGGACATCCTGGACGACCTGTCGCGCCAGACCGCGGGCTTTGAAATCGCGATGGGCCTGGGCGGCCTGGCGGTGGCCGTCGTGGGCGCGCTGCAGGTATCGGCCGGCGCGCTGTCGGCCGGCATGCTGCCCCTGTTGGTGCTGATCGCGCTGGCCACTTTCCTGCCCGTGTCCGAGATCTCGCAGGTCAGCCGGCAATTGGCGGACACCATCGCCGCCACCCGCCGTCTGCACGTGGTCGCCAACGAACCGGAACCGGTGACGGACGGACCGCTGCCGGCCCCCGTCTCCGCCCACGGCCTGTCGCTGGCCTTCGAGCACGTCAGCTTCGCTTATCCGGGCAAGAACGCGGACACCTTGCGCGACCTGAGCTTCAAGGTGCCGGCCGGCGCCACCGTGGCGGTGGTGGGCGCATCGGGCGCGGGCAAGAGCACGGTGGCCAGCCTGCTGCTGCGCTTCTGGGATCCGCGCGCGGGACAGGTCAAGCTCGATGGCGTGGACCTGCGCGAACTGCAGCTCGACGGCCTGCGCGAGCGCGTGGCGCTGGTGACGCAGGACACCTATCTGTTCAACGACACGCTGGAAGGCAACATCCGGCTGGCCCGGCCCGAAGCCAGCCCCGCGGACCTGGCGCGCGCGCTGGAGCAAGCTGCGCTGGCGGACTTCGTGCGCGCTCTGCCAGAGGGCCTGGCGACGCGCGTGGGTGAACGCGGCATGCAGTTGTCGGGCGGCCAGCGCCAGCGCATCTCGATTGCCCGCGCCTTCCTGAAGAACGCCCCCGTGCTGATCCTGGACGAAGCCACCTCGCACCTGGACACGCTATCGGAAATGCAGGTACGCGGCGCGCTGGACGTGCTGATGCGCCACCGCACCACGCTGGTCATCGCGCACCGCCTGTCGACGATACGCGATGCCGACCTGATCCTGGTGCTGGAACGCGGCACGCTGGCGGAGGCCGGCACGCACGACCAGTTGCTCAAGCGGCAAGGGGTCTATGCGCGCCTGGCCAGCCACCAGGGCGGCTACGCCGTCAATAGCGCAACGTCTCTACCGACTTAGCGTTGGCGCGCACTTCCGCGTCCGTGAACCAGACCCGCTTGTTGCCGAAGCTGGTGTACAGGTCGAACTGGTCGCGGGTGTGGGCCGACGGCGTGCCGTCCGGGGCGACGAAACCGCTCTGCCCCGGCGCCACCACGTCCACCGCGCGCACGCCCTGGCCGTCGAACACCGTCATGTTGTTCTCGGTGCCGCGGTTCTGCGTGGCCGGGAAGCTCAACGCCGCCTTGTCGTCCGCCTGCGGCACGCCCAGGAAGTTCTTGGGCGCGAACACCATGGGCGGCGCGGGTATGCGCCAGCTTGCCGGATCCTGGCCGTAGGCCTTCTGCAACGCCGCCAGCGCATCATCCAGCGCGGCCAGGCTCACGTCCTGCGGCCGCTGGCCGTTGAAGAAGTCGTACTTCTGCGGCACGCCCGAATCGCGGCCGGCCAGCGCGTTGAACAGCGCCTTCACCCCCACCGTCAAGTTGACCGATCCCGTGGCGGGTGCCGCCTGCGTCGGATAGCCGGTGGCGCTGTACCACTTGAAGAAGTCCGCGGGCATCTCGTCGGCCAGCGTGCGCTTGAGCATGGCGCGCAGCCAGGCGTCCATCACGGCAGGCCCCGCGTTGTCGTAATAGCCGGCCTGCTTGTCGCTCGTGCCCATGCCGTCCCAGGACGCCAGCCCCGCAACCAGCCTGGCTCGCGCATCGTCCGCCGGCAGCCCCTGCACCGCCTGCTGCAGGAACGGCAGGAAGTGGCGCCGGTTCACGTCGGCATAGCTGGTGGTGCGGATCAGGTCCCACATTTGCTGCGCGCTGACCTTGCCGCCATTGGCCGTCATGGCTTTCAGGCGGGTCTCGATCTCGGCGTAGCGGTCGGCCTGGCCCCACACGATGGCGAACAGGTCGGTGGACGGATAGCCGCGCATAGGCTGGTTGTTCCAGTTGGCGATGAAGCCTTGGCGCGGGTTGTAGACCTGAGGATTGGTCGAGAACGGCAGCATGCCGTCCCAGTCCATCTCGCCCGTGCCCGGCACGGGCAGGCGCGGATCGTGGCCCGGACGGCGCTTGGGATAGAAGCCCGTGTGCGCGTAGCCGATATTGCCCTTGTCGTCGGCGTAGTACCAATTGATGGTCAGCGCATGGCGCGCCGCCTGCTGCTTCCACTGGTCCCAATTGCGCGACTGCGCCTTGTGGGTCCAGGCCATCAGCGATTGCAGCTCAAAGCCTTCCCAGGCGCGCGCCTTGGCATAGGCCACGTGCTGCTTGTCATCGAACTTGGTGACGATGCCGTGCACCGTGCGGTACACGTCCATCACCACCGGCTGCCCATCCTTGACCTCGATGAGCTCGGTGCGCTTTTCCATCGTCTTCCAGACGCCGTCGTGGAAGTAGCGCGTGCGGTCGTTCGGATCGAGTTTTTCGGCGTAGATGTCCACGTCGTCGCCAAAGCCCGCGGTCGAGCCCCAGGTCACGTGCGCGTTGTGGCCGAACAGGATGCTGGGATAGGCGAACGGCGTGTTGCCAACCACGTCGAAGCCCGCGCCATGCAAGCCGATGCCGTAGGTGTAGGCGGGATTCCACCAGCCGAACTGCGGCCCGTTCAGCAGGATGGAACGGGCGTCCTTGGCATGGTCGCGGCCCACGATCCACATATTGCTGGTGGTCGGAAAACCGGCGATGCCGGGTTGCCCCGATTCCGCGAACTGCGCCAGCAGGCGCGCCGACGCGGCCGCGGGCGCCTCGTCCAGCACGCCGCGCGTCTGCGGATCGCGCGCCACGCGTTCCAGCATGGGCGGCGTGCCGTCGTAGCGCGGCAGCGCATAGGACAGCCTGGCGGAGGGCTTGGCGCCATCGGGCCGGTACACGCCCTCTTCCTCGGGCACGGTGGTCGGCGCGCGGCTGTCGGTCATCCAGCGCAGCTGATTGAAGATCTGCATGGCGCGCTCGTCGCCATGCTGGTCCTTCAGGGCGGTCAGCAGCGCCAGGTTGTCGATCTCGCTATTGGCATCGGAGAAGCGGTTGGCCATCGTGCCCACGAACACCATCGCCACGTCATAGGCCGTCCAGTCCGCGGGCTGGAAGCGCAGATCGTTGAACTCCTTCGGCATCAGGCTGCCGGGCTCGGCGCGCACCCGCGCGATCCAGGCGTTCATGCCGGCCGCATAGCCGTCCAGGATCTGGCGCTCGGATGCCGGCAGCGCGGCCAGTTGGCGCTGGATGCGCTCCGGCGAGAAATTGCCGCGGATGGATTTGTCGAACGCCACCATGGACTGGCCCAACACCTCGGCCACGCGGCCCTGGGTACTGCGCCGCGCCATTTCCATCTGGAACAGGCGGTCCTGCGCCACCGCATAGCCATAGCCGTAGAAAATGCCGTACACGGTGTTGGCGTAGACGTGCGGCATGCCATAGCCGTCGCGCCGTATCGTGACCTGGCCGCTGGCCGCGCCCGCCGGGCGCATCGCGGCCTGGGACTGCTTCTGCGCGTTCTGCTGGACTTCCTGGGCCTGGGCTTGAGCGCCCATGGCCGCGCAGGCCGCCAGGATGGCGGCCGACAACAAGTGCTGCTTCATTCGAATCTGTCTCCGTATTTGACGAGCCGCGCCGCGGTGCGAGTCCCGGACGCGGTGTGCGGCGCCTCTGCGGGCGCCGTCTGCGGACCATGATACGAACAGCTTATCTATAATTCCAATGCATTTATTTCATAGTATTTATGCGGCCTGAGCATGGATTTTCAGAAACTCAAACACCTGCTGGCGGTGGTCGAACACGGCACTTACTCGCGTGCCGCAGAGGCGGTCAATCTGTCGCAACCAGCGCTCAGCCGCAGCATCCAGGCGCTCGAAGCCGAACTGGGCCTGCCCTTGCTCGACCGCGGCACCCGCCGCGTGCGCCTCACGCCCTACGGCGCCTGCGTGGCCGAACGCGCGCGCCGCATGCGCTTCGAGGAAGCCGAGCTGCAGCGCGAACTGAAAACCCTGCATAGCGGCGAATCGGGCACGCTGTCCATCGGGCTGAGCCCGGCGCCCGCGTCCCTGCTGCTGTCGCCCTTCCTGGCCCACATGGCCGAGCGCCATCCCCAGGTGCGCGTGGGCGTCGAACTGGGCGCCACCGCCGCCTTGCTGGAAATGCTGCGCGACGAACGCATCGACGCCATGGTCTGCGACGCCCGCATGCTGTATGACGCGGCCGACCTGGAAACCCGCGCCCTGCCTGCGCTGCGCGCGGGCCTGGTCTGCCGCAAGGGCCATCCCATCCTCGCCCACAAGCGGCCAGGCATAGAACAAATCCGCCAATACCCCGTGGCGTCCACCACTCTCAGCCCGGAAGTCTCGCTGCGGCTGGCGGAAACCCTGGGGCCAGGCGGCGCGCCGGAACAAATGGTCACGCACCGCTGCGAGAATCTGGACGCGCTGGTGGAATTGGCGCTGCGCACGGACGCCTTGCTATTGGGCGTGATCTGCGTCACGCGCCAGCAGCAGGAAGCCGGCCTGCTGGTCGAAGTGCCGATCCCGTCCGACCCGCAGCGCCAGGGACACTACGCGCTGGCCCGGCTGGCAGGGCGCACGCCGTTGACGGCGCAGGATGCGTTGTATGAGTTCACCCGGGAATGCTGGGACGGATTCTTGGCGCCTATCGGCGCGTCGCCAGCCTGAAAAGGACGAGGCTGAGCAGCGCGGCGGCAATGTTGTAAAGCATGGCCGCCGCCAGCGCCCGCCCATGGACCGATGCGCCATCGCCGGCGGACAGGCTTCCCGCGGCCTCGAGCATTGTGAAGATAACGCCGCCCACCGCCGCCACGCCGGTGGAAGTCCCCACGACTTGCAAGGTGCTGAGCATGCCGGAAGCCATGCCGGCCTGCTCCTCCTGCACCGAACCCAGAATGGCGTTGAATGCCAGCGGGATCACCAGCCCTTGCCCTGCGCCATTCAGCACCAGCGAGGCCACCAGCAGCGCCAGGTTCTGGGGCTGCGTCGCGGCGGTAACCGCAGACAGCGCCAAGCCCGCGGTGAAGACCAGCACACCGAACAGCAGCGCCCCGCGTCCATGGCGGGCGGCCAGTTTCGGACCGGCAAGCGACGCGCCAAAGAACGCCAGCGCCGAAGGCGTGAACACGGCGCCCGCCGCCAGCGGCGCGAATCCGAGCCCGAACTGCAACAGCAGCGTCAACGCGAAGAAGAACGAACTGATGGCTGAAAAAAAGAAGAACACCGCGCCTATGCCAGCCACGAATGGCCGGTTGGCAAACAGCGCCATATCCAGCACAGGCACGCCACCGCGCCGGGCCAGCGTTTTCTCATAGCGGACGAAATACGCCAGCACGCCCAACGCCAGCACAGGCCCGGCAAGCGACCACCAGGGCCAGCCATGCTCTCGTCCCTCCATGACAGGCACCAGGATAAGGGCCAGCCCGGCAGCGCCCGCAAGCGCGCCGCGCAGGTCCACCCGCGTCGGAACCGGCGCGCGCCATTCGGGAAGCGCCCGGCGCCCCGCGAGCAACGCGGCAATGCCTATCGGCACGTTGATGAGAAACACCAGCCGCCACCCCAGATCCAGCGGATTCAGCGTGATGAGCATGCCGCCCAGCAGCTGCGAGATGCTTGCGGCCACGCCCTGCACCGCGCCCATGATGCCGAACGCGCGCCTGCGCGCCTCGCCCTCGAACACCACCCTGATCGAAGCCAGCACCTGCGGCATCAGCACGCCCGCCCCCACCCCCTGCAAGGCGCGCGCCAGGATGAGCTGCCACGGCGTGACCGCCACCCCGCATAGCGCCGAAGCCACGGTGAACAGCCCCATGCCGGCCAGGAACAAGCGCCGCCGCCCGAACAGATCGCCCAAACGCGCGCCATTGATCAGGCACAGGCCATAAGCCAATGCGTAAGCCACCACGATCAGCTGCAGATCGGTATCGGATGCCGACAAGCCGCTCTGGATGCTGGGCAACGCGACATTGACGATGAAGAGATCCAGGATCGTCACGAAGTTGCCCGTCAACAGCACCGCGAGGGCGCGCCAGGGGAGGTTCTTTTCAGCTTGCAACGCGGATTCAGGGTTCATTCTTTACATTTATATATGTACGATCGTATTTATAGTATCGTGAAAGAATGAAACCCGTGCAAGCAGAAAAACAAGGTCCGATGAACCCGTTGCCCCCCTCTCCCCCAACCGATGGCCGCCGCTTGCGCGGCGAGCGCGCGCGCACCCGCGTGCTGGACGAAGCCGTAAAGCTCCTCTCCGTCGAAGGACTGGGCGGCCTCACCTTCGGCCAGGTGGCCGACATGGCCGAAGTGGGGAAAAGCAATCTTCAGGTTCTGTTCGGCGACAAGGAAAACCTGCAACTGGCGGCCTTGGCCCATGCGATAGGCCTGTACCAGACCCAGGTCGTCGAACCGGCCATGCGCAAGCGCACGCCGCTGACGCGGCTGCGCGCCCTGATGACCGGCTGGTTCGACTTCGTGGAGACCCGCCAGCTGCCGGGCGGCTGCGTCATCACTGCGGTAAGCAGCGAGTATCGTGCGCGTCCCGGCCCCCTGCGCGACGCCATCCAGCAATACCGCGAGGCAGGACGCGCGCGTCTTCACGAATTGATCCGCGAAGCCCGGGCGCAAGGGCAAATCGCGGCCGACGCCGACGAGGCGAAACTGGTCATGGAGCTACTGGCCTACCAGGCATACGCCAACGTCGCCGCGTCAATGGACGACCATGCGGAGTTCGGCCGCGCCAAGGCAGCCGCCATGGAAGTGCTTGCAAAAGCGGCTCGCTGACAACCGCGAACCAGGCTCCCGATCAGCCCGCCTACGCTTTCTTGCGACCCGGCTCGTGCGCCGCCGCCTGCATGCGCAACCATTGCGCCACGGCCTGGACAGGCGCCGAGGGCGGCCGGTCGGCGGGCATGGCCAGATGGTAGGTATGCCCGGCGATCACCGGGCCGAAGGGCTGCACCAGATGGCCCGCTTCCAGCTCTTCCGCTATCAACGCCAGGCTGACCAGCGCCACGCCATGGCCGGCCACCGCCGCCTGTATGGCATGGCCCTCATCGGAAAAGCGCAGCTGGCTCGCCTGCCGCGGCAGGGAACGGCGCGCAACCTCGAACCAGCGCTCCCAGGTCGGATTGTCCGGATGGGACCGCTTCCAGTTGAAACGGATCAACGGCACGCCGGCCAGATCGTCCGGTGAGGCCACGCCCAGCCGCGGATTCGCCACGGGCGCGAACCGGTCCGTGAACAGCGGCTGCGCGACGAGGCCCGGATACGGCCCGCGGCCATAGCGGATCGCGATGTCGACCGCGGCCGATCGCAAATCGACCACGTCGTCGCTGGCCTGCAGCTGCAGGTCGATGCCGGGATGCTTGCCGCGGAAATCCGCCATGCGCGGCACCAGCCACTTCACCGTGAAGGCGTTGGTCGCGGAGATGCTCACCTGCATCCGCGTGCGCTGCTGCGTCAGGCGCGCCAGCGCCGCCTCGAAGGCATCGAAGCCATCCCGCAGCACGGGATAGAGCTGCGCGCCCGCCTCGGTCAACGACACCCTGCGCACGTGGCGGTCGAACAGCACCAGCCCGGTCTGCGCTTCCAGCGCGCGGATCTGATGGCTGACGGCGGTCGGCGTCACGGCCAGTTCCTCGGCCGCGGCCTTGAAACTGCCCAGGCGCGCGGCGGCCTCGAATACGCGCAGTCCGGAGAGCGGAAGAGATCGGCGTTGCATGATCATGGATGAGATTTTCTCATCTTATAGCTGATAAATGAACCTTTGTCAGCATCGCTGAATATTCCTACATTTACGACATGAGTCAGCGATTTTCGCGCTGATTCACCTCCAAACCATAAATGAAGGAAATCGCATCATGCTACAGCGCGTCGTCACCCAGCCCGACAACTACGAACCCTTCCTGCTGTCGCAGGGCATCCAGTTCGGCAACCTGTTGTTCATCTCCGGCCAGGCGGGCGCCGGCGATGACGGCAAGATCGTCGAGGGCGGCTTTCTGGCTCAAGGCGAACAAGCCTTCCTGAACTTGCGCCGCGCGCTGGAAGCCGGCGGCTCCAGCCTGAAGGACGTCATCAAGGTCACCATCTTCGTCACCGACATGGGGGACTTCCAGGACGTGGTCACGCTGCGCCGCCGCCACTTCTCGGCCCCCTACCCCGCCGACACGATCGCCGAGATCAAGGCGCTCTACGACCCGGCCGCCATGATCGAGATCGAGGCCATCGCCGCCGTGCGTCCGCAGGAGGGCCGTTGACATGGGCGCGCTCGACTATCGTACGAACGATGCTGCGCAGGTCGGACTGTTCGCGCCGCTACAGCTGGAAAGGGGCTTGACCCTGGCCAATCGTCTCGCCGTCGCCCCCATGACTCGAGTCAGCGCCACGGAAGATGGCCGCGCCACGTCGCAAATGGCCGATTACTACCAAGCCTTCGCAGCCGGCGGCTTCGGCCTGGTGATCACCGAGGGCATCTACACCGACCGGGCGCATGCGCAGGGCTACCTGTTCCAGCCCGGCCTGACCGACGACGCGCAGCGCGACGCCTGGCGCACCGTGGTCGACCGCGTGCACGCGCACGGCGGCCGCATCATCGCGCAGCTCATGCATGCGGGCGCGCTGTCGCAGGGCAATCCTCATTGCGGCACGACCAAGGGTCCGTCGGCCGTACAGCCCAAGGGACAGCAAATGGCGTTCTATAGGGGCGACGGGCCGTACCGGATGCCCGAAGCCATGTCGGACAAGGACATCGCAGAGGCCATCGATGGCTTTGCCCAGGCTGCGCGCAGAGCGCAGGAGGCCGGCTTCGACGGCGTCGAAATCCACGGCGCCAACGGCTACCTGCTGGACCAGTTCCTCACCAGCTACACCAATCTGCGCGCGGACCGCTATGGCGGCAGCCTGGACAACCGGCTGCGCTTGACGGTGGAGGTCATCCAGGCCGTGCGCCGGGCTACCGGACCGCGCTATGTCGTGGGCGTGCGCAGCTCGCAGGGCAAGGTCAATGACTTCAGCCACAAGTGGGAAGGCGGCGAGGCCGATGCGGCGCAGATCTACCGCACGCTGGGCGCGCAGCCCATCGACTACCTGCACACGACCGAGTTCGAGGCTTGGCGTCCGGCTTTTGGAGATCAGGGTCCAAGCCTCGCGGCATTGGCGCGGCAGCACGTTGCGGTCCCGGTACTGGCCAACGGGTCGCTGCATGACCCGATGGCGGCCGATGCGATGATGGCGCGGCAGGAGGCAGACTTCGTCTCGCTCGGACGCGGCGCGCTGACGCATTCCGATTGGCCTGCAAGATTGCGCGCGGGCGCGGCGCTGGAGCGTTTTGATCGGGCGCTGCTGGCGCCGATTGCGGACCTGGCCAATGCGGCGCGACATCGTGGGGAACACCTGGAATGACGATCCTATACAATTAGCAATCATTCCCATTAGCATTTGAACGGCCCCCCCCTTGCCCCCCGCCGACTTTGCCTCCTCCGACGACTTCGTCAGCCTGTATCGAGAGCATCACGGCTGGCTCGTGCAAATGCTGCGCCGCCGGCTCAGCGGCAATACCGAAAACGCCGCGGATCTGGCGCACGACACCTTCGAACGCGTCATGCGCAGCGAGTCGCGCGCGGCGTTTGCCGAGCCGCGCGGCTTTCTCACCACCGTCGCCAAGCGTCTTCTGATCGACCAGTCGCGCCGCCGCGCCGTGGAACAGGCCTATCTGGAAACGCTGGCATCGCGCAACGAGGCCGTCGAGCCCAGCCCCGAAACGCACGCGCTGGTGATGGAAGCGCTGAACGCCGTATGCCGCATGCTGGAGCAGTTGCCGCCACGGGCGCGCCGGGTCTTCGTGCTGGCGCAGGTGGAAGGCCTGCCCTACCGCGACATCGCCCGGCAACTCGATATTTCGGTGGCGGCCGTGCAGCGCGACATCGTCAAGGCCTGGGAGCATTGCTACGCGGTGCTGTACACATGAACGCCGCCCAGGCCGAACGGCTGCATCCCGACATCATCAGGCAGGCGGCGCGATGGATGATGCGGACCGGGGATGCCCCCGACGCGGCCACGCAGGCCGCCTGTGCGGCATGGCGCCAGGCAGACGTGCGCCACGAGCTCGCGTGGCAACGCCTCCAGGGCATCGGGCGCGAGATCAATGCCACCACAGTATCCGAGGGCGCCGCCAGCCAGACCATCCTGCGCTACTGCGAACAGCGTTCGCGCCGCAGCGTCATGAAATGGGCGGCCGGCGGCTTCTGCCTGGGCACGTTGGCATGGGCAGGCGCGCGCGAGGGCTGGTGGGAAGGCAGCACCGTCTATCGCACCGCCACCGGCGAGCAGCGGACCATGACCCTGCCCGACGGCACCCTCCTGACCCTGAACACCGATACCGCGGTGGCGCTGCGCTACGACGCGCAGCAACGCCGCGTCACACTGCGCAGCGGAGAAATCCTGATCGCGACGGCCGCGGATGGCGCTGGACGCCCCTTCAGCGTGCAGACCCGGCACGGCCTGCTCACGCCGCTCGGCACGCGCTTTGCCGTGCGCCAACTGGACGACAACGATGGCTCGACGCGTCTTGCCGTCTTTGAAGGGGCCGTGCGCGTGGACCCCGCCGGGCGGACCGTGCATGCCGGCGAACAGGCGGAATTCAACGACCGCACGCTGTCTCCCGCAACCCGGGTCGACGGCACCGAGCCTGCCTGGGCCGCAGGCATGCTGGTCGCGAACCGCATGCGGCTGGATCAGTTCCTCGCGGAACTGGGACGCTATCGCGTCGGCATCCTGCGCTGCGCCCCCAGGGTGGCGGACCTCGAAGTCACGGGGGCCTTCCGCATCGACGACACCGACCGGGCGCTGGAAGTGCTGGCCGGCGTACTCGACCTGAGGCTGCGATACCGCACGCGCTATTGGGTCAGCGTCGATCGCGCCTGACGCGCGGAGCCGCAACCCGGGTGCTCTCCCGGGAAATTTGTAACGCCAGCGAAGATTTTCGGATGTGGTTCGTTAGACATAGAGACAGACCCGAGGCGCCCGCGGTCTGGCCCTACCCATCGACGAACCAGGAAGCCCTCATGGCAGCACGCCATACACCCTCTACTCTTGCCGCGCCCCAGACGCCCGGGGCAGGTCCGGCGCGCTTGCGCCTTGCCGTCCATCTGGCTTTGGCCGCAATGGCTCCATTCGCCGCGCCCGCCGCGTCCTGGGCTCAGCCCGCGACCGCGCAAGGGGTCGCTTTCGCCATCGCCCCTACGCCGCTGGATGAAGCGCTGGGCCAGTTCGGAGTCGCCGCCAACATCACCGTGGCCGCGTCGCCGACGCTGACCCGCGGGGTGATGACGCAAGGGCTTACGGGCCGCTACACCGCGGAACAGGGCCTCACGCGCCTGCTTGCAGGCACGGGCCTGCAAGCCGTGGCCAACGCCAACGGAGAGGGTTATCACCTGCGCCGCATTCCGCAAGGAGACGCGACCACTCTCGCGCCAGTCACGGTGACGGGCATGGCCGACCCGGCCGTCACGGAAGGCACGGGCAGCTATACCAGCGGGATCGTGACCATAGGCAAGGGCGAGCAGACCCTGAAAGAGATCCCGCAGTCGGTCACCGTGGTGACGCGCCAGCGCATGGACGACCAGAACGCCAACACGCTGGACGACGTGCTGGCCAACAGCACCGGCATGACGCTCTACAAGAGCCCGATGGGCGGAAACTATGTGTTCTCGCGCGGCTTCCGGGTCGACAGCTATCAGTTCGACGGCGTCAACCGCGCGTTCTATTACCCCCAGGCCAACAGCTTCACCAGCAGCACCGTGATCCTGGACCGCGTGGAAATCATCCGAGGCGCCACCGGCCTGCTGCAGGGCGCCGGTTCGCCCAGCGCCGCGGTCAACCTGGTGCGCAAGCGCCCACTGGCCGAAAACCAGGTGCAGCTGTTGGCCAGCGGCGGCTCCTGGAACAACTATCGCGCCGACATCGATGCGACCGGCCCCTTGAACGCGTCAGGCTCCCTGCGCGGCCGCGCCGTGGCCAGCTACAACGACCGGGAATACTTCTACGACAACGCCGACAGCCGCACCGGCGTGCTGTACGGCGTACTGAGCTACGACCTGGGACCCGCCACCACCTTGACCGGCGGCATCAGCTACGAAGAACTGCGATCCACGCCGTTCTTCCACGGCCTGCCCCACTACACCAACGGCGACGACATCGGGCTGAAGCGTTCGACCTCGCTCTCGCAAGACTGGAACCGCTGGAACGGCAAGCAGACCACGGTGTTCGCCGAACTCACGCACCGCTTCAACCAGGACTGGTCGCTGAAACTTACCGGGACTTCCACCCAGGAGTCCAACGATTCCAAATACGCCTTCACCGAAGGCGCGGTCAATCCGGCCACCGGGCTCGGGCCGACGATGTACGCCGGCATCTTCGATTTCTCCACGCACAACAAGGCGCTCAACCTGAACGTGGACGGCGCGTTTGAGGCGCTGGGCCGCAAGCACTCGATCAGCGTGGGCGCCAGCATCAACGAACTGACCAGCAAGAACGATTTCGCGACTGCGCGCCTGAACCGCGCCGTGAACGTCTGGGATCCGGATCACCACGTGCCCGAACCCACGGATGACTGGCTGCGCGAGAACGCCTACCGCGGTGCCGCGACCGTCATCACGATGAAGCAGACCGGCGTCTACGGCGTCGGCCGCTTCAAGTTGGCCGATCCGTTGACGCTGGTGGCGGGCGCCCGCGTCAGCTGGTACGAGAACACCGGCAAGTACCGGGACGATGGCAAGCAGTACACCGACCCCTACAAGGAAAATGGCGTCGTCACGCCCTACGGCGGCCTGATCTACGCCTTCAATCCCCAGTGGTCCGGCTACGTCAGCTTTGCGGAGATCTTCGAACCGCAGAACGCCGTGGACGCGTCGGGCCAGATACTGGACCCCATCCTGGGCAAGAACTATGAAGCGGGCATCAAGGGCGAACTGCTCGACGGCCGGGTCAACGCCTCGATCGCCCTCTTCCGCGTCGACCAGAAGAACCGCGCCCAGCAAGACCTGGTCAGCGCATGCTCCGTGGGCGACATCTGCTATCTGTCCAGCGGCAAGGTGCGCAGCCAGGGCGTGGACGCCGAAATCAGCGGCGAGGTGGCCCCCGGCTGGCAGCTGTTTGCCGGCTACACCTTCAACACCCTGAAGTTCCTGGACGACACCGAGGTATCAAGCACCAACTTCGGACGCACGGTAACGCCCAAGCACATCCTGCGCCTGTGGTCCGACTACCGCCTGCCCGGCGAATGGTCGGCATGGACCTTGGGCGGCGGCGTGAACTACCAGACCGGCAGCTACACGGAAACCCGCTCGGTGCGGGTCTCGCAGGCGCCTTACGCCGTCTGGAATGCGCGCATCGGCTACAAGATCAACAAGAACTGGTCGGCGGCATTGAACGTCAACAACCTGTTCGACAAGACCTACTACCAGACGATAGGCGCGCCGGGATGGGGCAGCTTCTATGGTGAACCGCGCAACGCGACGCTGACGGTACGCGGGACCTTCTGATAGGGCGAAACGATTAAGTAGAATGGTTTTATCTCAATAAACCATGAATTTTCATCATGCTTGATCGTATCCATCTATCCATCGTGCAGGAGGTCGAAAAGCAGGGTTCGCTGACTGCCGCCGCAGGCGTCCTGCACGTGACGCAGTCGGCCCTGAGCCACAGCATGAAGAAGCTGGAGCAGCAACTGGGGACCGACATCTGGCTGCGTGAAGGCCGCAGCCTGCGACTCACCCAAGCCGGTCAATACCTGTTGGCGGTGGCCAACCGGGTGTTGCCGCAACTGGCTCTGGCCGAAGAGCGTCTGCGCCAGTTCGCCCAGGGGGAGCGCGGGTCGCTGCGCATCGGCATGGAATGCCATCCCTGCTACCAGTGGCTGCTGAAGATCGTCTCCCCGTATCTGGCGGCCTGGCCGGATGTGGACGTGGATGTGAAGCAGAAATTCCAGTTCGGGGGCATCGGGGCGCTGTTCGGCTACGAAATCGACCTGCTGGTCACACCCGATCCGCTGAACAAGCCCGGACTCGTGTTCGAGCCTGTATTCGACTACGAACAGGTGCTGGTCGTCGCTGGCAACCATTCTCTCGCCCGGGAGGAGTACGTCACCCCCAAACAACTCTCCAACGAAGTGCTGGTGGCCTATCCGGTGCCGGTCGACAGGCTCGACATCTACAACATGTTCCTGACGCCGGCCGGCATCACGCCCAGGCGGCACAAGGCCATCGAGACCACGGACATCATGCTGCAGATGGTCGCCAGCGGCCGCGGGGTGGCGGCGTTGCCACGCTGGCTGGTGCTGGAGTACGCGGACACCATGAATGTGGTGCCAGTCCGGCTGGGCAAGAAAGGCATTGCCAAGCACATTTATCTGGGCGCTCGCGAGGCGGATGTGGGAATCGACTACCTGCGTGCATTCATTGAACAAGCCAAAAGGCCCGCCGCGGCTTGATTCTTCACGGTAGCGTCTGCTCGCCAGGCGGTCGGATCCGAGACCGATCGACCGCAAATCCATCCATGAATGAAGCTAATGGCTTCATGAGATCAATTCACTTTTATTCATGGATAGCCCGACATAAACTACGCCTCCTATATCGTCAATGTCAAGACTGCTGAATAAAAAAAGCAGCGCTGAAAAAGCAGGAAATAGACGCGGGTTTTATCCAGGATTCAGGGCAGCAGAGCACCATGAGTAACGAGTTTGCATTTGCCATCAAGAGCATTTGTTTCGATGAGGACTATCGTCCTTCAGACAATACGCGGATCACGACCAACTTCGCCAATCTGGCCAGGGGCACGAGTCGCCAGGAGAACCTGCGCAACACCCTCCGGATGATTGACAATCGCTTCAATGCCTTGGCGCATTGGGACAATCCCAAGGGCGACCGCTATGCCGTCAACCTTGAGATCATTTCCGTCGAGATGAGCATAGACGGCGCAAGCAGCGGCAATGCCCTCCCCTTGATCGAAATACTGAAGACCAGCATCGTCGACAGCAAGACCAACGAGCGCATTGAAGGCATCGTAGGGAACAACTTCTCCTCGTATGTGCGGGATTACGACTTCAGCGTGCTGCTGCTGGAACACACCAAGAATCAAGCCACGTTCAGCACTCCGGACAATTTTGGAGACCTCCACGGCAAGCTGTTCAAGTGCTTTGTAAATTCAAGCACTTACAAAGAGCACTTCAGCAAGCCGCCCGTCATATGCCTGAGCGTATCCAGCAGCAAGACCTATCATCGGACTGAAAATCAGCACCCCGTACTGGGCGTGGAATACCAGCAGGATGAATACTCGCTGACGGATGAATATTTCAAGAAGATGGGGATGAAGGTTCGTTACTTCATGCCGCCGAACAGCGCCGCGCCCTTGGCTTTTTATTTTTCCGGCGATTTGCTGAGCGACTACACCAATCTTGAGCTCATCAGCACCATCAGCACGATGGACACTTTCCAGAAGATTTACCGGCCAGAGATCTACAACGCGAATTCCGCGGCCGGAAGATCCTATCAGCCCAGTTTGAAGCACCAGGATTATTCGTTGACCCGGATTGTCTATGACCGAGAGGAGCGTAGCCAGCTGGCTATAGAGCAGGGACGGTTTGTCGAAGAGCATTTCATCAAACCATACCAGGCGATTCTTGAGCAGTGGTCCGCAAACACCCCTCTTTGATCATCAAAAGCACCAAGGCATCTATTGTGAAAAAATTGCTACCTACTTCCACTGCCGGCAGCCTGCCTAAACCCTCCTGGCTCGCAGAACCTGAAAAACTCTGGTCTCCCTGGAAATTGCAGGACGAGGGCTTGGCCGAAGGCAAGCAGGATGCGCTGCGTTTGTCTCTGCAGGAACAGCAGCACGCCGGCATCGATATCGTCAGCGATGGCGAACAAACGCGTCAGCATTTCGTGACGACGTTTATCGAGCACCTGGAAGGCGTTGATTTCGAGAACCGCAAGACGGTCAGGATCCGCGACCGCTACGATGCCAGCGTGCCGACGGTCGTGGGCGCCGTGGCGCGCCGCAAGCCCGTGTTCGTCGAAGACGCCAAGTTCTTGCGCCAGCAGACCAAGCAACCGATCAAATGGGCCTTGCCGGGTCCCATGACGATGATCGATACGCTTTACGACGGCCACTATCAAAGCCGCGAAAAGCTGGCGTGGGAATTCGCCAAGATTCTCAATCAGGAAGCCCGGGAACTGGAGGCTGCTGGCGTCGACATCATCCAGTTTGACGAGCCCGCCTTCAACGTGTTCTTTGACGAAGTGAATGATTGGGGCGTGGCCACGCTGGAAAAAGCCATTGAAGGGCTCAAGTGCGAAACCGCCGTCCACATCTGCTATGGCTATGGCATCAAGGCCAATACGGATTGGAAGAAAACGCTAGGATCGGAGTGGCGGCAATACGAAGAGGCTTTTCCCAAGCTGCAAAAATCCAGTATCGACATCGTCTCGCTGGAATGCCAGAACTCTCGCGTTCCCATGGATCTGATCGAGCTGATTCGGGGCAAGAAGGTGATGGTCGGCGCCATCGATGTGGCGACCAATACCATTGAAACTCCCGAGGAAGTCGCCGACACCCTGCGCAAGGCGCTGCAATTTGTCGATGCCGACAAGCTCTATCCTTGCACCAACTGCGGCATGGCTCCTCTGTCCCGCGCAGTCGCACGAGGCAAGCTGAGCGCCTTGAGCGCCGGCGCTGAAATCGTCCGCAGGGAACTCTCGAACTGATTCCCAGGCGGAAATGGTCGTCGCGAGCGGCTCGCGGCGACCAAATCGAGCTGCACCCAGTATTCAACCCCCACTATGTCACTTTCCAGTACTGCGATCGAGCCCAGGCGCTTTCGCGAAGCTCTCGGGCACTACGCGTCCGGCATCACGGTAATAACGTCGCACATCGAAGGCGAGCCGATAGGCTTCACCTGCCAGTCGTTCCATAGCGTTTCGATGAATCCGCCGCTGGTGTCGTTCAATGTGATGACCAGTTCGGCCAGCTACCCCAAGATTCGCCGGGCAGGCCGGTTCGTAGTCAATATCCTGTCAGACGAGCAAGTCAGGATTTCCAACCAATTCGCCCAGCGCGGCACGGACAAGTGGCACGAAGTCGCGTGGCAGGAATCGCCGCTCGGCAATCCCATCATCGCCGGCAGCCTGCACTGGCTTGATTGCGAGATCTATGCCGAACACGCCGCAGGCGATCACCTGATCGTGATTGGCGAAGTGAAAGCGTTGGATCTGCAAGAAGCTGCTTCCACGCAGCCGTTGCTGTATTTCAAAGGACAGTATCGGAACATCGCCGCGCACGGCGCGGTTTGAAGGTTTGCCTCCGCTGCCCTCTTCTACGCTTCAATCAATCGGGAGCCTTGCCAGGCCGGATCGAGAAGAACCGCCACCGGCTCCTTGCTCTCCGGCCTCTTGTCGGCGCGTCGCGACTCATCTTAGAATGCGGATGATTCTCATTATTTCCGGGCACCGGTTTCCTCCTGGCCCGCGACGAGCCGGAGGGCCGCATGTCCGCGACCGAGTTTGCAGTGCCGCCCCAGGGCATCGATGTGCTGTACGCGAATCACCATGGCTGGCTGAAGGGCTGGCTGCGGCGGCGGCTGGGCAATTCTTCTGACGCGGCCGATCTCGCACACGATACGTTCATGCGTCTGCTGGTCCGGGGCGAGACCGTCGCGGTGCGCGAACCGCGCGCGCTGCTGACCACGGTGGCGCAGGGCGTGGTGTCCAATTTCATGCGGCGCCGCAGGATCGAAGAGGCCTATCTGGCCAGCCTGGCCAACCTGCCGGAGCGGGAAGCGCCGGGCCCCGAGACGCGCGCCATCCTGCTCGAGACGCTGATCGAACTGGACCGCCGCCTGGATACGCTGGCCGCGCCGGTGCGCCAGGCATTCCTGCTCTCGCAGCTTGAAGGCATGAAGCAGGCGGACATCGCCGCAACGCTGAACGTCTCGCTCGCTACCGTGCAGCGCCATATCGCAAAAGCGGCGCACCTTTGTTTTTTCGGCGCCTGATCGCCGCCCTCCCGCGGCCGCGACCCACACCGCCATGCCCATCGCCTCCACGGACCCGAGCCCGACCGCATTTCCCCTGCTGGACGGCCCGCCGCTGCCCGCGAGTGTCAGCCTGCGCGCCGTGGAATGGCTGGTCGCACTGCAAGCCGCCGATGCCAGCAACGCCACGCGCGAAGCCTGCCAACGCTGGCGCCAGGCACATCCCGACCATGAGCGCGCCTGGCGGCACATCGAGACGTTCGGCCAGCAACTGCGGGAATTGAACACGCCGCTGGTGCGCGGCACGCTGGCGCATGATGAACGAGGCGGCCGGGCGCGCCGCCGCGCCGTCAAGACGCTGGCCCTGGCCCTGTTCGCCGGCGGCGGCGCCTGGCTGGCGCGCGACAGCCTGTGGCGCGGCTGGCAAGACTGGCAGTCCGACTATCGCACGCGTACCGGCGAACGCCAAGGCATCACGCTGGCCGACGCCAGCCGCATCGACCTGGACACCGGAAGCGCCATCGACGTGCGCTTCGATGGCGCGCAGCGCCTGGTCCGGCTGCTGCGCGGCCAGATACTCGTCGCCACCGCTCCCGATCCGGTCTCCCCTGCCGGACGCCCCTTCATCGTGGAGACGGCCCAGGGCCGCGTGCGGGCCCTGGGCACCCGCTACAGCGTGCGCCAGTTCCCAGGCCGCAGCCACGTCGCGGTGTTCGAGGGCACAGTGGAAATCCGTCCCGCGCTAGATGTGGACGCGCCGCGCCTTATCCATGCTGGCGAACAGGCCTCGTTCACCCAAGACTCGATGGGGCCCAGCCGCCCCTCCAGCCCGCGTGACGCCTCATGGTCCGTGGGCATGCTGGTCGCGCAGGACATGCCTCTGTCCGATTTCATTGCTGAACTTGCGCGGTACATGCCCGGCCGGCTGTCCTGCGATACCGATGCCGGCCGCCTGAAGGTTTCCGGCGTCTATCCGCTGGACGACACCGACCGGGTGCTGGACATGCTGCGCCGGACTCATCCGATCGTAGTCGACCGGATGACGCGGTATTGGGTCACCGTGCGCCTGCGCACGATCTAGCGCCGCGATGCGCAAGACATCCGCCTGATTTTTTGGGCAAACGTGAGGGGTTTCCGATTCTCAAGTGGCAAACCTAATAGAAGCCACATTTTTCTACCGGAAACCGTATCTCTCATGGACTACCGCCTGTCTCGGCGCGCTGCGCGCCTCCTTACCCGCAGCACTCTGGCGCTGGCCGCAAGCCGCGCCTTCTGGTTCACGGCAACGGGCGTCGCCTTGAGCGCCGGCACGCACCCTGTCCTGGCCCAAGCCAGCGCCAGGACCTACGCGATCCCCGCCGGCCCGCTGGAAAGCGCGCTGACCCGCTATGCGCTCGAAAGCGGATTGATGCTGTCCTATTCGGCCAGCGATATCGCGGACAAGCGCAGTTCCGGCCTGCAAGGCAGCTTCCAGGCGTCCGAGGGCTTGGCCAGGCTGCTGGCAGGCACCGGACTGGCGGCCCGCCTGCAGCCGAATGGCGGCTACGTGCTGCGCCCGCTGCCCGGCGGGCAGACGGGCCAGGAATCCGCGCAGACCTTGCCCGCGGTCACGGTCACGGGCATCCATGAGTCCGCCTCCGGCCCGGTGCAGGGATTCGTCGCCCACCGCAGCGCGACCGCCACCAAGACCGACACGCCGCTGCACGAAACGCCCCAGTCCGTATCGGTGGTTCCGCGCGACCAGGTCGTCGCGCAGGCTGCGGACTCGCTCGACCAGGCGCTGGGCTACACCGCCAGCGTCATGTCGCTGGAAGGCGGAGCGCTCAGGCACATAGGCACCCGCTTCACGGTCCGCGGCTTCAACATCACGGGCGCGGCCCCGCTGTATCTGAACGGCACCAAGTTCCCCATCAATTCGCTCAGCGGCGCGATCGAGCCTTACAACTTCGAGCGCATCGAACTGCTCAAGGGGCCGGCCTCGATCCTGTACGGCCAGGCCGCGCCGGGCGGCATCATCAACCTGGTCAGCAAGCGCCCCACGGCGGAACCCTTGCGCGAATTCGAATTGCAGACAGGCAGCTGGAACAAGAAGCAGATCGCCATGGACCTGGGCGGCCCGGTGACGGAGGACGGAAACGTGCGCTACCGCCTCACTGGACTGGCGCGCGACAGCGACACCATGATCGATTACATCAACAATGACCGCAGGTCGCTTGCCGGCGCGCTGGAGTGGCAGATCAGCGACGCCACCTTGATCACGCTCCTGGCCAGCTACAGCCGGACCGACAGCCCCTACGATTCAGGCAAACCGCTGGAAGGCACGCTGCTATCCAATCCCAACGGCCCCATATCGCGCTCCCGCTTCGTCGGCGAACCCGGCTTCGACCGCTATGTCGTCAAGGGCACGACCCTGGGCTACCTGCTCGAACACCGGTTGAACGACGACTGGCAGGTGAAACAGAACCTGCTGGCCTACGAACACAAGGCCGACAACCAGTATGCCGCCGTGAGCGCGCGCGTGAATCCGTCGACCCCCGCCCTGGGCAATCGCTATGCCATAACCCGTTACGACACAGACAAGGGACTCGCCGTGGACAACCAGCTGCTGGGCAAGCTGCGCCACGGCAGCGTCGAACACACGCTGCTGTTCGGAATCGACTGGAGCAAGAGCGAATTCACGCGTTCCCAGGAGTTCGGCAGCATCGCGCCGATCGATCTGTACAAGCCCGTCTATGGCGCCCGGCCGAATCTTGGCCCCGCCAACTATTCCGAAAACAGCATGCGCCAACTGGGCTTCTACGCGCAGGACCAGATCAAGTTCAAGGACCGCTGGATCGTGCTGCTGGGCGGCCGCTACGATTCGGTCCGCACCGACACAAGGCCGGGTACGGGTGAAGAGAGCTCCCATGCCTTCACGCCGCGCGCCGGCCTGATGTACCTGTTCGACAACGGCCTGGCCCCCTACTACAGCTACAGCAAGTCCTTCCAGCCCACCCCGGGCCTGGACTTCAACGCCAATCCCTTCAAGCCGACCACGGGCGTGCAGCACGAGATCGGCCTGAAGTACGAACCCAAGGGCGTGGACGCGTCCATCACCGTGGCGCTCTACGAAATCACGCAACGCAATGTGCTGACCAGCGATCCCGCCCACGCGGGCTTCCTGGTGCAGACCGGCGAAGTGCGTTCGAAGGGCGCCGAGATCGAGGCCCGCGCCAGCCTGAATCGCCAACTGGACCTGGTGGCGGCGCTGGCAACGACGGATGCCCGCGTCACCAAGAGCAATCTGGGCAATGAAGGCTCGCGGCCCGCTTCGGTCCCGCGCAACATGGCCTCGCTCTGGATGGACTACCGCTTTGCTTCCGTGCCGGGCCTGAGCGCGGGCGTCGGCGTGCGCTACGTGGGACGCCAGGAGATCTACGACCTGGCGGTGCCGTCGTACACCACGTACGATGCCGCGCTGCGCTATCAATGGGACAAGTGGCAGTTCGCCCTGAACGTGAAGAACCTGGCCAACAAGACCTATGTGGCCGCCTGCCCCGGCACCTGCTTCTATGGCGATGAACGCAACGTCACGCTGACGGCGCGCATCAACTGGTAAGCAGCCGCTCCCAAGCCTAGGGCGCAACGGCAATCGCAATCTTGCCGCGCACCCCGTGATTGGGACTCTCCAGCCGCGCATGGGCGAGCGGGATCTCGGCAAGCGCATAGACCGCGCCCACGTGCGGCCGTAGTTGGCCGCGCGCAACCAACGCGCTCAGCTCGTCGAGCTTGCCGCGGTTCTGCCGCGTGAACACGAAGTGGTAGCTCGCATTCTTGCCCCAGGCCTGGATCAGGTTTTGCGGCTGGGCGATGTCCACGATCGAGACGACCCGTCCCAGTTGCGCCAGCGCATCGGGGCTGCGCGCCAGGCTATTGCCACCAATGGTGTCGAACACGACGTCGACGCCGCGCCCGCCCGTCTCGCGCATGACGGCATCGACGTAGTCTTCCTTTTCGTAGTCGATGACCCCGTCGGCGCCCATGCCGCGTGCGAATTCCGCGTTGGCTGCGCGCACGGTCGTGTACACCTGAGCTCCGATGGCCTTCGCCAGCTGGATCGCCACATGGCCGACGCCGCCCGCGCCGCCGTGCACCAGAACGCTCTCCCCGACTCTCAGCCCCGCGCGCACGACCAGCGCTTCCCAAGCGGTCCCGCCGACCAGGCTCAGGCTTGCCGCCTCCAGATGGCTGAGCGCGGGCGGCTTCCTGCCGACGATGCCTTCTGCTGCGACGTGGTACTCGGCATAGCTGCCCGGCCCGTCGAAGATTTGCGGGGTGTACCAGACTTCGTCGCCAGGAACGAAAGCCGTCACGCCCGGCCCCACGGCTTCAACCACGCCCGAGACGTCGTGCCCGGTGATGGCCGGCAGCGGCACCAGATCGGCATAGTCGCCGCGCCGGACCTGGTAATCCAGGGGATTGATCGAGGTGGCGTGTACCCGGACCAGGACTTGTCCCGCCTGCGGCACGGGCTTGGGCAGGTCGCGGAGTTCGAACGACTCCGGGCCGCCGAATGATTGGAGTGTCATCGCTTTCATGGTTTTCCTTGATTCGAAAAATAGGGATATCGGGAAATTCAGATATTTACCTGCAAAAAAAATTACAGCTCTTTCCCGATGAGCCCGGCAAGAGCGCGTATGGTTGCTTCGTTCCGCTTGTAGTAGGTCCACTGACCAATGCGCCTGGCTTCCACCAGGCCGGCCCGTTGCAGCGTCGCCAGGTAGTCAGACACCGTGGACTGCGACAGCCCCACGCCTTCCTGGATGCTGCTGACGCAGACGCCCACCGTGTGAACATCGCCTTCGTCCTGCGGCGGGAAGTTCTTCGCGGGGTCCTTCAATCCTTTGAGGATCTCAAGGCGCGTACGGTTGGAGAGGGCTTTGAATATTTCGAGCAGATCCATGCCGTCATGATATCGGGATTTCCCGATATGTCAATAAATGGGACTCGCGCGAACGCCTACTCGCCTGCTCACTTGTCCACCGACCGCATATCGCAAGTCGTCTCCGACGACGAGCAGATGCCGCGAAACCACGCCCGCCCGCGCGTGCGGTCCTTGGGCGCCAGCGGCTCGAACGTGTCGCTGTTGCGCAGCTCGTAGTCCAGCAACAGCCATTCGCCCTGGCAGGCGACGATGCCGCGCAGCGTGGCGCGCTCGGTCAGCCAGTCGCCGCCCAGGTCCAGCAAACGTTCACTGCCTGCATCCGGCCGGCCGTAGCCTCGCGCCGACTGGATGCCGACCTGCGCATCCGCGGCTTCGATCCAACCCTCGCCCCGATACACGGGCCGCGGCTTGCTCTGTTCGTCGCCGGTCTTGTCGTCGCTGGCGTTCCTGATCTTGAGCCAGCCGTCGCGCGCCTCGGTCACGTCGAAGGTCACGCTGTAGTAGTCGATCTCGGGATCGGGGCCGTCGCCGCGCGTCGTCGGCAGGCTGCCCAGCACCGCCGCCTGAGCGGATGCCGCCGCGCGCACCTGGATGGCCGGCTTGTCGTTCGTCGTCCAGCCGGAGAAGCTGCATGCGGTCGGGCCGGGCGGGGTCCAGGCGGCGGGCTTGGAAGTGGTTTGGGCATTGATGGCGGGCGACACCGCCAGCGCGGCAAGCGCCAGGAGTATCCATCGCATGGTCATGGGCTTGGTCATGTGTCAGTTGCTATTGATCCATTCCTGCGTATCCCGGACGAACCAGGGCAGATTCAGGCGCTCGCCTTCGCCGGATTGTATGGTCAGGCGTTGGTCCGAGGATCCAGGCGCGTTGTTCGTGCCCTGCCCCGTGGACGGAGAGCGGCTGCGATAGTCCAGCTCGGTTTGCTGGGGAGGTTTGTCCGCGCAAGCGGCGATCAAGGTGCATGCGGCTGCGGCAAGAACGGTCCGCAGCGCCGGACGAAGTATCTTCATGGTGTTCGGGTTCCCGCTGAAGGGCACAGGCCTGGGTGCCGGAAAATCAGGGCCTCCAGCCCATACCTTACTCGCAATGCGAGGCTCGCGTTGGCGTCTCAGATCGGCATGTTGAAATAGACGACCCGCTCCGTCTCGCTGAATCCCAGACGCGCATGCGCGGCCTGGCTCACGACATTGTCCAGCGCGGTATCCGAGGCCAGCTCCTTGCACCCCCTGTCGCTGGCCCATGCCCGGACGGCAGCAATCAAGGCCCTGGCCGCGCCCTGCCGCCTGGCCTCGGGCATGACGTACAGTCCTTCCAGGAACGCCACCGGACTGGAGTCCGTTCCATTGACGTAGTCCGTCCTGATGGAAGCTTCGGCCAACCCAATCGCGAGCCCGTCGTCGGCGCGCACCAGGAACTGAACGTACCGGTCCGGCGCGCAGACCTGATCGTCCATATCGTCCTGATGCTCGGCAGCTGACGCGTCAGGCCAAAGCGCCATGCGCAGTTGGAGCCAGGCGTTATCCCGGGAGGAGGTAATTGCGGCGGTTTTCATGGACAGGGTTCGTTTTCCAGGTGACGCCCGAAAATTTATCACCCTGCCCCGCCCGCTGTCGAAACCCATCCGGCGTCGGCACGCGCCCCCTACTCCTGCACCGGCACCGTATAGTTCAGCGCCAGCCTGCCGCCATCCGCGTACACCGTCTGCCCGGTCACGTAGCTGGCGTCATCGCTGGCCAGGAACACCGCCACCTTGGCGACTTCGTCGGTCGATCCCAGGCGCTGCATCGGAATGCGCGACAGCACGGTCCGGCGGGCTTCGGGGTTGCTGGTGATCGTGGCCAGGATCTCGGTGTCGATGCTGCCGGGGCCGATGGCGTTGACGCGGATGCCGTGCGGCGCCAGGGACAGCGCCATCGACTTGGTCATCTGGCGCACCGCGCCCTTGCTGGCGCCGTATGCCAACTGGTCTGGCATCGCCAGTTCCGCCGTCATCGAGGACAGGGTCACGATGGCGCCGTTGCCGCGTCCGCCCGCCACCATGGCGCGCGCGGCGGCCTGCGCCACCAGGAAGGTGCCGCGCACGTTGACGTTCATGACCGCATCCAGGTATTCCAGCTTCAGGTCCAGGAAGTCCGCCGCGCGGATCACGCCGGCGTTGCAGACGCAGATGTCCAGGCCGCCCCAGCGCCGCAGGCACTCGTCGGCCAGCTTCTGGGCGTCGGCCGGGTCGGTCACGTCGGCCACCAGCGCGGCGGCGCGATCGCCCAGGGCGCGGGCCGCGGCCATCAGTTCGGCCTCCTTGCGGTCGGCCAGCAGCACGTATGCGCCCTCGGCCGCGAAGCGCCGCGCGATCGCCAGTCCAATGCCCCCGGCCGCGCCGGTGACCAGCGCCACCTTGTCCTGCAATCTCATCTCAGACTCCTACGTAGGCGGCCACCAGGTCGGGCCGCTGGGACAATTCCGCCGAGCTGCCGCGCCACACCGTCACGCCCTTGTCGAGGATGACGTTGCGGTCCGACAGGCGCAGCAAGGCCGTGGTGTTCTTGTCCACCACGATCATCGACAAACCTTCGGCTTTCAATTGGGCCAGCACGCGCCAGATTTCGGCGCGCACCACCGGCGCCAGCCCTTCGGTGGCTTCGTCCAGCACCAAGAGGCTGGGGTTGGTCATCAGCGCCCGGCCCAGCGCCAGCATCTGCTGCTCGCCGCCGGATAGTTGCGTGCCCAGGTTGGCGCGGCGTTCGTGCAGGCGCGGAAACAGTTCATACACGCGTTCCAGCGTCCAGCCGCGGCCGCCGCCGCGGTGTATCGCCGTGGCGATCAGGTTCTCTTCCACCGTCAGGGTCGGGAAGATCTGGCGCCCTTCGGGCACCAGCGACAGGCCCAGCCGGCCGATGCGGTACGGCGCCAGTCCGCGCAGGGACCGTTCGCCGTAGCGGATGCTGCCCTGGCTGGCCGGCAGCAGGCCGAACAGGCATTTGATGACGGTGCTGCGGCCCATGCCGTTGCGGCCGATCAGGCCGACGACCTCGCCCTGGCCCACGTCCAGGTCTACGCCGAACAAGGCCTGGCAATGCCCGTAGGCCGCCGTCAATCCGCTGATGCTCAACATGGCGGGGCTCCTTATGCGTCGGCGTCGTCGCCCAGATAGGCGCGGCGCACGTCGGGATGGTTGCGTATCTGGTCCGCGCTGCCGGTGGCGATGACTTTGCCGTAGACCAGCACGCTGATGCGGTCGGCCAGCGCAAACACGGCGTTCATGTCGTGTTCGACCAGCACGATGGTGTAGCGGCCCTTCAGGCTTTGCAGCAAGGCGATCACGCCGGCGCTTTCGGCCGCGCTCATCCCGGCCATGGGCTCGTCCAGCAGCAGCACCGACGGCTCGCCCGCCAAGGCCATGGCAATCTCCAGCTGGCGGCGCTGGCCGTAGGCCAGGCTGTCCACCTGCGCCTCGGCCACGTCTTCCAGCTGGCAGGCCCGCAGCGCCTCGGTCGCGGCGTCGACCACGTCGGCGCAATCGCGCAAGGCGGTCCAGCCCGACAGGCGCCGGCGGCGCTTGCGCAAGGCCGCCAGGCAGGCGTTGTCCAGCACCGTGTAGCTGTCGAACACCGAGGTCACCTGATAGGAACGCAGCATGCCCAGCGCCACGCGCTCCTGCACCGAGGCGCGGGAAACGTCGGCGGCGCCCAGGCGCACGGCGCCGCCATCGGGCCGCAGTTCGCCCGACAGCAGGTTGATCAAAGTCGTCTTGCCCGCGCCGTTGGGGCCGATCAGCGCGTGCAGTTCGCCAGGGGCCACGTCCAGCGACACGCCGTCGGTCGCCTTCAGGCCGCCGAAGCGGCGCACCAGGTCCTGCGTGGACAGTCCAACGGGCGCGGCAGCGGTTTGCGTGCTCATGCCGAAGCCTCCTTGGCGATCGCGTCCGGCGGGCGGCGGTCCTGTTGCTCACCCGCGGCCGGCGGCTGAGCCGCAGGCGCGGCGGGCGGCGGACGCCGCAGCCAGGCCAGCGAATTGGCATAGCCGCCCTTGGCCACCATGGCGATGATCACCACCGCCGGCCCCATCAGCAGCATCCAATGCTGCGTCATGCTCTTGAAGGCTTCTTCCATCAGCAGATAGGCAACGGCGCCGAAGATCGGACCCAGCACATTGCCCAGCCCGCCTATCACCACCATGACGATGAGCTCGCCCGACACCGGCCAGGACATGTAGCTGGGCGAGGCGAAGGCGGTCAGGTTGGCCAGCAGCAGCCCGGCCACGCCGGTCAGCACGCCAGAGGCCACGTAGGCCGTCAGACGCACGCCGAATACCGAGTAGCCCAGCGCGTCCACGCGGCGCGGGTTGGCATGGGTGGCGCGCAGGATCATGCCGAAGGGCGAGCGGCGCAGGCGCAGCATCGCCAGGCTGGACACCAGCAGCACCGCCCAGGCCGCCCAGTACACCGGCTGGCTGCCGCCCAGGTCGAACAGGCCGAAGGAACTGGCTTCGTAGATGTTCAGGCCGTCGTCGCCGCCATACTCGCGCAGGCTGACCGCCAGGAAATAGAACATCTGCGCAAACGCCAGCGTAATCATGATGAAGCCTATGCCCGAGGTGCGCAGGCAGACCGTGCCGACGATCAGCGCCACCAGCGCGCATACGGCGATGCAGACGGCCAGTTGCAGCCAGCCGTTGCCGAAGCCGTAATAGCTGAGGATGCCCACGGCATAGCAGCCCAGGCCCAGGAACATGGCGTGGCCGAAGCTCACCAATCCGGCAAAGCCCAGCACCAGGTTCAGCGCCAGCGCGGCCAACGCATAGATCAGGATGCGCGCGCCCAGCGTCACGTAGAACGGTTCGCCCAGCCATTGCGCCACGAAAGGCACGCCTGCCAGGACCAGGAACAGCAAGGGCAGCGCCCAGCGCCGGTATGTGTGTTCTTGCATGATGATCCAACCCCAGTACAAGCGCGCGTCAACGACGCGCCGAGAAGACCAGGCCTTGCGGCCGGAACGCCAGCACCACGGCCATCAGCACGTAGATCAGCATGGAAGCCAGGGCCGGCCCGACCGCGTTGGCGACGGAGGCGTCGAACACGGCGCGCAGCAGGTCGGGCAGGAAGGCCCGGCCCAGCGTGTCTATCATCGCGATCAGCAGCGCCGCGACCAGCGTGCCGCGCACCGAGCCGATGCCGCCGACCACGATCACCACCAGCGCCAGGATCAGCACCGGCTCGCCCATGCCGGACTGCACCGAAAGGATCGGCCCCGCCAACGCCCCCGCCACGCCGGCCAGCACCGCGCCCAGCAGGAACAGCAGCGTCTTCTGCAGGTCCACGTTGGCGCCCAGCACGCTGGCCATGGGCGCGTTGCTGGCGCCCGCGCGGATCAGCATGCCGAAGCGCGTGCGCTGGATCAGGAACCAGGCGCCCACCGCCACCAGCGCACCCACGCCGATGATCATCAGGCGATACACCGGATAGTCGTTGCCGAACAGGCTGACGGCACCTTCCAGCCCCTGCGGCACGGCGGCGTAATACGGCCGGCTGCCCCAGATGACGGAAGCCAGTTCATTGAAGAACATCATCAGCCCGAAGGTGGCCAGCACTTGGTACAGGTGGTCGTGCTTGTACAGCGGCCGCGCGATCAGGCGTTCCAGCGCCACGCCCACCAGGCCGCTGCCCGTCACCGCCGCCAGGATGGCGAAGGCGAACGAGCCGCTGGCGTTGTAGGCGGTGGCGGCCAGGAAAGCGCCGATCATGTACAGCGACCCGTGCGCCAGGTTGATGAAGTTCATGATGCCGAAGATCAGGGTCAGCCCCGAGGACAGCAGGAACAGCAAGGCGCCGAGCTGCAGGCCATTGAGCATCTGCGACAACAGCAAGGATCCGTTCATGGGGCGTCTCCCGGGACGGTTACTTCAGCGGGCAGTCCGCCACGTAGGCGTCCTGGTGGTCGGTGAACACCTTGGCCAGCTGCTTCAGGCCCACGCTGTCGCCTTCCTTCACGACCTGATAGGCATACAGGTCCTGCACCGGCATGTTGTTGCTGTTGAAGCGGAACTTGCCGCGCACCGTGGGGAAGTTGGCGCCGGCGGCCTTTACCGCCGCGGCCAGCGCCTTGCTGTCGCCGACCTTGCCGTCCTGCTGCTTGATGGCGGCATCCAGCAGGAACGCCGCGTCATAGCCGCCTACCGCATATTCCGACGGCAAGCGTCCGTACTTGGCCTTGAAGGCCTCGACGAACTTGCGGTTCTGCGGGTTGTCCAGCGTGGTGGCCCAAGGCGTGCCGTAGATCGCGCCCACCGCCTGTTCCTTCAGCGCGGTCAGCGTGTTGGAGTCGATCAGGCTTTCCGAGAAGAACGGCAGTTTTTCCATCAGGCCGGCCTGGCGCAGCTGGCGCACGAAGTTCACGCCCACCCCGCCGGTGTAAAACACGAACAGCGCGTCGGGCGAGGCCGACTGCATGCGCGAGATCTCGGCCGAATAATCCAGCTGCCCCAGCTGGGTGTAGATCTCGTCGGCGGGCGCGGCGCCATAGAAGCGCTTGAAGCCCGCCAGCTTGTCCTTGCCGGCCTGGTAGTTGGACGACATCAGGTAGGCGCGCTTGTAGCCCTGGTCCTTGACGTACTTGCCCATGGCTTCGGACATGCTGTCGTTCTGCCAGCCGAGTACGAACAGGTTGGGCAGGCACATGCGGCCGGCGATGGGCGCGGGCCCGGCATTGGTGGACAGGGCCACCACGCCCGACTCCTTGATGCGCCGCAGTTCGGCCATGAGCACATTGGAGAAGCCCAGGCCGACGATCACGTCCACCTTGTCCTTCTCGATGAACTTCTGCACGATCTGCGCGCCCACGTCGGGCTTGAGCTGGTCGTCGTCGCGGATCACCACGGCCTTCTGGCCGCCCAGGCTGCCGCCCAGCTGCTCGATGCCCAACATCAGGCCGTCGTATTGATCCTGGCCCAATGCCGCCTGAGGGCCGGACAGCACCCCGGTAAAGCCGATGCGGATGTCCGCCATTGCGGCGTTGGCCACGGTCAAGGCCGCGACCGCGGCCAGCGCGGACAGGCCGCGTGCGTATGCTTGCATGCTAAGTCTCCTTGGGGGATGGACGGCGGCGCCGTTCTGCGCGGCGCCTGCCGGTACTAAGGCTTGCTTACAGGTCAGAGCTTCACGCAGACATTGCGCAGCTCCGTGTAGAACTCGAGCGAATGCACGCCGCCCTCGCGGCCGATGCCGGACTGCTTGGCCCCGCCGAAGGCCGTGCGCAGGTCGCGCAGGAACCAGGAATTGATCCAGCAGATGCCCACTTCCAGGGCCTGCCCCATGCGATGGGCGGTGCCCACGTTGCTGGTCCAGACCGAGGCCGCCAGGCCGTAGGGCGTGGCGTTGGCCAGCGCGACGGCTTCTTCTTCCGTGTCGAAGGGCGCGATGTGGCAGCAGGGGCCGAAGATTTCCTGCTGGATCACGGCCGAGGTTTCCGGCAGTCCGGTCCACACGGTGGGCTGGATCCACGCGCCGCCGGCCAGCTCATCCGGCATGTCCGGCACGCCGCCGCCCGCGACCACCGTGGCGCCCTCTTCGCGGGCGCGGGCGTAGTAACCCAGCACCTTGTCGCGGTGACGCTGCGAGATTAGCGGCCCCAGGTTGACGCCAGGATCCTTCGGACGGCCCAGCTTGAAGCCGCGGGCGCGCTCGCCCAGCGCCGCCACGAAGCGGTCGAAGATCGGCCGCTGCACGTAGACGCGCTCGGTGCCCAGGCAGACCTGCCCGGTGTTGTCGAAGGCGGCGCGCGCGATGCCGGCCACCGCCTTGTCGAAGTCCGCGTCGGCGAACACGATGCCCGCGTTCTTGCCGCCCAGTTCGAAGGACACCGGGCGCACGCCCACCGCCGCGGCCTGCATGATGGCTTCGCCGGTGCGGGTTTCGCCGGTGAAGGTGATGCCGTCGACCAGCGGATGGCGCGTGAGCTTTTCGCCCGCAGAGCCGGGGCCGCGGCCATGCACCACGTTATAGACGCCGGGCGGCACGCCGACCTCGTTCATGACTTCGCCCAGCAGCGTGGCCGTGGCCGGGGTGTCTTCGGAAGGCTTGACCACCACGGTGTTGCCGCAGGCCAGCGCCGGCCCCACCTTCCAGGTCATCAGCAGCAGCGGCAGGTTCCAGGGGCAGATCACGCCGATCACGCCGCGCGGCACGCGCACGCCGTAGTTCAGCGCATGGCCGCCATCCGGCGTTTCCAGGTCGAAGGTCTCGTTGGGAATGTTGCGCACCAGGTCGGCGAAGATCTTGAAGTTCGCCGCGCCGCGCGGAATGTCCAGATGGCTGGCCAGGTCGTAGGGCTTGCCGGTGTCGGCGATCTCGGCATCGACGAACTCGTCGAAGCGGCGGATGATGCCGTCGGCCACCGCGTGCAGCAGCTCCACGCGCTGCTGCGTCTTGAGTTTGCCCCAGGGGCCGCGCAGCGCCGCCTTGGCGGCCCGCACGGCGGCGTCGACCTCGGCGTCGCCGGCCTCGTGGATGCGTCCGATCAGGCGGTTGTCGACCGGATCGCGGTTGTCGAACGTCTTGTCCGTGGCGACCCATTCGCCGTTGATGAAATTGCGGAAATCGGTCATTGCGTCCTCGGTTGTGACAGGTCTGCCAGCGCCGCTTCAGGGTCGCCGGCGGTCAGGTATTCCCACATGCGCTCGTAGATGCGGCCCGTGCCCACGGCGCGGGTAGCCGCCTCTTCCGGCGAGAGCGTGGGCGCGCCTTCGGCCAGGCCGGCCGAGCGCAGTTGCCATTCGATGCGCGCGGCATCCTCCAGATACCAGGTCAGCACCACGGCATGCATCAGCGATTCGGCCGCCACCACCGCGCCGTTGCCGCGCATGGCCACGGCGCGCGCCGCGCCCAGGGTCTGGGCCACGCCGCGCGCCTGGGCGTCGCTGCGCACCAGTTGCGGATCGTCCCAGAGCGGCACGGACGGAGAAAAATACGAGCCCATGCCATGGCGCGGCTGCGGCGTCAGCCGGGCCGAGGACAGCGTCATGACCGTGGGTGGCATGGAACGCACCACCCCGCCCACTTCGGGGCGCATGCGGTAGATGTGCTGATGGATGCGGACCTCGCCCAGCACGCCCTCGGGCAACTCGCCATGCACCGGCACCACCGTGCCCGCCTCGCCCGGTTCGATCAGGCCCATGGGCCGCGCGGCGCATACCAGGAAGTGACCGGCGTCGAGGCGGCTGCTGCAATGGCCGTAGGCATGGACCAGGCCGGCGCGGGCCAGGCCGCGCGCCGCCGTCCGCACCAGGGCTTCCTGGCCGGCGTCGGCTTTCATCGGTGCGGCGCTCACGTCTTGAACTCCGGGATGTCGGGCTTGGCGCCCCACATGCAGAACGAGGACGGCACCGCGGGAAAGCTGCGCGGCCGGTAGGTCTTCTCGTCTTCGGCGGTGATCAGGCGCACGCCGGTGGAGTATTCGTAGATCATGCCGTCGGGGCCGTCGAAATACAGGAACATCGCCCCCGAGGTCGGATGCCGCCCGGGGCCGAAGCGGATCGGCACCTGCCATTCCTTCAGCTGATACCAGGCGCGCATGATGTCGTCGATGCTCTCGACCTGGTGGTTGATGTGCTGCACGCCCGGATAGCTGGACGGGAACAGCGCAATCTTGTGGTGCACTTCGTCGATGCGCAGCAGCGGCGCTTCGCCGATGCGGTCGCTGACCCGGGCCGACAGCAGGCCGGTCCAGAAGGCTTCGTCGCGCCGCGCGTCCAGCGTGCGCAGGCCGATATGCGAAAAGCCGGTCACGCCCGCATCGCGGCTGGGGAAGTAGCGGCGGCCGCTGTGATGCGGCGCGTGCACCAGCTCGATGCGGTTGCCGGAGGGGTCGATGAAACTGAGGAAATCGCGCACGTAGCGCTGCTCGGCGTCCTCGCGCTTGCCTGCGGCGACCTGATAGCCGCTGCGCTCCAGCACCGCGCCGGCATGCTCAAGTTCTTCGGACGTGTCCACTTCGAACGCGGTGGTGTGGTCGCGCGGATCGCCTTCGAAGTAGCACAGGGTGTGGTCGCGCGAATCGGACTTGAAGTAGACCGCGCCGTGCTCCTTGCGCGCCACTTCCAGCCCCAGCACCGCGGTCGCGTAGCGGACCGCGGATTCCAGGTCGCGGGTACCCAGCCGGACGTACCGGATGTCGTGTAGCCGTATCACTGCTTGTCTCCAGGTTGCGCCTGCCGCCGGCTCCGTGCCGGTCGTGGTCTCGACGCTTTTTTTCTACGATAAGCAGCATAAATCTCGGCGTCAATAATTTTTATCGAGATTTTTTGAACGCAGTGATAAAGTAGCTCCCATGTCAGACGGCGCCACCCTCCCCCCGCTCGCCCATTCCGCCTCGGCCAACACCCTGGTCGGCGCGGCCTATGTCAATCTGCGCCGCGACATCATCCAGGGCGTGCATCCGCCAGGTTCCCGCCTGCGCGTCGAACACCTGAAGGACGATTACGGCGTGGGCGCAGGCACGCTGCGCGAAGCGTTGGCGCTGCTGGTGTCGGACGCGCTGGTCATCGCGCAAGGACAGCGCGGCTTCCACGTCACGCCGATCTCGCTGGAAGACTTCCGCGACATCACCGAGAACCGCGTGCTGCTTGAAACCCAGGCCCTGCGCCAGTCCATCGCGCTGGGCGACGACGACTGGGAAAGCGCGGTGCTGGCCGCCTTCCACCGGCTGAGCAAGGCCGAACAGCGCCTGGCCGCCGACCCCGACACCCGCTTTGAAGAATGGGAGCAGCGCAACCGCGAGTTCCACCGCGAACTGATCCGCGCCTGTCCCTCGCGCTGGCTGCATCATTTCCTGGGCATCCTGTACCAGCAGGCCGAGCGCTACCGCCGCCTGACCGTCACGCGCAAACCCATCGCGCGCGACCTGGACGATGAGCACAAGGGCATCCTGGACGCCACGCTGGCGCGCGATGCCGACCGCGCCTGTGACCTGCTGGCCGCCCACATCCGCCTGACCTACGACGCCGTGGCGCGCCTGCCGCCCACGCTGTTCACCCCAGGCTGAACGCCGCGCGCAGTTGAAAAAAACCCACACCGGCGCGCGCCTACCCGTTGCTTCGCCTACACCACTTCTATAGAATCTTCAATTCGGGCCTCTGCCCATTCCTTTTCCCCCACATCTCACACCACTGGGAGGCGCAAGATGATGAATCCGCATACCGCCATCCCGCGCGTGTCCCCGCGACGCCATTAAGTCGTCGCCCGCGCGGACCCATCGCTGGATGCCTATCTAGCGACTGGTCCTCCGTGCCTGCCCCAAAAACCTGAACGCAATCGCCCGCGCCTCGCCGCGCAGGCCGCTCCTTCCTCTTTCCACACAAGGACTCCCGGCGTCCTGGTGACGCCGGGCCATTGCAATGGCCAGAAAAAAAATCGATCTACGAGGACAGACCTTCAAGGATGTCCTTGGCTTTACCTTCCGCCATTGGCGCGCGCAGCCCTGGCGTACCTCCGGCATCATCGTGCTCGCCCTGCTGTCGGCGGTGACCGATGTGCTGACGCCGCTGTACGCCGGCAAACTGGTTGACGCAGTGGCCTCGGGCGCGGCCGGCGACGAAATCGTCTGGAGCGCGGCCGTCACCGCGTTCTGGCTGCTGATCGCGCTGGGCATCGGCGGCACGCTGCTGCGCCAGGCCATATTCCAGAACATCATCACCTTCACGCTGAAGATGATGAATGGGATCGTGTCCAGCGCGTTCTACCGCGTGCAGCGCTTTTCCACGGACTGGCACGCCAACAGCTTCGCCGGCTCCACGGTGCGCAAGATCACGCGCGGCATGTGGGCGGTGGACATCCTCAACGACACGCTGCTGATCGCACTGTTGCCGTCGGTCGTGATGCTGGTGGGCGCCACCGCCCTGCTGGGCGCGCACTGGCCCATCATGGGGCTGGTGGTGGGCCTGGGCTCGGTGCTGTACATCGCCGTGACCGCGGCGTTGTCGCTGGGCTATGTGGCGCCGGCCGCGCGCCTGGGCAACGCCTGGGACACGCGCATGGGCGGCGCGCTGGCCGACGCCGTCAGCTGCAATGCGGTCGTCAAGGCCTTCGGCGCCGAAGCGCGCGAAGAAGTCAGGCTGGACCGCGTCGTCGACAAATGGCGCCGCCGCACGCGCCGCACCTGGATCCGCGGCACGATCAACGGCGGCATCCAGGGCGCCATGCTGGTCGCCATGCAGGCGGGCATCCTGGGCGCGTCGCTGCTGCTGTGGTCGCGCGGCCAGGCCAGCGTGGGCGACATCACCTTCGCCCTGACGATGTTCTTCATGCTGCAAGGCTATCTGCGCGACGTGGGCATGCACATCCGCAACCTGCAGCGCTCGGTCAACGACATGGAAGAACTGGTCGCGCTGGAAAAGCAGCCGCTGGGCGTGGACGACCGGCCCGGCGCGGGCGAGCTACGCGTGACGGCTGGCGAGATCCGCTTCGAAGATGTGACGTTCCGCTATGGCGCGCACGACAAGGCGCTGTATGACCATTTCTCGGTGCGCATCGCCCCGGGCGAACGGGTCGGCCTGGTCGGCCATTCGGGCTCGGGCAAGACCACGTTCATCAAGCTGATCCAGCGCCTGTACGACGTGAACGACGGCCGCATCACGATCGACGGGCAGGACATCGCCCAGGCGCGGCAGGCGTCCTTGCGCAGCCAGATCGCCATCGTGCAGCAGGAACCCGTGCTGTTCCATCGCACGCTGGCGGAGAACATCGCCTATGCCCGCCCCGGCGCCACGCAGGCCGAGATCGAGCAGGCGGCAAGGCTGGCCAGCGCCCATGACTTCATCATGGCGCTGCCCAAGGGCTACGACACGCTGGTCGGCGAACGCGGCGTCAAGCTGTCGGGCGGCGAACGCCAGCGCGTGGCCCTGGCCCGCGCCTTCCTGGCCGATGCGCCCATCCTGATCCTGGACGAAGCCACGTCCAGCCTGGACAGCGAAAGCGAAGTGCTGATCCAACAGGCCATGGACCGCCTGATGGTGGGCCGCACCACGCTGGTGGTGGCGCACCGCCTGTCCACGGTGCGCGCGCTGGACCGCCTGCTGGTGATGGACCGCGGCCGCGTCATCGAGGAAGGCAGCCATGACGCGCTGATCCGCCTGAAGGGCGGCCTGTACCGGCGCCTGTTCGAACGCCAGGCGCTGGAGCTGACCAAGGGCCTGACGCAGTCGGAATTGCTGGAGGACGGCGCGGTCCCGCCTCGGCCGAAGGACGAGGAAGCCGACGAGTCCTCGTACGCCTACGCCAAGTAAACCTGGCGGCCGGTCCCGCGGCGCAAGCTGCGGGACCGGCGGTTCAGGCCAGACGCTGGGCCACGGTCAGGCGCAAGCCGAAGCCGATCAACGCCAGCCCGAACACCCGGCTCTGGATCTTCTGCGCACGGGGGCTGGCCGACATCCAGCGCCCCACCGCCCCGCCCGCCAACGCGCACAGCACGTCCAGCGCCAGGCCCAGGCTGACCAGGATCACGCCCAGCACGGCGAACTGCTGGCCTATCGGCCCCTGGGCGGGCGACACGAATTGCGGCAGCAGCACCGAGCAGAACAACAAGGCCTTGGGATTGAGCACATTGGTCAACACGCCGCTCAATAGCGCCGGCCCCAGTCCCGCGCGGCTCGCGGGCGCCTGCCCGGAAGCATCGCAGGACACGGGTCCTGCGCGCAATAGCCGCAAGCCCAACCAGACCAGATAGCAGCCGCCCACCGTGCGCGCCGCATCGAACGCCCAGGGATGGGTCTTGAACAGCGCCGCCAATCCCAGCGCGGCCAGGGTCACGTGGGCGGCCCGCGCGATGGCCAGCCCCGCGGCCACCGCCAGCGCCTGCCCTCTGCCGCGCAGCACACCGGTTTCCAGCAGCAGGATCATGTCGGGTCCCGGCACCACGTAGACGATCAGCAAAGCCCCTAGAAACATCGCCATATCCGCCATTTCCCCGCTCCTTTTCGTCCTGTCTCAGGCGATCATTCTAGGAAAATGGCGCTGGCATGTGCATCCTATTCATGCCATCGGATTTATGATGATTGGCATATTCAACCAATCAAACAAACCTAATCTTAATTCCATGCCAAAACGCGAACTGGACGCCTACGACCGCCGGATCCTGGAAGCCCTGCAGCAGAACGGCCGGCTGACCAATGTCGAACTCGCCGAACAGATCGGCCTGTCCCCTTCGCCCTGCCTGCGGCGGGTGCGGCTGCTGGAAGAAGCCGGCGTCATCCAGGGATACGAAGCCCGCCTGGCGCCGGACGAAGTCGGCCTGGGCCTGACCGTCTTCGTCGGCATCAAGGTGGAGCGGCACCACGAGCGCGACTCGGCCCTGTTCCGCGAGGAAGTCAGCACCTTGCCGGAAGTCATCGCCGCGCACCTGGTGTCGGGCGAGTCCGACTTTCTGCTGCAGGTGGTGGTGCCCGACCTGCGCGCCTACGAACGCTTCCTGCTGGGCACGCTATTGAAGCTGCCCGGCGTGAAGGACATCCGCAGCAACTTCGCCATCCAGACCGTCAAGCCGCAAAGCCCGCTGCCGCTGGATCATCTGGCGAAGTGAGCGCGCCGCGCGCACGAACTCACGCCATCGCTGCCGCGGCCCGGTCCACCGCCTGCGAGCGGCGCTCGAAACGCGTCTGCGACATCTCCAGATAACGCTGCACCACGGCCGGCTCCGAAGTCTTGGGCGTGCCGCCAGGAAACGGCGGCTTGGGGTCGTATTCGATCTGCAGCTGGATCAGCTTGGCCACGTCCTCGCCGCACAGGTCCGCCACCACCTTCAGCCCCATGTCGATGCCGGAGGTCACGCCGCCTGCGGTGTAGAACTTGCCGTCCACGCACATGCGCTCATCGCTGGGAATGGCGCCGAAGCGCGACAGCAGTTCACGTGCGCGCCAGTGGCTGGAAGCACGCCTGCCGCGCAGCAGGCCAGCCGCGCCCAGCAGCAGCGAACCGGTGCAGATGCCGAATACGTAGCGCGCCGCCAGGCCTTGCGCACGTGTAAACGCTACCCAGTCGGCGTCGACAATGGCATCATCCGTGCCCGGCCCGCCTGGCACCACCAGCAAGTCGCAGGGCGGCGCCGATGCGATGGTCTGCGTGGGCACGAAACACAGCCCGCGATCGCTGCGCACCGGATCGCGCGTTTTTGCGACAAAATCCACGGTGAAGCCCGGCGCGCCTGCCAGCACTTCGTACGGTCCGGTCATGTCCAGCTGGGTCAGCCCTTCGAACAAGAGAAAATTCACATGCATGACGATGCTCCGTTAGAAACGACGACTTCCAGCATAGGCGGACGCGCCCGGACGCGTGCGCCAAATACGCCGCCCGATGCGCCATTGCGCGTGCAATTCGTCCTGTACGACGGCTTCCAGCCGCTGGATCTGGCCGGACCATGGCAAGCCTTCAGTTCGGCCAACGAGGAAGCCGGCCGCAAGCTCTACCGCCTGGGCACCATCGCCGCCACGCCGCAGGTCAGCACCTGGGAACAGGGCCTGCGCATGCAGGTGGACGGCACTTTTGCCGACGACGGCGATGAGCGTCTGGACATGATGTTCGTACCCGGCGGCCCCGGCGCCGATTTCGCGGGCGCCCATGGCGAGACGCGCGCCTGGCTGCGCCGCCGCGACGCGGACGCCGGACGCACCTGCAGCGTCTGCACCGGCGCCTTCGTGCTGGCCGCCGCCGGCCTGCTGGACGGCCGCGCCGTCACCACCCACTGGCGCTCGGCCGACCGGCTGCGCCAGCTACACCCGGCCCTGCGCGTCGAAGACGACCGCATCTACATCGAAAGCGGCAAGTACTGGACCTCGGCCGGCGTCACCGCCGGCATCGACCTGGCGCTGGCGCTGATCGAACGCGACTTCGGCGCCGACCTGTCGCAGCGGGTCGCGCGCCGGTTGGTCGTATTCATGCGCCGCAACGGCGACCAGCGCCAGTACAGCCAGGCGCTGCGTATGCAGGACCGCGTGGCCGCGCCGTTCCGCGACCTGGTGGAAAAAATCGAGGCGCAGTTGTCGGCGCGCTGGTCGGTCGACGACATGGCCGATGCCTGCCAGATGTCGCGCCGCACCTTCCAGCGGAAATTCGCCGCGCATTTCGGCGTCGCGCCCACCGAAGTGCTCAAGCGCCTGCGCCTGGAGCGGGCGCAGGCGCTGGCGGCATCCGGCAAGATGTCCAGGAAGGAAATGGCGCAGCTGGGTCAGGCGCTGAGCGGCTAGCCGGCCAGCCCCACCGACACGCCGCCGCACACGTACAGCATCTGTCCCGTCATGAAACCCGCCCGCCGGTCCATGAACATGGAGACCGCATGCGCGACCTCTTCGGGCCGGCCCACCCTTCCTGCCGGAATCGCCGCCTCCAAGGCCAAGGTCTGTGGCGCGCCCGGCGGGTTGGACTGGTTGAACAGTTCAGTCGCGATGGGTCCGGGCGCCACGGTGTTCACCGTGATGCCGCTGCCCGCCAGCTCCAGCGCCCAGGTCCGCGTCATCCCGGCCAACGCCGCCTTGGACGCGCCGTAGACGGTGCGTCCGTCCTTGCCCAGGGCGGCGCGGCTGCCGATGTTCACCACCCGCCCGTAGCCCGCCGCCCGCATGCCGGGCAGCAGGGCCTGCATCAGCAGGACCGGCGCCGTGACGTTCAGCGCCATGATCCGCGCCATCTGCTCCTGGGTGACGTCGCCGATGCGCGCGACCTGGATCATGCCGGCGTTGTTGACCAGATGCAGGATCCGGCGTTCGGCCGCCAACTCCTGCGCGGCGGCCACGGTGACTGCGGGGTCGCTCAGGTCGACCGAGCGGAACGTCTCGCCAGGCAAGAGGGCTTCGGGCGCGCCGCGGCTGAAGTTGACGACCTGAAAGCCATCGTCGATCAGGCGCGCGATGATGGCGCGGCCTATGCCCCGGCTGCCGCCGGTGACCAGTGCGGTGGGCGTGTTCATTGCGCGGTGATTCCCTTGTCCTTGATGAGTCCGCCCCACTTCTTGCGTTCCGCGGCCTCGAAGGCCGCCAGGTCCGCGCCGAAGAGCGTGCCAGGCTTGGCGCCCATGCCGGCGAAGTTGGCCGCGACGGCCGGATTCTTCAGCCCGCTGCGCGCGGCTTCGATCAGCTGCCGGACCACGGGCTCCGGCGTGTTGCGCGGAGCGTACAGCGCAAACCAGGCGGTGACGTCAAAGCCCGGCAGGCCGGATTCCGCGACGGTCGGCAGGTTGGGCACCGAAGCATCGCGAGCCGCGGACGTGACCGCCACGCCTCGGACCAGATTGCCGTCCTTGATCTGCGCCAGCGCGCCCGGCAGGTTGTCGAACAGCAGGTCGACCTGCCCGCCGGCCACCGCCGGCAGCGATGCGGACGTGCCCTTGAACGGCACGTGCAGCATGGTCACGCCCGCCATGGCTTCGAAATAAGCGCCGGTCAGGTGCACCGAGGACCCGATGCCGGGCGACGCATAGGTCAGCTTCTTGTCCTTGGATTGCTGGGCCGCCTTGATCACGTCCGCCACCGTTTTGTAGGGCGACTTGGCGCTGACGGCGATGACGTTGGGCGTGGTGGACACCAGCGCGATGGGCACCAGGTCGCGTTCGGGGTCGAACGCCATGTTGTTGTAGAGGAACTGGTTGATGGTCTGGGTGCCGATGGTGCCCAGGCCCAGCGTGTAGCCGTCGGGCTTGGCGCGCGCCACGTAGGCCATGCCGATGTTGCCGCCGGCGCCGGGCTTGTTCTCGACCAGCACGGTCTGCTTCAGGCCCGGTTCCAGCGCGTGGGCGATGGCGCGGCCGAAGATGTCGGCGCCCCCGCCCGGCGGATAAGGCACGACGACGGTGACGGGATGATCGGGATAGCCGGCGGCGTGCGCCGCGGGCAAGGTCAGGAAGGCCAGCGCGGCCAGGGCCGGCGCAGTGATCGCCAACCTGCGCTGCAGGAATTGCGTCATGGGCTTGTCTCCTATCGAACCCGCTGATTGCGGATTTCTTTTTAAAGTACGTAAATACGTACTATATTCATAAGAACATAGAAAACCTCCAGGAGACAAGCAGATGAAACGCTGGACCCAACGCCCCGAAGGCTCCACCTGGGGCGACTTCGGCCCGGATGACGAGATCGGCCGCCTGAACCTGCTGACCGAGGAAAAAGTGCTGCAGGCGGTGCGGGAAGTGCGCGCGGGCAAGGTGTTCTGCCTGTCGCTGCCGCTGGACCTGCCGGGCGGCAACGTGCTGAATCCGCGCCGCCACGCCCCCACACTCAAGCCCACCTTCCGCGAAGGCACGCCCTACCTGAACTTCCAGATGTCGCAGGTGCAGCCCGAAGCCGTGGACGTGCTGTCCGACGACCAGGTCACGCTGTCCATGCAGTACTCCACCCAGTGGGACGGCCTGTGCCACGTGGGCGCGCTGTTCGACATCCAAGGGGACGGCGAGGCGCGCCGCGTCTATTACAACGGCTACGCGGCCGGCGTGGACGTGTTCGGCGGCGCGGATCCCGACAACTCGGACGACGCCTGCTGCCCGCCCGGCGGATCGTATGCGCGCAAGCTCGGCATCAACCGCTATGCCGAGAAAGGCATGCAGGGCCGCGGCGTGCTGGTGGACCTGGCGCGCGCCTACGGCTCCAGCCGCACGGTCGTCGACCTGGCGGGCCTGCAGGCCGCCATGCGGGCGCAGAACGTCACGGTTGAACGCGGCGACATGCTGGTGCTGCGCACCGGCTTTGCCGAGGAAATCGTGGCCATGGACGGCCAGCCCGACCCGCACAAGCTGGAACAGACCGGCGCCGTGCTGGACGGCTCCGACCCGGCGCTGCTGGACTGGATCACGCAATCCGGCATCGCCGCGATCTGCGCGGACAACTATGCGGTCGAAGCCTATCCGGCGCGCACGTCCGGCCCTGGGCATTCGATCCTGCCGCTGCACCACCATTGCCTCTTCAAGCTGGGCCTGCCGCTGGCCGAACTCTGGTACCTGAAGGACCTGGCCGACTGGCTGCACGCGCAAGGCCGCAACCGCTTCCTGCTGACCGCCCCGCCCTTGCGCATGCCTGGCGCGGTGGGTTCTCCCGTGACGCCCATCGCCACGGTGTAAGCCATGAACATGCCGTACTCGACTTTCTCCGAACACCTGGACGCCTTGGCCGCGCACCAGCCCGATGCGCCGCTGCTGATCGACCAGGACCAGCCCATCGGCGCGGCGCAACTGCGGACGCACAGCCGCGCGCTGGCCGCCGGCCTTGCCCGCATCGGCGTGCGCCCGGGGCAGCGCGTGGCGGTCTGGCTGCCCAATTGCGCCGCCTGGGTGGAATCGTTCCTGGCCTGCGCGCACCTGGGCGCGCTGGTGCTGGCGGTCAACACGCGCTTCCGGGCGCTGGAGCTGGCCGACATCCTGGGACGCGGCAAGGCGGACTGGCTGGTGTTCTGGCCGGGGTTCAAGGGCATAGACTTCCAGGGCATCCTGGGCGAGGTCGCGCCGGAACATCTGGAGCGCCTGCAAGGCGTGATCGCGCTGACGAATGCCGACGAGACGCTGCCCGCCAGCTTTCATGGCAAGCCTGCCCACCGCTACCAGGACCTGCGGTCCTGCACAGACGCGGCGCCGCCGGCCCAGCCCAATGCGGGCGTGCTGTGCTTCACCACGTCCGGCACCACATCCAAGCCCAAGTTCGTGCTGCACGACCAGCGCACGCTGTTGAACCACGGCGCGACCGTGGCGCGGGCCTATGGCTATGACGACCGAAGCTGCGTGCTCGCCAGCGCGCCCTTCTGCGGCGCCTTCGGCTTCGCGACGCTGGCCGGCGGCCTGGCGCAAGGCGCGCCCGTGGTCTGCGCGCCGGTGTTCGACGCCGCCCAGTCCTCTGCCGCGGTGCGCCGCCACGCGGTGACGCACACCTACGCCAACAACGAGGCCCTGGTCGGCATGATGCGGGCGGGAGCCCAAGGCGACTTCGGCTCGGTGCGGCTGTTCGGCTTCGCCAGCTTCACGCCGGCGCTGGACAACATGCTGGACCTGGCCCGCGAGGCCGGCGTGCCGCTGACCGGCCTGTACGGTTCCAGCGAGCTGGTGGCCCTGGTCGCCGGCCAGCCGCGCGATCCCGCCGAGGGCGACGTGTCCGCGCGCCACCAGCCGGGCGGCACGCTGATCTACCCCGAGGCGCGCGTGCGCGCCCGCGATCCCGCCACGGGTGAAATCCTGCCGCATGGCCAGTCCGGCGAACTCGAAATCCTCTCGCCCAGCCTGATGCAGGGCTATCTGGACAATCCCGAGGCCACCCGCGGCGCCTGCACGGATGACGGCTACTTCAAGACCGGCGATCTCGGCTACACGCTGAATCCGCGCCAGTTCGTGTTCCAGACCCGCATGGGCGATTCATTGCGCCTGTCCGGCTTCCTGGTCAATCCGGTGGAAATCGAACAGGTGGTCGAAACCCTGCAGGGCGTGCGCGCCTGCCAGGTGGTCGGCGCGACGCAAAAGGGCAAGACCGTGCCCTACGCCTTCGTGCTGCTGCAACCGGGCGCCGCGGCCGACCCGGCGGGCTGGACCGCCGCGTGCAAAGCCGCGATGGCGGGCTTCAAGACGCCGGCGGGCTTTACCGTGCTGGATGAATTCCCCTCGGTGGAAAGCGCCAACTCGGTCAAGATCCAGAAGCACCGGCTGCGCGAAATGGCCGATGCCATACTCGCGGCTCCGACCACGACGCCCTCCGCCTGAACATGCCCGACCCCAAGCTCTTCTCGCGCAGCCCCCAGCCGCTGTATCTGCAGGCGGCGGCGCTGTTTCGCAGCAATATCCAGAACCGCACGTGGCGGCCCGGCCAGCAGATTCCGCCGCTGGAAGCGCTGATGGAAACCTATGGCATTTCACGGGCGACCATCCGCCAGGCATTCGGCCTGCTGGAAGACGATGGCCTGATCCGCCGCTCGCGCGGGTCGGGCACTTTCGTCAATGCCGAACTGCCTGAAACGCCCACCCTGCTGATCCCCAAGACCTGGGCCGAAACCGTGGAGCTGAGCAACCAGCTGGGCACGGTTTCACTGGTGGAGTCCAGCGCCGATTCGCCCCTGCCCGACACCCTGGGCATGCCTTGCGACGCCGACCGCGGCGGCAGCTTCCAGTACCTGCGGCGGGTGCACACCACTGATGGCGCCCCCTTCTGCTACAGCGAGGTCTTCCTGGACAGCGCGCTGTTCCGCAAGCACCGCGCCCAAATCCGCAAGAGCACCGTGGCGCCGGTGCTGGACCAGTTCTACGGCGCGCGCATCAGCGAAGCGCGCCAGGTGCTGAACGTGATCGAGGCCGGCCAGGAATCCGCCGAGTCCCTGCAGATTCCCGTGTCCTCGCCCGTGGCGGAAATACGCCGCTACGCCTGCATCGACGGCCGCGTGGTGTATTACGCGCGGCTGGAGTTCCCGTTCAGCAAGGTGCGGATGGAATTCGACCTGCTGTCCCATCGCTAGACCACATTCAAGACAAGGAGTCCCCCACCTCGACCCGCCAGCGTCAAGCCAGAACAGAGCGCCGCAGCAGATCCCCAAGCGCCAGCAGTATCCGAACAAGATCCGGCATAAAGGAGACAACCATGCAATGCCGTAGAACCCCCCGGATTTCCCTGAAGTTGCGCAGCACGCTAGCCCTGGTATCCGCCTTTGCCGCCGCGCCCAGCGCCATGGCGCAGGCAATCTCCGACGAGGTGGTCCGCCTGGGCCTGATCCTGGACATGAGCGGCGTGTATGCCGACGTCACGGGCAAGGGCAGCGCGACCGCCGCCGAAATGGCCATCGCCGACTTCGGCGGCACGGTGCTCGGCAAGAAGATTGACCTGATGGTGGTGGACCACCAGAACAAGGCCGACATCGCCGCCGCCAAGGCGCGCGAGTGGTACGACACCCAGAAGGTCGACGCCATCATGGACGTGGCCGGCTCCGCCCCCGCGCTGGCCGTGCTGGAAGTGGCCCGCGAGAAAAAGAAGATCGTGGTGTTCAGCGGGCCTGGCACCGAACGCATCACCAACGACCTGTGCTCTCCCTATTCCGTGCACTACACCTACGACACCTGGTCGCTGGCCAACACCACGGCGCGCGCCACGGTCGAGCAAGGCGGCAAGAGCTGGTACTTCCTGACGGCCGACTACGCTTTCGGCCACACCTTGCAGGCGTCCGCCACCGAAGTCGTCAAGGCCAACGGCGGCACCGTGCTGGGCGCGTCGCGCCACCCCCTGGGCTCCAGCGACTTCGCCTCGTACCTGCTGCAGGCCCAGGCCAGCCGCGCGCAGATCGTGGGCCTGGCCAACGCCGGCGGCGACACGGTCAACGCCATCAAGGCCGCCAGCGAATTCGGGCTGACCAAGGGTGGCCAGAAGATGGCCGGACTGCTGCTGTACATCAACGACATCCACGCCATCGGCCTGGACGCCGCCGCCGGGCTGACGCTGACCGAAGCCTTCTACTGGGACATGAACGACCAGACCCGGGCCTGGTCCCAGCGCTACTACGACAAGCTCAAGAAGATGCCCAACATGAGCCAGGCCGGCACATATTCATCGGTGATGCACTACCTGAAGGCGGTGCAGGCGGCCGGCACCGACGAACCCACGGCAGTGATGAAGCAGATGAAGTCCATGCCCATCAACGACTTCTTCGCCACCAACGGCCGCATCCGCGAGGACGGCCGCATGGTGCACGACATGTACCTGTTCGAAGTGAAGAAGCCGTCCGAGTCCAAGCGCCCCTGGGATTACTACAAGCTCGTGGCCACCCTGCCCGGCGATCAGGCCTTCATGCCGCTGTCGCGCTCGTCCTGCCCGTTGGTGAAGAAGTAGCGGTTTTGCGGGCGCCCGGCAGGCGCCCGCCTCGCTATGCCCGCAGCTTGCGGTCCAGTTCCAGCACCGACTGGTACAGCACGCGGGTGCCGTCCAGCAGCTGCGCGGGCTCGATCCATTCTTCCGGACAGTGGCTGCGGCCGTTCAGGCAAGGAATGAAGATCATGCCGATGGGGCCGGTGGGCGCCATGTAGACCGCGTCGTGGCCCGCACCGCTGGGCAGGCGCATGGAGGCGTAGCCCAGCTGGTCGGCGGCGGCCTGCACCGCGTCCATCACCAGCGGCGTGCAGTCGGTGGGCCGCGCGCGGCTCAGCTGGGTGAAGCTTGCGGACAGGCGCAGCGCGGTCAGGTCCGTGGTCACGCCGGCCATCAGGGTCTCGGGGAAGGCGTCCAGCACGGCGTCGCTGTCGCTGCGCATTTCCAGCGTCAGTTCGACGCGGCCCGGCACCGCGTTGGCGGCGTTGGGCGTCATGGACAGCCGGCCCACGGTGGCGACCACGTAATGCGGATTGCCGCTGGCCGCGCTGGCCTGGCGGTGGGCGGCATCGATGATGCGGGCCGCGCCCACCAGGGCGTCGCGGCGGATGTCCATGGGCGTGGTGCCGGCATGGTCGGGCTGCCCTTCCACCGTGATCAGCACGCGGCGGATGCCGACGATGTTGGTGACCACGCCGATGGGCAGGCCGCGGCTTTCCAGCACCGGGCCTTGTTCGATATGCAGTTCCACGAACGCCGCGGTGCCGTCCGGGCCGCGCAATGGCGCGCCCAGCGCCGACGGGTCGCCGCCGATGCGCGCGATGCCGGCCGCCAGCGTTTCGCCCTCGGGGTTGCGGGCCGCCAGCATGTCCGGCGTGAGCTGGCCGCACAATGCGCGGCTGCCGACACAGGAAATGCCGTAGTCGCTGGGCTCCTCCGACAGGAAGTCGATGACCTCGAAGGGGTGTTCCAGTTGCACGCCCTGTTCACGCAGGGTGTGCGCGACTTCGATGCCGGCCAGCACGCCGATGATGCCGTCGAAACGGCCCCCGGCCATCACGGTGTCGCAGTGCGAGCCGGTGGCGATGGGCTTGCGCGCCGGGTCGCGCCCGGCCAGCGTGCCTATCAGGTTGCCGCCCGCGTCCAGGCGGGTGGTGAGGCCCGCGGCCTCGAATTCGCTGCGCAGCCAGGCGCGGGCCTCATCGAACAGCGGCGAGAACGCGCGGCGGGTCCAGGGGACCTCGGGCAGGGTGTAGCGGGAAAGGGTTTCGACGCGGGCCCAGAGGCGCTCGGCGTTCAGGGGGGGAAACTGCACAGACATAGCCGTTTCCCTCAGGCCTGGCGCGGACGCAGGAAGCGGCCGTCGCCCTTCTGGTTGACGATGCCCTTGCCATCGTAGACCTGCTGGCCGCGGCACCAGGTGCCCGCGACGCGCACGGTGAACTCGCGGCCTTCGAACGAACTCCACTGCACCGCCGACAGACTGGCGGACGGATCAAAGGCATAACGTTCCGGCTTGAGGATGACGATGTCGGCGTCCTTGCCCACCTCCAACGAGCCCTTGCGGTCATCCAACAGGAAGTGCTGCGCGGGGTTGCGGCTCAGTTGGCGCACCACCATGGACGGCGCGATGCCATGCTCTTCGCAGCCGGTCCAGAAAGCGGGCAACAGCGTTTCCAGGCCGGGGCCGCCGGACGAGTTCTTGAATACGTTCGGATTCTGCTTGCGCTCCAGGCCCCAGCTGACATGGTCCGACGACACGAAGGTGCACTCATCCTTGGCGATATGGGTCCAGAGCAGATCGACCTCGGCCTTGGGACGGATCGGCGGATAGTGCTTGGTTTTCGCGCCGAAGCGGCGGGTGTGCTCTTCATGGTTCAGCATCAGGTACTGCACGCAGGTTTCAATGCTGGCGCGATGGCCATTGCGGCGGTACATGTTGCAGATCTCGAAACCGCGGGAAGTCGATACGTGTACCGCATGGGCGCGCGCGCCGGTTTCGGCGCCGATTTCATAGATCAGCGCCGTCGCCAGGTTCTCGATCAGCGGCGTATGCGCCCGCATGAACGCGTCCCAGCCGGTATCGTCGGCCTCGACCAGCCGCGCGATGTTCTTGCGGGTCAGTTCCTGCATCTGGTTGTGCACGCCGCAAACCAGTCCGGACGGAGCAATCAGGCGGAAGGCTTCATACAGGTCGTCTTCTTCGATGCGGGGAAAGCGGCCCGGAGTGGCTTCGAAGGTCGAAAACTTGAAGGCGCATACGCCGCCTTCGATGAGACCCGCCGCAGCCGCCAGGCCGTGCTGGGTGTTCAGGGTGCCGAACAGCGCCACGTCCACATGGCAATCGCGCTCCACCTCGGCGATCTTGGCGTCCAGCTGCGGACGCGAAGCCACGGGTTCCGGATCGTCGTAGGGCATGTCCACCATGACCGTCACCCCGCCGGCGGCGGCCGCACGCGACGCCCAGCCCAGTCCTTCCTGGTTCAGCTGGCTGCCCGAGTGCACCTGGCCGTCGACCGCGCCGGGCACGATCCACTGGCCCCGCGCATCCACGCTGTCGCGGCCCGCGGGGGCCTGGCCAGCGCCGCGCGCCGCGATCCTGCCGTCTCTCACCGCCAGCCAGCCATCCATCACCACGCCATCCGGGTCGACGATATTGCCGCGCACCACCAAATCGAAATCGCTCATGACCGCTTCCATCCTGTGTTGAGTGCAGGCAGTGTAGGAGCGGCCATCCAAAACGTCTTATGCTTATATGTGCGTGAGAATTAACATCAGGTTAATCATATGAAATTGAATCTACGGCAGATCGAGGTCTTCCGGGCGATCATGCTCAGCGGTTCCATCAGTGGCGCCTCCAAGCTGCTTTTCGTGTCCCAGCCCGCGGTCAGCCGGCTGATCGCCTATACGGAGCAGCGCCTGGGCCTGATGCTGTTCCAGCGCATCAAGGGCCGGCTCTACCCCACGCCGGAAGCCCGCCGGCTGTTCGTGGAGGTGACGGCGCTGTACCAGAACGTGCAGCGCGTCAACGAAGTGGCGGACAATCTGGCGGAAAACCGCGAAGGCCAGCTGCGGCTCTCATGCAGCCCCAGCCTTGGCCAATCCCTGCTGCCCCGCGCGATCGCGCAGTTCCGGCGGCAGTTCCCGGAAGTGCGCATCGTCCTGCAGACCCTGATCCCCACGGTAATGCAGCAATCGCTGCTGACGCAGCAGGTGGAATTGGGCGTCGCCTACATGCCCGTGGACCACCCCAGCCTGGCGTGGCAGCCGCTGTACGAAAACCAGATCGTGGCGGTACTGCCCAAAGGGCACCCCCTGGCGGCGCGCGGCCGCGTGACGGTGCACGATCTGGCCGACGAGCCCCTGATCGGCTATAGCGCGGACATACCCTTCGGCATTCTGATCAACAAGCTGTTCGGCGGCGAAGACGCGCAGCCCGAACCGCGCATCGAGGTCCAGCAGGCCCACGTCGCCTGCGCACTGGTGCAAGCCGGCGCCGGCGTGGCGCTGGTGGACGAAATCACGGTGGCCGGGCCGATCTGGTCGGAAGTGGTGACCCTGCCGATCATCGGCACCGTCAACGCGCCGGTCAATGTGTTCCATCTCCAGCTCCAGCCGCTATCCCGGCTGGCGCTGGCCTTCATCGACGTGCTCCACAAGCTCGACCAGCGCGGCTAAATCAGCCTGACGCCTCGATCGCGCGCCTAGGGATATCCCTCAGGCCCTTTTCCCGCTGCCCGACTGCTCCGCTATGAGCGCGCCCAGCAATTAACATCATGTTATGTACAAAGCATAAAAGGTAATACGACATTATCGAGCCTGCTTCCTATGATCCCCCCGTCCATCCCGCAACCGTTGCGGGAATCATTGAAATGAGCAATCGGGAGGAAAGGCGTCATGGGAAGAATTTTGACGATGCAAGATGTCGAAGCCGCGGTTCGAGGCGGGTCGGTATTCGCCTGCGGCGGAGGCGGCTGGGCCGAGCACGGGCGTGAGCTGGGCTCGCTTGCCGTGACCATCGGCCGCCCTGAACTGGTGACCATGGATGAGGTGCCGGACGACGCCTGGATCGCCACGGCAGCCGCGATTGGCGCACCGGGCGGGCTCACCGACTGGCAAATGCTGGGCATCGATTACGTCAAGGCCGCGCAGCGCCTGCAGGACGCGCTCGGAGAGCGCATCTACGGGCTGATCATCGGCCAGAACGGCATGTCCAGCACGCTGAACGGCTGGCTGCCTTCGGCCGTGCTGGGCACCAAGGTCGTCGACGCCGTCGGCGACATCCGCGCCCACCCCACCGGCGACATGGGTTCGCTGGGATTGGCGGGCAGCCCCGAACCGATGATCCAGTGCGCGGTGGGCGGCAACCGCGCCAGCAATTCCTATATGGAGCTGACCGTCCATGGCGCCACCGGCAAGGTATCGCCGGTGCTGCGCAAGGCGGCCGACATGGCGGGCGGTTTCATCGCCAGCTGCCGCAACCCCATACGCGCTTCCTACGTGCGCCGCCATGCAGCGCTGGGCGGCATCAGCAAGGCCCTGGCGCTGGGCGAGGCCATCATCGCCGCGCAAGCGCGCGGCGGCAGCGCGGTCATCGACGCGATCTGCAAGGCCACGCAGGGCGAGATCATCGCTTCCGGCAAGGTGGTGCGCAATACGCTGCGCTACACCGAAGAGGCCTTCGACATCGGTACCGTCGAAATCGGCGAAGGCGCCTCCAAGCGCGTCATCCATGTGATGAACGAACACATGGCGGTGACCGACGCCCACGGAGAACGGGTGGCCTGCTATCCGGATGTGATCACCACGCTGGACAGCGATGGCAACCCCGTCAGCGCGGGCAAGCTGCGCGAGGGCCTGCAAGTCAGCGTCCTGCACGTGCGCAAGCAACACATCCCCCTGTCTTCCAGTGTCACGGATCCTTCCGTCTATCCCATCGTGGAAAAGGCGCTGGGCATGAACTTCACCGACTACGCATTGGCGTCCTGAGGTAAACGGCGTGAAACGAGAATTCAATATCCCCGGCGGCAACACTCTGCGTTGCAAAGGCTGGCGCCAGGAAGCGCTGCTGCGCCTGCTGGAGAACGTGCTGGCCGTGGGCGAAGACCCGGCCAACCTGGTGGTCTATGCCGCGCTGGGCCGGGCCGCGCGCGACTGGCCCGCGCATGACGCCATGGTGCAGGCCCTGATGGAACTGGAGGAGGACCAGACCCTCATCGTCCAATCAGGCAAGCCCATCGGCGTACTGCGCACGCATCCGCAAGCGCCAATCGTGATCATGGCGAACTGCAACATGGTCGGCCAGTGGGCGCACGCCGAGAACTTCTACCAGATGGAACGGGACAACCTGATCTGCTGGGGCGGGCTGACGGCGGGCGACTGGCAGTACATCGGCTCGCAAGGCGTGATCCAGGGCACCTACGAGATCTTCTCGCGCATCGCCGAACGCCACTTCGACAACGATCTGCGTGGACGCTTCATCCTGACGGCGGGCATGGGCGGCATGGGCGGCGCGCAGCCGCTCGCCGGCCGCATGGCGAATGCCGCCATCCTCACGGTGGAGATCAACCCCGAGCGCATCGAGAAACGCATCAAGGCAGGTTTCCTCGAGCGGCGCGCCGACACCCTGGACGAGGCCCTGGAACTGATTCGCGCGGCACAGGCCCGCCGCGAACCCATCTCGGTCGGGCTCCTGGGCAACGCCGCGGAGATCTACCCCGAAATCCTGGCCCGCGGCATCGTGCCCGACATCGTCACCGACCAGACTTCGGCGCACGACCTGGTCTACGGCTACATTCCCGCCGGGCATACGCTGGAACAAGTGGCCGACATGCGCCGCAACGACGTGCCTGGCCTGATGAACGCCAGCCGCGCCTCCATCGTGCGCCACGTCACCGCGATGCTGGGATTCAAGGACCGCGGCTCGATCGTCTTCGACAACGGCAACCTGATCCGCACCCATGCGAAACAGGGCGGCGTCGAACGCGCGTTCGAAATCCCGGTCTTCACCGAGGCGTTCCTGCGGCCCCTGTTCGCGCGCGCCATCGGTCCGTTCCGCTGGATCGCGCTCTCGAACGACGCCGACGACATCCGCAAGATCGACGACTTCCTGCTGCAACGCTTCCCGGACAACTTCATCGTGTCCAACTGGATCCGCCTGGCGCGCAAGGAAGTGCCGTTCGAAGGCCTGCCCGCGCGCATCGCCTGGCTCGGCCACGGCGAGCGCACCGAACTGGCGCTGGAAGTCAACCGGATGGTGCGCGAAGGCGTGCTGAGCGGCCCGGTGGCCTTCACTCGTGACCACCTGGACGCCGGCGCCATGGCCCACCCGAACATCATGACGGAAAACATGCGCGACGGCTCCGACGCCATCGCCGACTGGCCGTTGCTGAACGCCATGATCAATTGCTCTTCCAGCGCCGACCTGGTGGCGATCCATTCCGGCGGCGGCGGATACAGCGGCTACATGACCAGCGCCGGCGTCACGGTGGTGGCCGATGGCACCGAGGCCGCGGATCAGCGGCTGCGCCTGTCGATGACCAACGACACGGCCAGCGGCGTGCTGCGCTACGCCGATGCCGGCTATGAAGAGGCGCTGGACGAAGTGCGCCAGAAGAACATCGCCCGCATCGACACCGGCCGATACAGCCATTGCAGCCCCGGACAGAGCGACTAGCGACCATGGATGGAAAGATGCTTGAAGGCGTGCGCGTGCTGGATTTCACGCGCGTTCTGGCGGGGCCGTATTGCACGGCGATGCTGGCCGACCTGGGCGCCGAGGTCATCAAGGTGGAACCGCCGCAAGGCGACGATCAGCGTCACATGGGACGCATGGTCCAAGGCGAAAGCACCAACTTCATCCTCAACAACCGGGGCAAGAAGAGCATCCGGCTGGACCTGAAGCTGGACGAAGGCCGGCGCATCGCGCGCGAGCTGGCCGCCAGAAGCGACGTGCTCATCGAGAACTTCAAGCCTGGCGTCGCCGACAAGCTGGGGATCGGCTACGCCGAACTCTCCGGCCTGTTCCCGCGCCTGGTGTATTGCAGCATCTCCGGCTTCGGGCAGAACGGCCCGAACGCCGCCCGGCCCTCTTACGACGTGGTGGCCCAGGCCATGAGCGGACTGATGAGCCTGACCGGCGAAGCCGAGGGCGCGCCCACGCTGATCGGCGAATCCGTCGGCGACATTTGCGCAGGCATGTTCGCCGCCTGGGGCGTGATGGCCGCGCTGTACGACCGCGAACGCGGCGGGCAAGGCCGCCATGTGGACGTGGCCATGTTCGATTCGCTGTTGGCCATGCAGCCCACGGCACTGGCGCAGTATCTGTTCGGCGGCGCCGCGCCCATGCGCGTCGGCAACCGGCATCCGCTGAGTTCGCCTTTCGGCGCCTACGCCGCGAATGACGGCCATCTGGTGATCGCGGCGGCCAACGACAAGCTGTTCCAGGCGGTCGCGAACACCATTGGCCGCCCCGAGCTGCCGGCGGACCCGCGCTTTCGCACCGATAGCGAGCGCAGTCGCAACGACGCCGTGCTGCGTCCGCTGATCGAGGCCTGGAGCACGACGCTGAGCGTGCAGGAAGCGGTGGCGGCGATGACGCGCGCCGGCGTGCCCGCCGCGCCCATCCAGGACACCGCCCAGGCGGTGGACAGCGAACAGGCCCGGGTGCGCCAGCTGACCACGCGGGCGCCGCACCCCGTCTTGGGCGAGACCGAACTGATGGAGCAGCCGGTGCATTTTTCAGGAATGCGGCGCGGAAAGCTGGCCACCGCGCCGGCCTTGGGGCAGCACAGCGCCGCGGTCCTCGGCGACGTGCTGGGAATGGATGCCGCCGCGATAGCAGACCTGCGCGCGGCTGGTGTGATCTGAGGAGCAAGGAATGGAGATGCGGTTCAGCGCGGAAGAAGAACGCTTCCGCTGCGAGGTGCGCGATTTCATCGCCGCCAATCTGCCGGCGGACATCCGGCGCAAAGTCGAACTGGGCCTGCGCCTTGAGCGCGGCGACTACACCCGCTGGCAGGACATCCTGGCGGCGCGCGGCTGGTATGCGGTGAACTGGCCGGAACAATATGGCGGTCCGGGCTGGAGCGCGGTGCAAAAGTATCTGTTCCAGCAGGAATACGGCGCGCAACCCTGTCCGCCGCTGGTGCAATTTGGCGTCAACATGGTCGGGCCGGTGATCTACACCTATGGCAACGAAGCGCAGAAGGCGCGCTTCCTGCCGCGCATCCTGGCCAACCAGGACTGGTGGTGCCAGGGATACTCCGAGCCGGGTTCGGGATCCGACCTGGCGTCATTGCGCACGACCGCTGTGCGCGATGGCGACGACTACATCGTCAACGGCTCCAAGATCTGGACCACGTGGGCGCAATGGGCGAATTGGATGTTCGCCCTGGTACGCACCAGCAAGGAGGAACGGCCCCAGCAAGGCATCTCCTTCCTGTTGCTGGACCTGCGCTCGCCCGGCATCAGCCAGCGGCCCATACGCATGCTGGACGGCGACGCCGAAGTCAACGAAGTGTTCTTCGACAATGTGCGGGTGCCGGCAACCCAGCTGGTGGGCGGCGAAGGCACGGGTTGGTCCTACGGCAAATTCTTGCTGGAGCACGAGCGTTTCGTGATCTCGGGCGTGGCCCGTTCCAAGCGCCTGTTGGCGCGCGTCAAGGACATGGCGCGCCGCCTGCCGGACGGCATCGGCGGATCCCGCCTGGATGACCCGGCGCTGCGCCTGCGCGTGGCCGACCTGGAAACCCAGCTGTGCGCGCTCGAATACACCGAACTGCGCTTCCTGAGCGCCATGAACGCCGGCCAGAGTCCCGGCAGCGCCGCCTCCATCCTGAAGATACGCGGCACCGAGATCGAACAGGCCATCAGCGAACTGGCAATGGACTGCCTGGGGGAGGACGCGCTCGCGCTGGACGAGGCGCTGCTGGATGGACTGAGCGCCGACCCGCAGGCGCTGGGCCCGGATTTCGCGGCGGCGGCGGGTCCGCTGTACTTCAACTTGCGCAAGGTGACGATCTGGGGCGGCTCCAACGAGATCCAGCGCAACATCCTCGCCAAACACGTGCTGGGACTGTAGGAGAGCACGATGGATTTTTCGTACAACGATCTGCAGCGCATGCTGCATGAAAGCGCCGAAACCTACGCCCGCGAACACGGCGATTTCGAACGCCGGCGCCGCCTGATGGCCAGCGCCGCCGGCTACGCGCAGGAAGACTGGAAGCTGATGGCCGACCTCGGCTGGCTGGCGCTGCTGCTGCCGGAGGAACACGGCGGCATCGGCGGCGGCCCGGTGGAAACCATGATCATCATGGAAGCGCTGGGCCGCGCCCTGGCCGGCGAGCCTTATCTGTCGACCGCCGTGCTGGGCGCCGGCTGCCTGTTGCGCCATGGCACGCCGGCGCAGCGCGACGCCTGCCTCGGTCCGCTGGCATCGGGCGACTACCGGATGGCGCTGACGCACCGCGAGGAAGGCTCCCACGAAAACCGCTACGCAGTCAGCTTGAGGGCGCGTCCGGACGGCGACGCCTACGTGCTGGACGGCGCCAAGCGGATGGTCTTCGACGCGCCGCATGCGCAGGCGTTCATCGTGTCCGCACGCACGGAAGGCGACTCGGCCGCACGCAACGGCATCACCCTGTTCCTGGTGCCAGCCGCCGCCGCGGGACTGGCACAGCAGCCGTTTCGCAGGCTGGACGGCGGCCAGGCCGCGCACCTGACGTTTACAGGCCTGCGGGTCGATGCCGCAGCCATTCTGGGCCGCCCGGGACAAGGCGCCACGGTGCTGGACGATCTGTATGCGCACGCGATCGGCGCGCTTTGCGGCGAGGCCCTGGGCGCCATGCAAGCCATGCACGACGCCACGCTGGAGTATCTGAAGGTCCGCCGCCAATTCGGCCGTCCCATCGGGACCTTCCAGGCCTTGCAGCACCGGCAGGTGGACATGTACACAGCGCTCGAAGAAGCGCGTTCGCTCACGCTGGCGGCCAACATGGCGCTGGCGGAATCCCTGCCCGAGGCGGACCGACTGCTTTCCATGGCCAAGGCGCAGGTCGGCAAGTCGGCCCGCATCGTCGGCCAGGGCGCCATCCAGTTGCACGGCGGCATCGGCATGACCGAAGAGCTGCAGGTCGGCGCGCATTTCAAACGGGCAACCGTGATCGAAGCCATGTTCGGTTCGCGCCAGCACCATCTGGCGCGGCTGGCTGGGGACCCGCAGGCATAGCAATCAGGCACGGCCGCACGCCCGGAGGGTAGCGGCCCATTTTGCGTTTTTTCAGAGCGTGCTCCAAGCGCGCATGATTCCAGGGGAAAGAAATGAAAGACATCACGATCAATCCGGGAGCCGGGGCTCCACCCGGCCGTCCGTTGCACCAGTCCGCGTCACAGGAGCGCAGCGGCCGCAAGGCGGTGATCGCCGCATCGGCCGGCAATGCCCTCGAATGGTATGACTTCACCGTCTATGCCCTGTTCGCGGTCTACATCGGGCAGAACTTCTTCCATAACGCCGATCCCACCGTGCAATTGATGGCCTCCTTCCTGGCCTTCGGCCTGGGCTTCGTGGTGCGGCCGCTGGGCGCGCTGGTGCTGGGCTCCTATGGCGACCGCGCCGGGCGCAAGGCGGCGTTGACCCTGACCATCATGCTGATGGCCGTGGGCACGCTGCTGATCGCGGCAGCTCCGCCGTATGCCGCGATCGGCGTGGGCGCCCCGCTGCTGATCGTCTGCGGCCGCGTGCTGCAAGGTTTCTCTGCCGGCGGCGAGGTCGGCGGCGCCACCGCCTTCCTGGTCGAGCATGCGCCGGAGGGCAAGCGCGGCCAGTATGCTTCGTGGCTGCAGGCCAGCATGGGCATTTCCAACCTGCTGGGCGCGCTGGTGGCGACTCTGGTCACCACGCTGCTGACCGAACAACAGGTGGGCGAATGGGGCTGGCGCGTGCCGTTCATCATCGGACTCGCGATCGCGCCGGTGGGCCTGTGGATGCGCCGGGCGCTGGACGAAACGCCGCATTTCCGCGAAGAACAGGCGCGCCAGCAGCGCCAGGGCGACCACGTCAAGGCGCCGCTGCTGGCGGTCCTGCGCGACTACCCGAAGGAACTTCTGACCGGCCTGTGCATGTCGGTGCTGTGGGCGGTCGGCCCCTACGCGCTGATCATTTTCATGCCCATCTATGTGCAGAAATCGCTGGGATTCTCCAGTTCACAGGCCTTCACGGCAGCGCTCGTGGGCAATCTGTTCCTGATCGGGGGTTGCGTATTCTCCGGCACGCTGTCGGACCGCTATGGCCGCCGCACCGTGCTGCGCGCAGCGGCGCTGCTCCTGCTGATCGCCGTCTACCCGCTGATGATGTGGCTGAAGGCGACGCACACCCTGGGCGCGCTCATCGTGGTGCAGTCGCTGTTCTGCCTGATGGTGGCGATGTACGTCGGCGTGGCCCCCGCGGCCTTGTCGGAAGTGTTTCCCACGTCAGTCCGGTCTTCGGGCATGTCCCTGTCGTACAACACGGCGGTCACGGTGCTGGGCGGATTCGCGCCCGCCATTCTTACCTGGATCACTTACACCACGGGCGTGGCGTTTGCGCCCGCGCTCTACGTGATGGGCGCCTGCGTGGTCGCGCTGGTGGCGCTGACCCTGTTGCCGCAGGGCCGCCATGTTTGACGCGCGCAAGACATGGATCGCAGCCGCCGCCCTGGCCCTGGCCGGCTTTTGTTCGGCGCCGCTCGCGGCTGAACCGTCCGCCCCGGCCGAGCTGGTGCTGCTGGGGGTCGCCGGCGGCCCGACCTGGTACGGGGATGACTCGCCGCACGGGATTTCCTCGGCCGTGCTGGTGGACGGCAAGGCCTACGTCGTCGACCTGGGCTCGGGCGCCTATCGCCAGTTGCGCCGCGCGGGCGTCAAGCCCGGCACGGAGCAGGCCGTCTTCCTGACGCATCTGCATACCGACCACATCATCGATCTGGCCAACCTGCTCATGTATGACCCCAGCGCCCGCCGCCGCGCCAAGGCATCGATGCAGATTTACGGACCTGGCCGGCGCGGCGCGTTGCCGCCGCTTGCGCCCGGCATGAAGGACGACCCCGTGATCCATGCGGAGAATCCTTCCGCGGGGACTCGCGACCTGGTCGAATCGGTCATTGCCGGCATGTCGGCCGATCTGAACATACGGGTACGCAGCGAAGGCGTGCCGGACGTCCGGCAGTTCTTCCAGGCGCACGACATCGAAGTTCCGAACGGCGTGGTCAAGGATCCCAACACCGACCCGGCCCCGCCGATGGATCCGTTTCCCGTCTGGCAGGACGAGCGCGTCAAGGTCAGCGCCATCCTGGTTCCGCATGGGCTGGTGTATCCCAATTTCGCCTACCGTTTCGACACCAAGGCGGGCTCGGTGGTGTTCTCCGGCGATACCGCGGTCAGCGAAAACCTGATCAAGCTGGCCCGCGGCGCGGACTTCCTGGTGCATGAGGCGATCGATCCGGCCTGGGTCGACCATATCGTCGGCGCCAAGCCCTGGGATGCCCGCCAGCAAGCCCTGGCCAAGCAACTGCTGGAAGCCCACACCACGCCGCAACAGGTTGGTGAAGTCGCCACCCGCGCCGGCGTCAAGACGCTGGTGCTGTCGCACCTGGTCCCGGGCGACGCCCCGGCGGAGCATTGGCTCCAGGCGCGGCAGACCTTCCAGGGACCGGTAGTGCTGGGGCAGGACCTGCTGCGCCTACCCCTAGGTCCCTAGCGCCCGACCCAAGCTCTTTGCACGCATTCTTCCGCGGTCCGCCAGTCGGACCGCGGGATCGTCGCGTCCCTAACTTCCGTCATGCCAGGAGTCGCAATGCCCATGCTGAACTCGCCGTCCTCCCCTTCCCGTCCGTGTGACACGCCCATCCGCCAGTCCCTGGGCGCCGCCGCCCTGCTCGGCGCCTTGCTCTGGCCATTGGCCGCCACCGCAGCCAGCTGCGCGCCAATCGAGCTGGACGGCCGCTCGCTGACCCTGGCGCAGATCGAATCCGTGGCCAGACTAGGCTGCCGCGTGGCCGTGGCCGACGAGGCGATGCGGCGGGCGGAACGCTCCTATGAACTGCTGCTGGCGTATGCGCGGCTGGACCGCCCCGTGTACGGACTGAACCGCGGTGTGGGGCTGAACAAGGACCAGACCATTTTCCAGGGAGGCGAAATTTCGCCCGAGGTCCGCAAGCTGTCGGAGCAGTTCAACCGCAACCTGCTGCGCTCGCATAGCGCCGCCTACGGCAGCGAGGCGCCCCAGGAAGTCACCCGGGCCGCGATGCTCATCCGGCTGAACACGGCCTTGTTCGGCGGCGCCGGATTGCAGCCGGCGGTGCTGCGCCAGTACGCTGAATTCCTCAACCGCGGCGTGACCCCCGTCATGTTCGGCGAAGGCTCGGTCGGCCAGGCCGACATCACGATTCTTCCGCAGATCGGGTTGGCGATGATGGGCGAAGGCCAGGCCTACTACGGCGGTCAGCGCCTGCCCGCGTCTCAGGCATTACGCCAGGCGGGGCTGACGCCGGTACAAGCTTTCGGCAAGGACGCGCTGGCCATCGTCAGTTCCAATGCGTATGGCGCCGCCATCGCGTCGCTGGCGGCGCTGGACACCGCCAGGCTGCTCTCTCAGGCCGATGCGGTCGCCGCGTTGTCGCTCGAAGGGCTGGACGGCAACCTCGCCCCGCTGCTGTCCGCGTCCCAGGCCCAACGCCCCTATGACGGGCAGGTAAGCACGGCCAAACACATCCTCACGCTGTTGCATGGCAGCTCCCTGTGGCGGCAGGACCCGCAACGCGCGCTGCAGGATCCGTTGAGCTTTCGCACCGTGAGCCAGGCCCATGGAGCCGCCCGGGACATGCTGGAGCTGCTGCAACGGCAACTGCTGCTGCAGATCAACAGTTCCGACGACAACCCTACCGTGGCGCTGGATGCCCGGCCCGCAATGGATGCCCAGCCTTATGAATTGCAGTTCTACGTCACGCAGGGCCCGGTCCAGGGCGCCGTGCTGCCCAACGCCGGATTCGATCCCAGCGCCTGGGCGCTGCCCTTGCAGAGCATGGGCGTGGCCCTGTCACAGGTGGCCCAGTTGTCGGCGCAGCGCACGCTTCGGTTGACCGATACCGCGTTCACAGGGCTGCCGCGGTTTCTCAGTCCGGGGAATGGCGCAATCGGATATGGCCCGATCCAGAAGACCGTCTCGTCGCTTGCCGCCGAGATACGGGTACTGGCGCTGCCGATCGCGACCGATGTGCAGCCCCAGGCCGGCAACATCGAGGACGTGGGGACCAACGCCCCCGCCACGGGCCGCAGGGTGGCCGCTCAGATCGACCGGCTGACCACGCTGCTGGCAGTGGAGCTGATGCATGCCGCCCAGGCTGTGGACCTGCGCGTGGCCAAGCATCCCGATTTCGTCACAGGGACAGGCACCGGCGCGCTGCGGCGTGACTTCCGCGAGCGCATCCCCTACATGAAGGAAGACCGCCGCAACGACGAAGACATCGTCGTCGCGGCCGATTTCCTGGCCCACTCCAGGCAACAGCAGCCGGCGGCGGCTGGTACGGCGCGCTGACGCCCGCCGGGGCCGCCATCCCGCTTACGCCGCCACGGCCTCCTCCAGCATCTCCAACCGGTCCTGGCCCCAGAACACCTCGCCCCGGTACACATACGAAGGCGATCCGAACACCCCGGCCGCGACCGCGTCGTTGGTGTTGCGGCGGTAGACGGCCTCGATGCCGGGCTCGTCCGCCGCGGTCAGCAATGCCGAGGCGTCCAGCCCCTGCTGCCGCAGGATGGCGCGCAGGGTGGCTTCGTCGGAGATGTCCTGCTCGTCGCACCACTCCGCTTTCAGGATGGCCTTGTACAGCGCCGCCACCGGCAGGCCGGCGTGGTCGGCCGCGATCACGATGCGCGAAGCCAGGCTGGCATCCGGGCACATGTAGGCCGGCTGCGGATTGACGTGGATGTCCAGCTTGCGGCACCAGCGCGCCAGCTCCGTCACGCGGTAAGCCTGGCGCTCGGGCGCGCGCAGGCCCAGCAGGATGCCGCCGGTGCGGGCATAGACCTCGGGCAGGTCCACCGGCAGATAGCGGATCCGCGCCTGCTGCCGGGCCGCCAGCGCCTCCAGCCTGTCGGCGCCGAGGTAGGCCCAGTCGGAGTTCATCCAGAAGTAGTAGTCGATGGTCTTCATGGCGTCCTCAATCATGGCGTTCTCAGGTTGGCGCGGGCAGGCACCCGCAGGGCCGCAACCGCAGGCGCCTCGCTGCGCATCAGCCAGGCGCTGAACAAGGCGATCACACCGAGAATGCTCAAGTACCACACCACGTACTGCGGATCGCCCCCGCCCTTGGCCAGCAGCCAGGTCGCCACGATGGGCGCCAGGCCGCCGCCGATGGCGCCGGACACCTGCACCGCCAGCGAAATGCCGGTGTAGCGCACCTCGGCCGGAAACTGGCTGGAGAACAAGGTGCCTTCGGGCCCGTAGAGGCAAGCGTAGACCAGGCCGACCGCCAGGCAAACCGCCAGGATGATCCACCCCGTGTCCCGCGTGCCCAGCAGATGGAAGAACACCGGCGCGCAGGCCAGGATGCCCAGGGTGCCAACCATGAATACCCACTTGTGGCCGATCTTGTCGCCCAGCATGCCGAACAGCGGCATGGTGAACAGCGCCACGGCCGCGCCCCAGATCGTGGCATCCAGCATCACCGAGCGCGCGATGCCCAGGGTGCCCGTGGCGTAGGCCAGCGAGAAGGTCACCACGGTGTAGAACCAGGTCACCTCCGCCAGCCTGGCGCCCACCACCACCAGCAGCGCGCGGCGATGGTGCTTCAGGACTTCCGCCACCGGCACCTCGACCTTGGCGCCCTTCTCCTTCATCTGCTCGAAGTCGGGCGACTCGGCCACCTTGACCCGGATGAACCAGCCCACCAGCAGCAACACCACGCTGGCCAGGAACGGCAGGCGCCAGCCCCAGGCCAGCATGTCGGCCTCGGGCAGGCTGGCGACCGCTCCCATCGCCAGCGACGACAGGATCAGGCCCGGCGCCACGCCGGCCTGCGGCAGGCTGCCGAAAAAGCCCTTCTTGCCGTCCGGCGCGTGCTCCACCGCCATCAGCACCGCCCCGCCCCACTCGCCGCCGACGGCGATGCCTTGCAGGAAGCGCATCAGCACCAGCAGCACTGCGGCCCAGTAGCCGATCTGCTCATACGAAGGGATCAACCCGATCAGGATGGTGGGCACGCCCATCAGCAACAGGGTGATGAGCAGCATGGATTTGCGGCCGATCTTGTCGCCGTAATGGCCGAAGATCACGCCGCCCAGCGGCCGCGCGAAAAAGCCCACGGAATAGGTGGCGAACGCCGCCAGCGTGCCCGTCAACGGGTCGAAGGACGGAAAGAAGATTTTGTTGAAGATCAGCGCGGCAGCGGTGCCGTAGAGAAAAAAGTCGTACCACTCGATGGTGGTGCCCATCATGCTGGCCAGTCCGGCCGTCACGTAATCGCGGCGCGAGCGCGCAGCCGCAGGCTTGGTCGTCATCATCATGACTCCCCGAAAAAAGTGCTGGAAGAATGGAGCTGCGCGTATCAGGCGGCGGGCAGCGGCAAGGGCGCAATGCCATGCGTCTGCCGAGCCCAGTAATTGAACGTCGCGTTGACGATCGAGGGCTTGAGCAGATAGTCGTGGGCTTCGCGCGCCAGCGCGTCATCGACCGGCGTCAGCGGACCGAAGGCCTGCGCGCGGATCTGCATGCGCGCCGCGCGCTCCAGGTAGACCGACAGGTAGGTCGCCTCTTCGCACGAAACGCCGGCCGTCAGGTAGCCGTGATGCGCCAGGATGATGGCGCGCTTTTTACCCAGCGCGCCGGAGATGATCACCCCTTCCTGGTCCGCGATCGGCACGCCCGGCCATTCCCCCAGGAAGGCGCAGTCGTCGTGCAGCGGCGTCATGTCCATCTGCGAGATCACCAGCGGCTGGCGCGCCGCGGCCAGCGCCGAGGCCCAGGGCGAATGCGTGTGGATGATGGACTGCACGTCGGGCCGCGCCTCGTACACCCACAGATGAAAACGCGTGGCCGGGTTGGCCATGCCTTCCCCCGTCAGCGTGTGCAGGTCGCGGTCGACTTCGATGAAATCGGCCGGCGTGGCTTCGTCAAAGCCCAGCCCGAAGCGCAAGGTCCAGTAGGCGCCCGGACGCTGCGAGCGCACGCTGATCTGGCCGGCCAGCCCGGCTTCCTGCTCGGTCATGGCCAGGATGCGACAGGCATAGGCCATGGTTTCCTGGATGCTGCGCGGCACAGCGCGCAGATGCTGCGCCATTTCCTGCGTGGCGCGGGAGTCGAAATAGGATTTCTCTCTTAATGCGGTGCTCATGTCTTCCCCTGTGTAATGCCCGCGTCATCGGCGCCACCGGACGCCGCGCGAGGTATGCACAGTATGGAAAGCCAGCCGCGATACAGCCATGCAGCCAGGGTCATAGCTGCTATTCGAGCCTGCCGGCTCCGCTACTGCAGCGCGATGCGGTGGGCGACGGCCAGCAGTTCGCTCACCAGCGGCAAAGGCTGGCGGTTGGCCAAGGTGATGGCGACCACGCGGCGCCGCAAGATGGGGCTCTGGACCCGGACCTTGCGCAGGCCGTATTCGGTCAGCAGCTTGTCGGGGATGCGGGACGGCAGGATACAGGCGCCCACGCCCGAGGACACCAGCTTGAGCATGGCGTCTATGGTTTCGGCCTCGGCCACGAACTCCGGCTCCAGCCCCGCGCTATGGATCATCTTGCGCAGCGCGTAGTGCGGTGGAAAGCCCACCAGCCGCAGGTCCATGCCGGCCAGGTCGACGTCGTCCGGCAGTTCCACGTCGCCGCGCACGATCAGGCACATGTCGTCGTCGAACAGCGTGGCCGACGCCAGGTTGTCCGAGGCGACCGCCGCGTCGTAGACAAAGCCCACGTCCGCCTTGCCGCTTTCCACCAGCGCCACCACCTCGGGCGAACTGCGGCCCATCACGGACAGGTTCACGTGTTCATGGCTGCTGACGAAACTGGCCACCACCTCGGCCATGAAGTAGTAACTGAGCGTATGCACGGTAGCCAGCCGGACTGTGCCCTGCGTCACGCCTTCGCGCTGGCGCACGGCCTCCAGCACCCGGTCGATGTTCTTGTACGCGGGCTGGATGCCGTCGAACAGCCGCGCGCCCGCCTCGGTCAGCTCGACTCCGCGGCCGGTGCGCACGAACAGCGGCTTGCCCACGTGGGCTTCCAACGCCGCCAGTTGCCGGCTCAGCCCGGACTGGGTCTGGTCCAGGTCTTCCGCCGCGCGCGATAGCGATTTGAGTTCCGCGATGCGCAAGAAATAGCGCAACTGCCGGTCCGGTGTATCCATGCTGCCCTCCCGCCCCCTTTTCGATGCGCTCATGCGGCGCGGCTGACAGTGTGCACCAGGGGCCGGTCCGGCACCACGGGGATTTGCGCTAAGCCCGGCTTGGCGTACCCTGGCATACCCGGCCCCCAGCTGCGCAAAGGAACCCCGCATGACCGCGCCCCCGCCCCAACGTCCCATCGCCGCCACCATCGCCGCCGTCGTGCGCGACGGCCGCGTGCTGCTGGTGCAACGCGCCAACCCGCCCGACCAGGGCCGCTGGGCCTTTCCCGGCGGCAAGATCGACGCGGGCGAAGGCGTGCTTGCCGCCGCCGCGCGTGAACTGCTGGAGGAAACCGGCGTGCGCGCGCTACCGCTGCAGGTGTTCGACGCGGTGGACGTCTACGACCGCGACGACGCGGGCGCGCTGCGCCGCCACTTCATCCTGATCGCGGTGCTGTGCCGCTGGCAATCCGGCGAACCGGTGGCGGGCGACGACGCCGCCGACGCCCGCTGGGTGCCGCTGGAAGCATTGGAAGATCATTCGCTCGCGACCAGCTTCGGCGTGGCCGAACTGGCGCGCAAGGCCGCGGCGCTGTCGTCCGCCGCGCCGTAGCGCTTCAGGCAGGCGCCCCCAGGCCGCTTTCCAGCAGCCAATCGCGAAACACCCGCGCCTTCTCCGGCATGGCGCCCCTGCCCGGCCACACAAGGTAGTAGCCGAACTCATCCAGCCAGGCGTCGCCGGCCAGCCGGACCAGACGTCCGGCCGCCACGTCGTCCTGCACCATCGCCACGGGCAGCAGGCCCGCCCCCTGGCCCGCGGCCACGGCCTGCAGCAACAGGCTGCCATCATCGAAAGCGGGGCCTCTAGGCATGCCCGCGTCCTCCACGCCCTGGGTCGCGAACCACAGTTGCCAGCCGTTGCGCGCTTCATCGTGCACACGCGGCCAGCGCAGCAAATCCCGCACACCGGCCGGCATGCCCAGCTTGGTTACCAAAGCAGCCGATGCCACCGGCACCACTTCCACGGTCAGCAGGTGTTCGCTTTGCAGTCCCGCATAGCGGCCCAGTCCGTGGCGGATGGCGATGTCCGCGCCGTCCCGGCCGAAAGCCGCCAACGCGTTGCTGGTGACGAGCTGCAGATCGATCTCCGGATGGCGGGCTTGGAACTCGTGCAGCCGGGGGATCAGCCAGGCCGACGCGAAGAACGCGGTGGTGCTGACGGTGAGCACGCGGCTTTCGGGCGGTTGGGCAACGCGGGCGGACGCGGCCAGGATCTGGCGGAAGGCGTTGCGCACCGGCGGCAGGAAACCGTGACCGGCGTCCGTCAGCTGGATGCCGCGGTTTACGCGCAGGAACAGGGCCACGCCCAGATGCTGCTCCAGCGACTTGATCATCTGGCTGACCGCCCCGGGCGTCACGCACAGTTCCTGCGCCGCGTCCTTCACCGACAGATGGCGGGCGGCAGCTTCGAAGGCGCGCAGCGCGTTGAGCGGAGGCAGTCGCGGAGTGGTCATGTTCGAAGAATTTAATGATTTAGTTTTTCTAATTCAAATCGAATAGAAATCATGGTTTGTACCCACGCCATACAGACATTAACTTGATCGGGTCTGTGACATGTACAAGATGGATAAAGAATAGATGAACTATACGGAAGACATCAAGGCCGCCGACCTGCACCACCTCGACCTGCTGGCGCTCGCCGCCCTGATCCGGTCGGGCGAGGTCTCGCCGGTGGAGATCACGCGCGCGCAACTACGGCGCATCGAAGCGCTGGACGGCGACCTGCGCAGTTATGCCCATGTAACCGCGGCCTCCGCGCTGCAGGAAGCGCAGGCCGCCGAAAACGAAATACGCCAGGGGCGCTACCGCGGCCCCCTGCATGGCGTCCCCCTCGCGCTGAAGGACCTGTTCCGGCGCAAGGGCGTGCCGACGGCTGCCGGCACCGCGATTCACCGCGGCGTGCCCGCCGACCATGACGCCACGGTAGCCCGCCGCCTGCGCGACGCGGGCGCCGTGCTGCTGGGGCAACTGCAAATGACCGAAGGCGCGTACTCCGACCATCACCCCGACGTCGCGCCGCCGCGCAATCCCTGGCACGCGGATTACTGGATCGGCATCTCATCCAGCGGATCGGCGGTGGCGACGGCCGCCGGCCTGTGCTTCGGCGCGACCGCCTCGGACACCGGCGGTTCCATCCGCTGGCCTTGCGCGGCCGCGGGGCTGACCGGCATCAAGCCGACCTGGGGCCGCGTCAGCCGCCACGGCGTGTTCGAACTGGCGGCCTCGCTGGATCACGCCGGCGTCATCGCGCGCAGCGCGGCCGACGCCGCGGCGCTGCTGGAAGCGATAGCCGGCCCCGATGCGAAGGATCCGACCGCGCTGCAAGCGCCCGTGCCGCGCTACACCCTGGAGGCCGCCGTTCCGGTCGCCGGCCTGCGGATCGGCGTGGATGTGAACTGGAACCACGGCAACGTCGATGCGCGGACTCAGCGCATGATGGAAACGGCAATGCGGGTCTTCGAACAGCTGGGCGCGGCCTTGGTGCCGCTGCAGTTCCCCATCGAGGACGCGGCGCAGGCCGTGCGCGACTGGGCGCCGCTCTGCGCGGTCGAGGCGGCGGTTGCGCACGCCGGCACCTATCCATCCCGCAAGGCGGAGTACGGACCGGTGCTGGCCGGCGTGATCGAAGCGGGAAGCGCGCTCTCCGGCCTCGAATACCAGCGCATCCTGTTGCGCCGCATGGCCACGCGAGGCAAGGTCGATGCCTTGCTCGGCCGGGTCGATGCGCTGCTGACGCCGGTGCAGCCCATGGCGCCGCTCACGCTCGAAGCCATCAGCGTCCTGGGTCTGCAGCCCGGACTGGTCGAAGCGCTGCAACGCTACACCTGCGTGTTCGACATGACGGGTCATCCCTGCCTGACGCTGCCCGCCGGGCAGTGCGAAGCCGGCATGCCCATGGGCATGCAACTGGTGGCGGCCCATCTGGACGAATCCGTGCTGTTCCGGCTGGGCGCCGCGTTCCAGGCGGCGACAAGCTGGCATCTGCGCCGGCCGGCGCTGTGAGGCCGACGATGAACCTGCATGCGCAACACGGCGCCAGCGCGATCTTCCAAGGCTGGCGGGTGGTGGCCGCGGCCTTCGCCATCACCTTGCTGGGCTTTGGCAGCGCCTATTCCTTCAGCGCCTTCGTCGACGCCTTGCAACGCGACTTCTCGGCCACGCGCGGCGCAGTGTCGCTGGTGTTCTCGCTGGCGGGGTTCCTCTACTTCGGTTTTGGCGTCGTCAGCGGTCCGCTGGCGGACCGCTACGGCTCGCGCCGCATGGCCTGGATAGGCATGCTGCTGGTGGCGCTGGGCCTGGCGCTTGCCAGCGCCGCGCAGAGCATGATGCAGATCTACCTGGCCTACGGCTTGGGCGTCGGGCTGGGCGTGGGCTGCGCCTACGTGCCGGTGGTAGGCGCGGTGCAGCGCTGGTTCCTGCGCCGGCGCGGGCTGGCCTCGGGGCTGGCGGTCAGCGGCATCGGCGTGGGCACGCTGCTGGTGCCGCCGCTCGCCTCTGCCTTGATCGACCTGTGGGGCTGGCGCGCCGCCTATCTGGCGCTGGCCGCCGCCGTGGCGGTGCTGGGCTGCGCCGCGGCGCGCTGGGTTGAAAATTCTCCGCAAGACCGGGGACTGCAGCCCGATGGCGACGCCGCGCGCCCCGTCCGCGCGGCTCCTGCATCCGCGCCTGCCGGCGTGCCGGTGCTCGCCGCCATCCGCAGCAGGGTCTTCCTGCTGCTGTACCTGGCAGCCATGGCCGGCGCCTTCGGCGTCTTCGTGCCCTTCGTGCATCTCATCCCCTATGCCCTGGATCACGGCATCGCGCCGGGACGGGCCGTGCTGCTGCTGGGCATGGTCGGCGTGGGCAGCACGGCGGGCCGGTTCCTGCTGGGTTCGCTGGCCGACCGGCTGGGCCGGCGCGCCTCGCTCGCCACGATGTATGGCGGCATGGCGGCGTCGCTGGCGCTATGGGGCACTTGCGGCCAGTTCTGGACGCTGGCGCTGTTCGCGCTGGTGTTCGGCGCGTTCTACGGCGGCTGGGTGGCCTTGATGCCGGCGGTGGTCATGGATTACTTCGGCGGCCGCCACGTCAGCGGCATCATCGGCGCGCTCTACACCAGCGTGGCGTTCGGCACGCTGATCGGCCCGGTGGCGGCGGGCCATGCGTACGACCTCAGCGGCTCCTATCTGCTGCCCATCGTCGCCAGCGCGGCAGGCAATGCGCTGGCGGCGGCAATTACGGCATTGCTGCCGCGGCAGCGCGCGACGCAGGCCATGCCGCGCCGGGTTCTACTATAGAGGTCCGTCCCAGCACTCCCTGCAAGCCCATGTTCGACACCTACCTTTCCCGCTGGCAACTGACCCCCGACGGCGCTCCCATCATCACGCGCGCCGCCCAATTGCTGCCCGTGCGCCATCGCGGCCAACCCGCCATGCTCAAGGTCTCGCACGAAGAAGACGAAAAGCAAGGCGGCGTGCTGATGCGCTGGTGGGACGGCCAGGGCGCCGCGCGCGTGCTGGTGCACGACGACGCAGCCATCCTGCTGGAGCGGGCCACCGGCACGCGCTCGCTGGCCGACTACGCCCGCAATGGGCGCGACGACGAGGCCACCCGCATCATCTGCGGCGTGCTGCAGGATCTGCACGCGCCGCGCGCCCGGCCGCTGCCCGCGCTGCGTCCGCTGGAAGAATGGTTCGAGGAACTGTGGCCCATGGCGCAGGCGCAAGGCGGCATCCTGGCGCACAGCGCGCGCCACGCCCGCGCCCTGCTCGACAGTCCGCGCGACCCGACAGTGCTGCACGGCGACGTGCACCACGACAACATCCTGGACTTCGGCGAGCGCGGCTGGCTGGTCATCGACCCCAAGCGCCTGCACGGCGAGCGCGCCTTCGACTACGCCAACATCTTCTGCAACCCGGACCTGGCGGATCCGATCCCGCCCGTCGCCATTGTGCCTGGACGCTTCGAGCGGCGGCTGGAACTTGTCGTGGCGCAATCCGGCCTGGAGCGCCGCCGGCTGCTGCAATGGATCCTGGCCTGGTGTGGCCTGTCCGCCGCCTGGTTCATGGGTGGAGGCGAGGACGCCGCGATCGACCTGGATATCGCCCGCCAGGCGCAGGCGCTGCTGGATCGCTGAATCCCGGCCGTTGCAAACAAGGTATCCGGTTTGATGCGGTAAGGTGTAGCCCCACACCCCTTATCTCTTCATTCCCGGAGTACCGAATGACCGGATTGTTCATCGTGGTGGCGGCGCTGGCGTTCCTGATGCTGGCGGCGTATCGAGGCTATAGCGTGATCCTGTGCGCGCCCATCGCGGCCATGGGCGCGGTGCTGCTGACCGACCCGTCGGCGCTGGCGCCCGTGTTCTCGGGCATCTTCATGGAGCGCATGGCGGGCTTCGCCAAGCTCTACTTCCCCGTGTTCTTGCTGGGCGCCGTGTTCGGCAAGCTGATCGAGCTGTCGGGCTTCTCGCGCGCCATCGTGCAGGCGGTGCTGCGCCTGATCGGCGCCGAACGCGCCATCATGGCCATCGTGCTGGTCTGCGCGGTGCTGACCTACGGCGGCGTGTCGCTGTTCGTGGTGGTGTTCGCGGTCTATCCGTTCGCGGCCGAGATGTTCCGCCAGGGCGGCATCCCGAAGCGGCTGATGCCGGGCGCGATCGCCCTGGGCGCGTTCACCTTCACCATGACCGCCCTGCCCGGCACGCCGCAGATCCAGAACATCATCCCCACCACCTTCTTCGAAACGACCACCTGGGCCGCGCCCTGGCTGGGCCTGATCGGCGCCTGCTTCACGCTGACCGCCGGCATCGCCTATCTGGAGTGGCGGCGCAAGCGCGCGGCGGCCGCCGGCGAGACCTACGGCACCGACCTGCGCAACGAACCGGTCACGCCGCCCAATGAACGCGAGCACCATCCGCTGGTCGCCCTGCTGCCGCTGGTGGTGGTGGGCGTCGTCAACTACCTGCTGACGCGCTGGATACCGGGCTGGTATCCGGCCGGCTCCGAAGTCGCGCTGCCCGGCCTGCCCAAGCCCATGCCCGTCAATGCCGAAGACCAGGTGGCGCTGTGGGCGGTGATGGGCGCGCTGATCGCAGGCATCGTCACCATCCTGCTGTTCTCGTTCCGCGGCATCAAGGCGCACTTCGCCGAAGGCAGCAAGAACGCAGTGTCGGGCGCGTTGCTGGCGTCGATGAACACGGCGGCGGAATACGGCTTTGGCGGCGTGATTGCCGCCCTGCCCGGCTTCCTGCTGGTGGCCGACGCGCTCAAGGCCATCCCCGACCCGCTGGTGGGCGAGGCGGTGGCCGTGACCTCGCTGGCCGGCATCACCGGTTCGGCCTCGGGCGGCATGAGCATCGCGCTGGCGGCCATGGCGCAGACCTTCGTCGACAGCGCCCACGCGGCGGGCATCCCCATGGAGGTGCTGCACCGCATCGCCGCCATGGCCAGCGGCGGCATGGACACGCTGCCGCACAACGGCGCGGTCATCACGCTGCTGGCGGTCACGGGCCTGACGCACCGCCAGTCCTACGGCGACATCTTCGCCATCACGTTGATATCGACCGCTTCGGTCTTCCTGGCGATCGCGGTGTACTACCTGACCGGCATCGTCTGAGCCAGGCCGGCGGCGATGACCTCTGCCAGCCATTGCGTGAAGACGCGCACCCGCGCCGACACCTGGCGGTTCTGCGGATACAGCACCGACACGGGCATGGGCGCGGGCGGCGCGCCGGGCAGCACGATCTTCAGCTCGCCCGCCGCCAGCTCGCGCTCGACGCGGTAGCGCGGCACCTGCACCAATCCCAGTCCGGCCAGCGCGGCGCTGGTGTAGAGCTCCGCGCCGGTCACGCTGACCACGGCCCTGGGGCGCACCTGCACGTTCTTGCCATCGACCGTGAAATCCAGCGGCAGGCTGCGCCCCGTGGCGCTGGACAGGTAGTCCACCGCCCGGTGGCCTTCCAGGTCTTCCAGCCGCCGCGGCTCGCCGTAGCGCGCCAGATAGGCGGGGCTGGCCACCGTGACTTGCGGCATCAGCGCGATCTGGCGTCCCACCAGCGAAGAATCCTGCAGCGTGCCGGTACGCAGCACGCAATCCACGCCTTCGCGCACCAGGTCCACCAGCCGGTCGTCCTCGCCCAGCTGCAGCACGATGTCCGGATAGCGTTCCAGGAAGGCCGGCAGTCCGGGCATGACGAAGAACCTGGCCAGCGTGCCCTGCGCGTTGACGCGCAGCAGGCCCTTGGGCGAGGTGTCCAGGAACGCGCCGTCGGCCTCTTCCAGATCCGCCAGGAGCCGCACGCAGCGCTGGTAGTGGGCCTCGCCGTCATGGGTCAGCCGCACCTGGCGCGTGGTGCGTTCAAGCAGCCGCGCCCCCAGGCGCGCTTCCATCCGCTTGACCAGGTTGGTGACCGTGGGGCGCGGAATCTGCAGGTCCTCGGCGGCCTTGGAAAAGCTGCGCCTTTCGGCGATGCGCACGAACACCAGCATTTCCTGGAACCGGTCCATCGTCACTCACCTATTATTAATGCATATGAAATTATGTTAGCGAATATAGAGTAATTATCTTTCTTCTGGAATAGTTCAAGATACGCCTCACCCCCCAATCCAACCGGAGATACGACATGAACACCCAGGCCACGCAACGCATCGCGCTCGTCACCGGCGGATCGCGCGGCATAGGCGCCGCCATCGTCCGCCGCCTGGCGCGCGACGGCCACGCCGTCGCCATCAACTACGCCTCCAGCGCCGCCGAGGCCGCAACCCTGGCCGATGACATCCGCGCGGCGGGCGGCCGCGCCCTGGCCGTGCGCGCCGACGTGTCGCGGTCGGACCAGGTACGCGCCATGTTCGACCACGTGGAAGCGGAGCTGGGGCGCATCGACGTGCTGGTCAACAGCGCCGGCATCCTGAAGATGGTGCCGCTGGCCGAAACCAGCGACGAGCTCTACGACCAGACCTTCGGCATCAACACCCGCGGCACCTTCAACACGCTGCGCGAAGCCGCCACGCGGCTGGCCGACGGCGGCAGCATCGTCAACGTGTCCAGCACCACCATCGCACTCAACCTGCCGAACTACTCCGTCTACATCGCCAGCAAGGCGGCGGTGGAAAGCCTCACCCAGGTGTTCGCCAAGGAATTGCGCGGCCGCCGCATCACCGTCAACGCGGTGGCGCCCGGCCCCGTCGCCACCGACCTCTTCCTCAACGGCAAGAGCCCCGAGCTGATCGAGCACTATGCCAAGATGCCGCCGCTGGAGCGCCTGGGCCAGCCCGATGACATCGCCAACGTGGTGTCGTTCCTGGCGGGCCCCGAGGCGGGCTGGGTCAACGGCCAGATCCTTCGCGCCAACGGCGGCGTCGCCTGACCTGGCGCATTCCAGCACCGCAAAACCCAAGCCCGCGCGCGGCCGCCCGGCCGCGCCATCCCTCATCCCTACGCATGAGCGCGCCGACTTCGGCGCACGCGCGGCGCATCGCCCCGATAGCCGCGAAATTGCGTGTACCCCTCATCCGTTTTACCCATGCCCCCATCGCCTGATGGGTTGAGCGGCTGCGTCCGCTCATCGCGTTTCTCCGTTGATCACTCGGGCCTTTGACTTACGGACAAGTCTGGCCAGCTGGACGAGTTTTGCATGAGACGAGAGCCGGAAGGTCTGTATTAGGCTGATCCCGTAGTACTCCGACTCACCTTGATCAATTGGACGAAAGTAAATGAATCAACTCATTCATCCGGATTGCCACCCCTTCACCGCCGCCGGCAACCTGAAGCAGCTCTCGGCGTTCTACGAGGAGGGACGTCGGGTCATGTGGATGATGCTGCGCGCTCAACCGCGTCCGTGCTTCAACCATGAACTGATCGACGAGATCATGACCCTGGCGCGCGCCGCCAAGGACTCTGGCCTGCCGATCGACTTCTGGGTCACCGGCTCGCTCGTTCCTCAGATCTACAACGTGGGCGGCGATCTGAATTTCTTCGCGGAAGCCATACGCACCGGCAAGCGCGAAGCGCTGCGGGCGTACGCCCGGGCTTGCGTGGATTGCGTGCATGCCGCCACCCGCGGCTTCGACACTGGCGCGATCTCGCTGGCGATGATCGAAGGCACCGCCCTGGGCGGCGGCTTCGAGGCCGCGTTGGCGCACCACTTCGTGCTGGCGCAGAACACCGCCCGCATGGGTTTTCCTGAAATGGCGTTCAACCTCTTCCCTGGCATGGGCGGCTACTCGCTGGTGGCGCGGCGCTCGGGCATGAAGCTGGCCGAAGAACTGATAGGCACGGGCGAATCCCACACCGCCGAATGGTTCCATGGCCGCGGCCTGGTCGACGTGCTGTTCGAGCCGGGCGACGCCTACAAGGCCACGCGCACCTTCATCGACGTGATGCGGCCCAAGCTCAACGGCATGCGCGCCATGCTGCGCGCGCGCCAGCGCGTGCTGAGCCTGTCGCGCTCGGAGCTGATGGACATTACCGAAGATTGGGTCGAAGCCGCGTTCTCGATCGACCCGAAGGACCGCGCCTACATGGAGCGCCTGGTGATGGCGCAGAACCGCCGCAGTTCTTCCAGCGCGGAGTCCGCGCTGGAAGCCACCATGCATTGATGCGGTAAGGCGCTGCCGGCTGCGTCAGGCAATGAGATGCAGCCGGCGGCGCTGAGCCAGCCAGGCGGTGAACTCCGCCGCCGGCATGGGCTTGGCGTACAGGTAGCCCTGTTTGGCGTCCACGCCCAGGGTGTCGACGAACACGGCTTCTTCGGTCGTTTCCACGCCCTCGGCGATCACCTTGAGCTCCAGCGTGCGCGCCACCGCGACGATGGCGCGCGCCAGCGCCTGCGACACCGGGTTCTCGTTGACGCCGCGCACGAAGCTGGCGTCCAGCTTGATCGCGTCCAGCGGAATGCGGGCCAGCTGCGACAACGAGGAATAGCCGGTGCCGAAGTCGTCCAGATGGACCCGCGCGCCAAGTTGGCGGAACTGCTTGATCAGTTCGATGGCGGCGCCTTCGTCGTCGATCAGGCAGCTTTCGGTCAGTTCGATGTCCAGCAGGCAGGGATCCAGGCTGGCGTCGTTGATGGCGCGCATGAAGTCGCTGACCACGCCGTTGTCATTCAACTGCCGCGCCGACATATTGATGGCGATGCGGATGTTCAGGCCGTCGCGCTTCCAGGCCGCGGCCTGCCTGGCCGCTTCACGCATGACCCATACGCCCAGCGGCGAGATCAGGCCCGACTCCTCGGCGTACGGAATGAAGACGGCGGGGCCGACCATGCCGCGTTCCGGCGAACGCCAGCGCACCAGGGCTTCGACCCCGTCGACCTCGCCATTGCGGCCGGCCAGCTTGGGCTGGTAGTACAGCATCAGATGGTCTTCGGCCAGCGCCTTGCGCAGATTGGTGTCCAGCCAGACGTAGTCCGCGTTGCGGCGGTCCATCTCGGGCTGGAACACGCGGTAGGTATGGCGCCCCGCTTCCTTGGCCACATACATGGCGATGTCGGCGCTGCGCACCACGCTGTCCAGGTCGGCGCCGTGCTCCGGATACATGGCGATGCCGATGGAGCAACTGGTGTAGACCTCGATCAGCCCCTGGCGGAAAGGCTCGCGCAGCCGTTCGATGATGCGCTGGGCGGTCGCCTCCAGCTCCCAGGTCTGCGCGGCCTCGTGCAGCACGATGAATTCGTCCCCGCCCAGCCGCGCCAGGGTCTGGCCTTCGGCGAGGCAGGACGAGATCGCGACCGCCACCGACTTCAACAGACGGTCGCCGAAGCCGTGGCCGTAGTGATCGTTGATGCGCTTGAAATTGTCCAAGTCCAGGAACAGCACGCCGCCCCGCCCGTCCTCGCCCGCCGCCAGCGCCGCCTTCAGCCGCGTCGTGATCGCGTGGCGGTTGGGCAGGTTGGTCAGCATGTCGGTATTGGCCAGCACCCGCAGGCGCTCCTGCGCCTGGCGTTCCTCGGTGATGTCGGTGCCCGAGCAGATCAGGTAGACGCGCTTTTCGCCGCTGCCGCTGGTGACGAACTTGTTGCGGAACAGGAAGAGGCGCGGCCCCTTGACCGTATTGATGAGGCGCTCGGCCTCGTAGGATTGCCCTCGCTTGTAGAACTCGGCGATATTGCGGCGCGAGGCGATCGCCTCTTCGCGCGTCATGAACATCTCGAACACGCTGCGGCCGATGATGTCCTGCTCGCGCTTGCCGGTGTATTCCTCGCTGAGCTTGTTGAAGCGCTGCACCCGGCCGTTCTGGTCGACGATGACGATGACCGAGTTGGCCTCGGACACCACGGTCTCGGCAAACGACAGGCCTTCGACCAGATCCTTGGCTACGGATTCAGTGTCGGAATGGGCGGACGCGGTGCCGGCCCATTCGTTGGGATTGATCTTGCGGCCCACCAGGTGGAGCCTGAGCATGTCGCCGTACAGCGAGATGTCGATGCGCACGCTGGACGTGATGCCCGTCAGGCTGCGTATCGTCTCGGCTTGTTCCGGGCGCAATGCCATCGCGATATTGGCTGCGCCCTTGACTGCTGCAAGTTCGAACGCGTCGCTATCGGCGGACAGACGCCAATACGGACTATGCGTTCCGAAATGCGTGTACAGAATCGACTTTTCGTCCTGGTCGTCTGTCATTGTTATCCCCCTTCTGCCGTCCTGGGAAGGCCCGCAAACTACATTACGGCCTAGTCTATTCGGGGTCAACCACTGTATACAATCTCGCGAGAGCTTTATTGCGGTTTATTGCGTCCCTTTTGGCGGTTCATAGCGCAAAACTTTGCATGCACCCTTTTTTCAGTGCGTATTCCTCAGTTTGCGCGCAAGCCTTGTTGCGTCTTTCGCGAGCGTGCGCACAAACAAAATCGCCGGAGGTTCCCGGCGGAACTTCCGGCGTGTGACGTATAGCCACAACTTTAGGGGTATTAATCCCCCTTCACGCCCGCTTCGTCGATGACCTTGGTCCAACGCGCCAGCTCGGCCGACACGCGGGCGCCGGCGTCGGCCGGCGTGGTCCAGGTGGCGATGGCGCCCTGGTTCAGCAGCGAGGCCTGGACTTCCGGCTTGGCCAGGATCTTCTTCAGCTCGCCATTCAAACGCTCGATCACCGGCGCCGGGGTATTGGCCGGCGCCACGATCCCGAACATCGAACTGACCTCGAAATCCTTCAGGCCGGCTTCGGCCGCGGTCGGCACGTCCGGCAGCGCGTCCACCCGTTGCGCCGACGTCACCGCCAGCGCGCGCAGCTTGCCGGCCTTGATGCTGCCCTGCGCCGCGGGCACGGTTTCGATCATGCTGAGCACCTGCCCGCCCATCAGGTCGGTCATGGCCGGGCCGCTACCCTTGTAGGGCACGTGCAGCACTTCCACGCCAGCGGTGCGCTTGAACATTTCGGCGGCCAGATGCTGCGGCGAACCGTTGCCGGCAGAACCCATGGTGATGTAGCCGGGCTTGGACTTGGCCAGCGCGATGAACTCGGCCAGCGTTTTCGCCTGCACCGACGGATTCACCACGAACACCAGCGGCACCGTGCCCACGATGGACACCGGCGCGAAGCTCTTCTCCACGTCATAGGTGACGCGGCCGCGGTACAGGGCGGCGTTGATGGAATGGCTGGTCAGCGCGCCCATCAGCAGCGTGTAGCCGTCGGGCTGCGCCTTGGCGACCTGGTCGGCGCCGATGTTGCCGGCGGCGCCCGCCCGGTTCTCCACGATCACCGACTGGCCCAGCGCGCCGGTCAGCTCCTGCGCCAGCACGCGGCCGATGACGTCGGTCGCGCCTCCGGGCGGGTACGGCACGATCATGCGGATGGGCTTGTCGGGGTAGGCGTCGGCGGCCAGGGCGGGAGCGGACATGCCGGCGCACAAGGCCAGCAGGGAAAACAACACGGCGCGGCGCGGCCGCAGACGCAGGTCTGACATGTAGGTCTCCTGCCGGGATGGGTATAGGAATGAAACGGACGCCCGGCTCGTCAACCGGGCCAGTGTAGGTTCGGCAACTTGATTGAAGAATCAGAATTTTTCTATCGACTGATCTATTAATAAGATCAATTGAACGGCACTGATAAATCGCTTGCGGGTGTTTTCAAAGGCTGGCTATGATGCCGCCATCAGATTATCAATAATATTATCGAGATCAAAAATGAAGGACGAGACCAAGAACGACGCAGCTGCGCCGGGCCCTTTCAGCAGTGACGGCGCCACGGCGCGCGGCGTGGCCCGCGGGCTCACCAACTACGGCGACACCGGCTTTTCGCTGTTCCTGCGCAAGGCCTTCATCAAGGGAGCGGGCTTGACCGACGACGCCTTGTCGCGCCCCATCATCGGCATCGTCAACACGGGCAGCAGCTACAACCCCTGCCACGGCAACGCCCCGCAACTGATCGAGGCGGTCAAGCGCGGCGTCATGCTGGCCGGCGGCCTGCCCATGGACTTCCCCACCATTTCGGTGCACGAGAGCTTCTCCCAGCCCACCAGCATGTACCTGCGCAACCTCATGTCCATGGACACCGAGGAAATGATCCGGGCCCAGCCCATGGACGCCGTGGTATTGATCGGCGGCTGCGACAAGACCGTACCGGCCCAACTGATGGGCGCGGCGTCCGCCGGCGTGCCCGCCATCCAGCTGGTCACGGGATCCATGCTGACCGGCTCGCACCGCGGCGAGCGCGTGGGCGCCTGCACCGACTGCCGCCGCTACTGGGGCCGCTACCGCGCCGAAGAGATCGACGCGGCCGAGATCTCGGACGTGAACAACCAGCTGGTCGCCAGCGTGGGCACCTGTTCCGTGATGGGTACGGCCAGCACCATGGCCTGCATCACCGAAGCCCTGGGCATGATGGTGGCCGGCGGCGCGTCGGCCCCGGCCGTCACCGCCGACCGCGTGCGCGTCGCCGAGAAGACCGGCGCCACCGCCGTGGCCATGGCCGCCTCGCGCCTGACGCCTGAGCGCATCCTCACCGGCAAGTCCATCGAGAACGCCCTGCGCGTGCTGCTGGCCATCGGCGGCTCCACCAACGGCATCGTGCACCTGACGGCCATCGCCGGCCGCCTGGGCATCGACATCGACCTGGCCGGACTGGACCGCATCAGCCGCGAAACGCCCGTGCTGGTCGACCTCAAGCCCTCCGGCCAGCACTACATGGAAGACTTCCACCACGCCGGCGGCATGCCGGCGCTGCTGCGCGAGCTGCGTCCCTACCTGCACCTGGACGCGCTGACCGTGTCGGGCCGCACGCTGGGCGAGGAACTCGACGACGCCCCGCCCGCTTTCCCGCAGGACGTGATCCGCACGGCGGCCTCGCCCATATACCCCGTGGGCGGCCTGGCCGTGCTGCGCGGCAACCTGGCCCCCGGCGGCGCCATCATCAAGCAATCCGCCGCCAACCCCAAGCTGATGGAGCACGAAGGCCGCGCCGTGGTGTTCGAGGACGCCGAGGACATGGCGCGGCGCATCGACGACGAGGCGCTGGATGTCACCGCCGAAGACATCCTGGTGCTCAAGCGCATCGGCCCGACCGGTGCGCCGGGCATGCCCGAAGCCGGCTACATGCCCATCCCCAGGAAGCTGGCGCGCGCCGGCGTGAAGGACATGGTGCGCATCTCCGACGGCCGCATGAGCGGCACCGCCGCCGGCACCATCGTGCTGCACGTCACGCCCGAAGCCGCCATCGGCGGCCCGCTGGCCTACGTGCAGAACGGCGACCGCATCCGCCTGTCGGTGGCCAACCGCGAGATCGCGCTGCTGGTGGACGACGCCGAACTGGCGCGCCGCGCCGCGGCCCAGCCCATCGTCCGCCCCGTCGCAGAACGCGGCTACCGCAAGCTGTTCCTGCAGACCGTGACCCAGGCCGACCAGGGCGTGGACTTCGACTTCCTGCGCGCCGGCGTCACGCGCGACACCGTGCCCAAGAAGTAGGCGGCAAGCCCATGGACGCCCTCGCCCCCGACTCCGCGCCGGTACTGGCCCCGGACGCCGCGCAGGCCGCGGTCGCCATCCTGGAAGAAGACATCGTCTTCGGCCGGCTGCACCCGCGCCAGCGCCTGACCGAAGACGAACTCATGGCGCGCTTCGCGCTCAAGCGCCACGTGGTGCGCCAGGTGCTGGCCGACCTGGAGGCGCTGGGCGTGGTGGAGAAAAAGCGCAACATCGGCGCGGTCGTGCGCGCGTACGCGGTGCGCGAAGTCATGGAGCTGTACGCGCTGCGCCAGGTGCTGGAAGTGCATGCCGCCAGCCAGATCCCGCTGCCCGTGCCGCAGGCGCGGCTGGCGGCGCTGGTGGCCGTGCAGCGTGAACACGATGCCGCGGTCGCCGATGGCGACGCGCGTCGCGTGTTCCGCAGCAACCAGCGCTTTCATCGCGAGTTCTTCAGCCTGCTGGACAACGCGGTGCTAGGCCAGGCCATCGAGGAATACGCCCGCCGCACCCACCCCATCCGCTTCGGCTCGCTAGCCGCCGCCGGCTACCGCGAACGCGCCCGCCAGGAACACTGGGCCATGATCCACGCGCTGCGGGATGGCGACCGGGAGGGGTTGATGGCGCTGTGCCGGGAGCATCTGCTGCCGTCGCGGGACGCTTATCTGGCGGCGGAACAGGCGCGGCTGGGCGCTTAGGCGGCCGCAACCGCCATTCTTGCCCATCGCGCGGGAGACCTCGACTTCCGTTCATGGACATGACGCCGCTACCCTCGTTCGTCATGTCCGCTTTCGGGCGGGCGGAGCGATCATTTCAGAACGTCCTATAGCCGCGTTGGCGGACGCTGGAACATCTGGCGCCCCGAGCCCGGCATTCTCTATGGCAGCTTCAAGTCCGCGGTACTTCCTTTCCAGTTGAACGCTCCGAAGCGAGCACATGCCCTCATTCCAAGCATGCACCATCTGTCTGGCGATCCATTTCCATCGCGGTTCATTCTTGGCCGCTTCTATGATCTCCTTGCCGACCTCCACAGCAGACTCACAGAGTTGTTCGACCATGTCCTGGTAGTCCCTGGGCGAGATATCCAGCCGAGCGGTGCAAAATCGCGAGAGCGCTTTGCCCGGCGACCAGGTCTTCCGGCCAGCCACGGCCAAGCCCGGCGCGCTGCTGAATTGTGGATACGCCTGGGTCGTCACCACGTCATACACCGGCGTGTAGCGCACATCCCCAAGGGTTGAGTAGTACACGGCAATGTTCTTGGCGTGGCAATCGGAGTTTCGCACGACGTAGTTTGCAAGCGTCTGCCAAGCAAACAGCAAGTTCTGCTGGCGTCTGATGGCAGACGGAATATATGCCCTGGTCGCGCTCAGCGCCCGTTCTGTCGACGGACTGTATTTTTCGTGCGGCGGCAGGCCGAGCAGATTGCAGGCGTCCTCCACCCCATAGGCAGGCCGTCCTTCAGTGTCCACATCGAAGCGATCCACCACCAGGATCCGTCCATCCGCGGACATCTGTGTTTGAACCACCGGCACAACGTTCAGGCGTGCGAGCACTTTCAATGTGTAGTGCTCGTTGAAACCCAGGAAGTCGGTCGCCTTATCCGAACCTTTGATGATGTGCTGGGCAGTGCGCAACGTCGTCTTGCCTGCGTCCTTCCCCGCGCCCAACCGTTCTTCTGGTGCAAGAAATTTTGGCACCACGCCTGATACCGCACTACGCGCGTAACGGCGCACCAGTTCTTCAAAAAGGGCAGCTGATTTCTCGGCGGTAAGCAGCTCTTCAATGTTCAACGGACTGAGGTCGACACCCGGCGCGGCACCTTCCACAGTCACGGCCACCCGACCGATACCGGCCGCCCCGACCACGGCCAACAGTGAAAGATCAGTCCCATCCAGAAGAGGTCCAAACAGTTCGCGAATCACGCCGAGCAGGTAGCCTTCGGGCAGGTTCTGGCGAAAGAATGGATGCAGATCGCGTGGCCAACGCCACGCCTCTTGGCGTACCGGCATCGCCAGACTGACGAAACTGCTGTCCGGCGTGTCCGGCTCATATTGAAGAACATACTCGTCAGCCTCGCGATAGAGCTTGGCGACCTGCTGCCCGAGAACGTACACGTCCAGCCGCATAGCTCACTCTCCGCGTCGCTGTTCAGCAAGTATGTCTTCAACGGTCCGGCCATGGCCGCGCTTTACGAATTTGAGGTCATAACCCGCAGCATCCAGTAAACGAACCAGCGCGGACACACTCATGTCCCCACGCGCCACCGTTTCCATGCGCGTAACCGTCGTACGAGCAACGCCAGCGCGAGAGGCCAGTTCGTCTTGGGAAAGGCGATTCTGCTTACGGACGTTCTTCAGCATTTCCGCCACATCACCTAAAGTCGTCATTTGTAGCCCCTGGGCATCAAAACAAGGACATTCTATCCATTTTGTAGCCCAGAAGGCACAAAAGGGATCGAACTAAACTATATGCGCCAGCCAACCATTCCGCTCCCCAGGGGCTACAAAATCAGGCTGACTCCCGGAATATGAGGCCCAGGGGCTACAAGGATGTAAGCCTCTCGCATCGTTCCTCTCTTCGCCACACCTACTCGCATTGCCTAAAATAGAATTCCCGTCCGGCACCGGACGAGGGCAAGTTCAATCTGAAGACCGCTCCGCGCGGCCGCTTTGGAGTCGAACATCATGAACACCACCCCTGGCGATCGTGTTTTCTCCGGATCCATTCCGCAGTTCTACCAGCGGTACATGGTTCCTCTCGTCTTCCAACCCTATGCGGCGGACATCGCCGCGCGAACCGCAGCGCTGCGCCCTTCCGCCGTGCTGGAGGTCGCCGCAGGCACCGGCGCGGTGACGCGCCAGCTCGCGGACCAATTGCCCGCTGGCGCGGCCATCGTCGCGACCGACCTGAATCCGGCCATGCTGGAACAGGCCCAGGCCCTGGGCACAAGCCGCGCCGTCACCTGGCGCCAGGCCGACGCCCTGAAGCTGCCGTTTGAGGACCAGGCCTTCGATGCCGTGGTCTGCCAGTTCGGCTACATGTTCCTGCCGAACAAGGCCGCAGCCTACGCCGAAGCGCGCCGGGTCTTGCGGCCCGGCGGCGCCTTCCTGTTCAACGTCTGGGACCGCATCGAGGACAACGCGTTTGCCGATACGGTGGAGCAGGCCCTGGCTCGGCTGTTCCCCGGCGACCCGCCCCGGTTCATGAGCCGGATTCCCCATGGCTATTACGACGCGGCCGTCATCAGAGCCGACTTGGCCCGCGCCGGATTCACCGGCCGGCAGACGCTGGAAACCGTTGCCTTCGAAAGCCGTGCGGACACGCCCCAAACGGCTGCCATGGCCTATTGCCAGGGTACGCCGTTGCGCAACGAGATCGAGGCCCGCGGCGCGGACATGCTGGATCAGGCCGTCAATGCGGCGGCCGACGCGCTGCGTGCGCGCTACGGCGCGGGTCCCATCACAGGAAGAATCCAGGCGCATGTCATCACGGCGCCGCGCGGCGCGTAGTGGCGGGTCCGGCGCCGCGTCGAGCCTGCGCCGGTTCCAGACCGTCATTTGTCCCCGCCGCGCCGCCCGGGTTAAGCTTGCAACCCTCTCCCCTTCCACCGGAGCACTCAGAGTGAACAAGTAAATGCCGGGATGCCCACGCGCATCTTGACTCCCCGCGCTGCCTGGCGCGCGAGCCGCATTGCTTGTTCCATTCTGATGTCTTGCAGGACCCGGCGCCCATCGGCGCGCCGCGGACTGCCCCCGCAAGGCTCAGGCTCGCGGATTCCGCGCATCGGCAGTTTTCCCCTTCACACAAGGAAAACGCAATGCCTGCGACCGACACCACCATCGATATCTATCAACACAACCGCGCCGCCTGGGACCGCCAGGCCGCGCAGCAATGCGCCTGGTCGCAACCGGTCGGCCCCGAAACGATCGAGGCCGCGCGCCGCGGCGACTGGCGGGTGCACATCACGCCGCGCGCCCTGCCCGCGGATTGGCTGCCGGCGATGACTCCGGCTCCGCGCATCCTGTGCCTGGCCTCCGCCGGCGGCCAACAGGCGCCCGTGCTGGCCGCGGCCGGCGCGGACGTGACCGTGTTCGACGCTTCGCCGCTGCAGCTGGCCCAGGACGAGATGGTCGCGCGCCGCGACGGCCTGGCGCTCGTAACCGCGCAGGGAGACATGCGGGATCTTTCGGCGTTCGCCGACGCGTCATTCGACTGCATCGTGCATCCGATCTCCAACCTGTACGTGCCTGACGTGCGGCCCGTATGGCGGGAGTGCTTCAGGGTGCTGAAGCATGGCGGCAGGCTGCTCAGCAGCTTCTACAACCCGGTCGTGTTCGTCGGAGACCGCGCGCCGGAACTGGCCGAACAGGGTCTGATCCGGCCGCGCTTCCGGCTGCCCTACTCCGACCTGCGCGACCTGAGCGCATCGGAACTGGCGGAAAAGCAGGGCCGGGGCGACGCGCTGGTGTTCGGGCACAGCCTGGGCGAACAGATCGGCGGCCAGCTGGAAGCCGGATTCCTGTTGAAGGGATTCTATGAGGATGAGCAGCCTCAGCCGCGCTTCCTGATCGACCGTTTCCTGCCGACGTTCCTGGCCACACACGCGGTCAAGCCCTGAAAATCAAGGGGCGCCCCCTGGGCGCCCCTGCCGCATCACTTGAACGGATTGGCATCCGCGCCGTAGGCGCTGCCCCCGTAGCCGCTGCCTCCGACCTCCAGCGAAACCGAACTGGGATCGACGACGGCAGCCGTGCCCTTGTAGTGCATCACCATGCCCGGGAACGCCATCACCGCGGCCACCATCAACAGCTGGATCACGATGAACGGCACCGAACCCCAATAGATCTGTCCCGTGGTGACCGGCTCGATCATCTTGCCCGTGACCCTGTCCTTGTAGCGGTCGCGCGGCGCCACGGATCGCAGGTAGAACAGCGCGAAGCCGAACGGCGGGTGCATGAACGAGGTCTGCATGTTGACGGCCAGGATCACGCCGAACCAGATCAGGTCGATGCCCAGCTTGTCGGCCACCGGCCCCAGCAGCGGCACGATGATGAACGCCAGTTCGAAGAAGTCCAGGAAGAAGGCCAGCACGAAGGTCAGGATGCTGACCACGATCAGGAAGCCCCACTGTCCGCCCGGCAGGCCGGTCAGCAGATGCTCGACCCACAGGTCGCCGTTGACGGCGCGGAAGGTCAGGCCGAACACGGTGGAACCCACCAGGATGAACACCACGAAGCAGGACAGCTTGGTGGTCGTGTCCATGGCCTGCTTGAGCAGGTCCAGCGACAGGCGGCGGCGCGCCACCGCCATCAGGATGGCGCCCACCGCGCCCATGGCGCCGCCTTCCGTGGGCGTGGCCACGCCGATGAAGATGGTGCCCAGCACCAGGAAGATCAGCGCCAGCGGCGGGATCATCACGAAGGTTACGCGCTCGGCCAGGGCCGACAGCAGACCCAGGCCCAGCGCCTTGTTCACCAGCGCGATGACGAAGGCCGTCGCGCCCCAGAACAGCAGCGCCACCACGATGCGCTCGTCCATCGGCGCGGTGTTGTTCTCGACCCAGAGTCCCAGGAAGTAGGCCGACACGGCGGAAATCGTCATCAGCACCAGCAGCGAACGTCCGCCGCGGCCGCCGTTCGGCTCCTGGAAGCGGCGCGCCTCTTCCGGCAGCGCGGGCGCCGAATCCGGCTTCAGCAGGCTCATGATGACGACGTAGACGATGTACAGGCCCGCCAGGATGAAGCCCGGCACCATGGCGGCGCGGTAGATGTCGCCGATGGAACGTCCAAGCTGGTCCGCCAGGATGATGAGCACCAGCGAAGGCGGAATGATCTGCGACAGCGTGCCGGACGCCGCGATCACGCCGCTGGCCAATTTGCGGTCGTAGCCGTTGCGCAACATGATGGGCAGCGAGATCAAGCCCATGGAAATGACCGAGGCCGACACCACGCCCGTGGTCGCCGCCAACATCGCGCCCACGAAGACCACCGCGATGGCCAGGCCGCCACGGATCGAGCCGAACAGCTGGCCTATGGTCTCCAACAGGTCCTCGGCCATGCCGGATCGTTCCAGCACCAGGCCCATCAGCGTGAAGAACGGCACCGCCAGCAGCGTGTCGTTGGAAATGATGCCGAACACGCGCTGCGGCAGCGCCTGGAACAGCGAGGAGTTGAGCAGACCCAGCTCCATGCCGACCAGGCCGAACAGAATGCCGTTGGCCGCCAGCGCGAACGCCACCGGAAAGCCCAACAGAAGAAAGATAATCAGCGTCGCGAACATGATCGGCGCCAGATTGGCAATGAGAAACTCCATGATCAGCGGCCCTTCTTATCCAGTTCGTTCTGCGCGGCCGCTTCGCGCGCCTGCGCTTCGCGGGCGATTTCCTCGGCCAGCTCTTCTTCCGCGCTCTTGGCGCCTTCGCGTTCGCGCGGATCGCGGCAGCGTCCCATCAGGAAGCCCACGCACTTGATCAGGTGCGACACGCCGGCCAGCACCAGCAGCGCGAAGCCCACCGGAATCAACAGCTTGACCGGCCAGCGGATCAGTCCGCCGGAATTGGAGGAATGCTCGTTGCTGAGGTACGAATCCATGAACACCGGCCAGGACAGGTACATGATCAGCAGGCAGGCGGGCAGCAGGAAGAACAGCACGCCGAAGATCTCGATCCCGATCTGCGCGCGGCGCGACAGCCGCGACGCAATGATGTCCACCCTGACGTGGTCGTTCTTCAGCAGCGTGTAGCCTGCGGTCAGCAGGAACATGGCGCCGAACATGTACCACTGCAGCTCCAGCCAGGCGTTCGAGCTGTCATGGAATATCTTGCGCATGATGGCGTTGCCGGCGCTCACCAGCACAACCAGCAGCGTGACCCAGGACACGGCCCTGCCCATGCGCAGATTGATCGCGTCTATGCCACGCGACAAGGCGAGTAGTGCTTGCATCTGTTTTCCCCAGAATCGTTTCTAATCACGCACCTGCCCCACATTCAGCCCGTGGTGCCCCGGGCTTGAACCTGTCAGTCGTCTTCGCGGTGGTGGCGCAGCCAGGGCGTCACGCGCCTTTCCAGCCACCCCAGCAAGGCGAACAGCAGCATGCCCATCAGGGCCAGCACGAAGATCGCGGCGAACACCCGCACCGTGTCGAAGGTGCCCTGGGCGCTCATGATCACGTAGCCCAAACCGCGCTGCGAAGAGACGAACTCGCCGACGATGGCGCCCACCAGCGCCAGCGAAATCGAGACCTTCATGCCCGCCAGGATTGAAGGCAGCGCGCTCGGCAGCCGCACCTTGAAGAAGAAATCGCGGCGCGAACCTTTCAGCACGCGGCCCAGGTCCAGCACGTCCTGCGGCACCGAACGCAGGCCGTGGACGGTGTCCACGATCATCGCGAACACGGCGATCAGGAAGGCAATGGCGATCTTGGGTTCGGCGCCCGTGCCCATCCAGATCACGAACAAGGGCGCGATGGCGACCTTGGGCACGCTGTTCAGGGCCACGATCAAGGGATAGATGAAGCGTTCGAACCAACGCGATCCCACCAGCATGACGGCGATCGCGACGCCGCCCACCACCGCCAGCGCAAAGCCAGCCAGCGTGGTCATCAGCGTGTAGGCGGCATGGCCGGCGTACCAGCTCCATTCCGCGGCCAGCTCCAGCGCCACCTGGCCAGGCAGCGGCAGCATGATGGCGCGCACATGGAAAATCCGCGCCGCGGCTTCCCACAGCAGCAGGAAGACCAACACCGACACCAGCCCGGCCATGCGCCGGCCCGCGCCTTTCAAGAGCGCGCTCATTGGACGGACTCCACGCCGGACGCGGCGCGCGCGCCCTCGTCTATCAGGCCCATGCTCTGGAACATGCCGCGGATGTGCCGCACGTATTCGCCGAATTGCGGCGTCTCGCGCAGCGCCAGCGGCCGGGGCCGCGGCAGGTCGATTTCTATGGTTTCGAGGATGCGGCCCGGGCGCGGCGAGAACACCATCACCACGTCGCCCAGGAACACGGCCTCGGCGATGCCGTGCGTCACGAACAGCACCGTGTTGCGGGTTTCCATCCAGATCCGCTGCAGCTCGACGTTCATCTGGTCGCGCGTCAGCGCATCCAGCGCGCCGAAGGGTTCGTCCATGAGCAGCAGCTTCGGATCGTCCACCAGCGCCCGGCAGATGGCGGCGCGCTGGCGCATGCCGCCGGACAACTCGCGCGGGTAGCTCTCGGCGAACTTCTCCAGCCCGGTCAGGGCCAGCAGCGCGCGCACCTTGTCGGCATAGGCGGCCACCGGCTTGTGTGCGAATTCCACCGGCAGCAGGATGTTGCGGCGCACGCTGCGCCATTCCAGCAGCGCGTCGCGCTGGAACACCATGCCCATGCCGTCCGGCGGCCCCTGCACCGGCACGCCCTCCACCCGCAGCTCGCCGCTGGAGACGGTCTCCAGCCCGGCCACGCAACGCAGGAACGTGCTCTTGCCGCAGCCGCTGGGTCCCAGGATGCTGACGAAGCGGCCGCGCGGCACGTCGACCGACACCGACGCCAGCGCTTCGACGCCTGCCGCGCCCGGGTAGCGCTTGCGCACGTCCTTGGCGGACACGGCCCATTGCGTCATGGCTGCACCAGGCTGTCGTAGCGTTCCGGATGCACCAGGTCGGGCGCATAGAACGTGGCGGGCTGCGCGTTGGCGCTGATCAGCCCGACCGTCGACAAGGTCGTTACGGCCTGCGTCCAGTCCTGCGGCACGATGGCGCCCAGCCGCGCGCCCGCCGCCGGCTGGCCGAAGTACGGCTGCAAGGCGTCGATCTGCCCGCGCAGCACCTTCTTGTCCAGCCGCGCCTGCGGCCGCTGCGCCAGGATGGCGGCAACCGCCTCGTCCTGGTGTCCCGCGTAGATGTACTCCCAGGCCCGCGCGCTGACGCTGGCAAAGCGCGCGATGGCATCGCGCCGCTGTGCCAGCTTGGACTCATTGGCAAACAGGCCGAAGCTGGGCATGTTCAGGCCGTAATCGGCGAAGCGCACCGCGCTGGACGGGCGGTTCTGCGACACCACGGGCAGGAAGAACGGAATGGTGGAGAATGCCGCGTCGGCCCGTCCCACGGCATAGGTCGATGCCTTGCTGGCGGCGTCCACGTTGATGAGTTCCAGGTCGCTCTTCTTGAGCTTGCCCGCGGCCAGGAAGGCGTCGATGAACGGCGCTTCCAGCGAGCCCGCCGTATAGGCCACCTTCTTGCCCTTGAGCTGCGCCGGGCCGGTGATGCCGGCGTCTGCCGGGACCAGCAGCCCGATATCGCTCTGCCGGGCGAAAACGGCCACGGCCTTGACCGGCATGCCTTTCTCGCGGGCTATCATGGCCGAAGCCAGGGCGGCATGCCCCAGGTCGAAGCTGTCGCCGGCGCCGACGATCTGCACCGTCGTGACGGATCCGTTGCCGTCTTCCAGCGTCACGTCCAGGCCGGCCTGCTTGTACCAGCCTTTCTGCTGCGCCAGGTGGAACGCGCCGTGCACGCCCCAGGGCGTCCAGTCCAGCCGCACCTTCAAAGGCTCCAAAGCCTGGGACCAGGCGGGCGCGCTGAGCGCGACAGCGGCCAGGCCCAACAATGCGTTGCGCCAGTTTCTTGCGAATACCGCGAGCATGATTTTCCCCGTTATGTGTCGACACTGTGCGGCCGCGCCCGCGGCCGCCGGTACCACGCGTGTTCAGCCGCCGCGGCCGAACCACCGCTTGATGCGCGCCCACAGCACGCTGAAGAACATGGCCGTGGGATTGAAACTGGCCTGGACCGGCGCTTCGCCCGCGGCGGCGGGCCGGCGCAGCCGGGCGGTAACGTTGTTGCCGAAATCCGCGATCATGCGGCGCACGAAGTCCTGCACCAGGCCGGAACGCGAGAACTGCGCCAACGGTCCCTGCAGCGAATACAGCAGGTTCACGTGGACCTGCGTTTCCGTAGGCGACAGCGCCTCCACGCGATACGTGATGTCGCCGTTGGCGCGCGACTGGCTGAGCGAGTCCTGCCCTGCCCCGCGGAACACCGCCTGCATGGCCGCGTCGTCGCGTTCCAGGCGCGCCGCGCCATTGAAGGCGGCGGACATGGGGCCGAACTTGATCGCGATTTTGCCCTTGACCCGGTCGCCCTCGTGCTCCTCGATCGAGGCGCCCGGCAGGCAGCTGGCCAGGGCCGGCAGATCCACCATGAAGGCCCAGACCTCCGCAGCCGGGAAAGGCACCTTGAAGCCGCCGTCGATCTGGCTGCCACGGCCTTCCTTCTTGCCTTCCTTCCTACCGGCCGGAGCGGCTGCCGGAGCCGGCGCCGCAGCGGCGCTTGCAGCCGGCTGGCCGGCCGCGGCCGGCGTGAACCCCGCGAACGCCACCGGCTTTTCCGCCGCAGGCGCGGCGCCGCGGCCCTGCGCCTGGGCGGCGCGCAGCGCCTCTACCGCAGGGTCGGGCTGTTCCCGGAGCTCGGCCAGCACCGACATGACGGCGGCGACGATGCCCATGTAGCCGGTGCAGCGGCACAGATTGCCGGACAGCTCGACACGCACCCGGCCTTCGTCCGCATCCGGCAAGCGCAGCACGATATCGCGCGAGGTCGCCAGCATGCCCGGGGTGCAGTAACCGCATTGCAAGGCGTGGTGTCTGGTAAAGGCGGCGCGCAGCCGCTGCATCACCGGATCGGCGTCATAGCCTTCGATGGTGGTCACCTGCCGGCCTTCGCAGGCCACTGCGAAGGAGATACAGGAGCGCACCGGCGCGCCATCCACCAGCACCGTGCAGGCGCCGCAGACGCCGTGCTCGCAGCCAAGATGGGTGCCGGTCAGGCGCGCCTGATCCCGCAGGAAATCCCCCAGATGCATGCGCGCTGGCGCCTCGTGCGACACGCGCTTGCCGTTTACTTCCAATGTCACCTGAACCATGCTCATTCCTGTCAACCCAAGGCCTGCGCCAGGCAGCGCGTCACCGCGGTCCCGTGCAGCTTGCGATGGTGTTCATCCTTGTCCTGCATGACGCCGGCCAGCTCGCTGGCCAGCAGCGCTTCATCCAGGCCCGCCAGTCCTTGCTGCGCGATGCGCGCGGCCAGTTGGGGCAGCAATCTGGGCGCGCCGTCCAGGGCCCCCACCGCGATGCGCGCCGTCTTCGAGGACGGATCGAACCACGCGGCGCAACTGGCCTCGGCGAATTCGCCGGTCTTGCGGCAGAACTTGTAGTAGCCCCAGCGCGCCTGCGGCCCGGCTTCCGGGATGTGCACCGCGGCGATCAGCTCGTCTTCGCGCAGCCCGGTGGTGTAGGCGCCCTGCATGTAATCTTCCGCCGGCAGCATGCGCACGCCGTCCGGCCCGGCGATCTCCAGCGTCGCACCCAGGCCGACCACGGTCAGCACCCAGTCGGCGGCCGGATCGGCATGCGCCAGGCTGCCGCCCAGCGTGCCGCGGTTGCGGATGGCGCGATAGGCGATGCCCGGCGCCACCTGCTGCATGGGCGTCCCGCGCAACAGTTCGTGCACGCCGTCCTCGATCTCGGCATGGGTCACGGCCGCGCCGACGCGCAGCCTGCCATCCTGCCGCGAGACCGTGCGCAGTTCGGACAAGCCGGAGATGTCGATGACGACGGGCGGACGCGCCAGGCGCAGGTTCAACATGGGGCCCAGCGATTGGCCGCCGGCCATGAGCTTGGCGCGGCCCTCGTGCCCGCGCAGCGCCCGCAAGGCGTCCTGCAGCGTGTCCGGGCGGGAATATTCGAATGCGGCGGCCTTCATGCCGTCACCTCCGCGGCGACGGTTGCGGTTTTGCGGCTGCCCTGAGCGATGGCGGCCAGCACCCGGGTCGGAGACAAGGGCGTGCGCAGCAGTTCGGCCGCGCCCAACGGCCGCAGCGCGTCGTTGACCGCATTGAACAGCACCGCCGGCGGCGCGATGGCGCCGCCCTCGCCCATGCCCTTGGCGCCGAATTCGGTATGCGGCGACGGCGTCTCGAAGTGGTGCAGGCGCATGTTCGGAACCTCGGTGGCCCCAGGCAGCATGTAGTCCGCCAGGGTCGAAGCCAGCGGCTGGCCGTTGTCGTCGTAAGGCGTTTCCTCGTAGAACGCGGTGCCTATGCCCTGGGCCACGCCGCCTATGGTCTGGCCTTCGACCACCATGGGGTTGATCATGGTCCCGCAGTCCTCCACCACTACATAATCCAGAATTTCCACGCCGCCCGTGCCCGGGTCCACCGCCACCACCGCCGCATGGGTGGCGTAGGTGAAACAGCCGGTGTCGACCTTGGGCTTGTAGCCCACGGTGACTTCCAGGCCGGCGGGGTCCACGTCGGGCGGCAGCAATTGCGGCCGCAAGTACCATGCGTCGGCCACGTCCTTGACCGACACCGATTTGCCGCCGGCTTCCAGCCGGTCGCCGTTCCAGGCCACGCTGGCGGGGTCGGCCTGCAGCAGATGCGCGCCGATATGCGTGAGCCGCGGCAGCAGGCGCTTGCAGGCCTGCGACACGGCGCCGCCGGACATCACCAGCGAACGCGAGGCGTAGGTCCCGGTGGAAAACGGCGTCTGCCCCGTATCGCCGTGCAGCAGCTTGATGCTGGCGACGTCCACGCCCAGGATCTCATTGGCGATCTGGGCGAAGGTGGTTTCCATGCCCTGCCCGTGCGAATGCACGCCGACCCGCAGTTCCAGCCCGCCGTCCGGCGTGACCCGCGCGGTCGCCTGGTCGAAGCCCGGGATCACGGGCGTGCCCCAGGCGGCGAACACCGAAGTGCCGTGCGCGGCCTGCTCGGTGTACGTCGCCAGGCCCACGCCGATGAGGCGGCCGTCCGCCTCGCCTTGGCGCTGACGCTCGCGGACGGCGTCCACCCCTATCATGTCCATGGCCTGCTGCAGGCTGGCCGGATAATCGCCGCTGTCCAGGTGCTTGCCGGTGACGTTGACATAGGGCATCTGCTCGCCCTGCACCAGGTTCTCCTGGCGGATTTCCCAAGGCTCGCGCCCGACCTCGCGGGCGATCGCGTCCATCGTCAGTTCCATGGCGAAACACACGCCGGTGCGCGCCACGCCGCGATACGGCACGAAGCCCGGCTTGTTGGTGGCCACCGCCCGCGTCACGCAGCGATAGCCCTTGAATGCATAAGGTCCCGGCAGGTTGCCGATGGCCTGGCCCGGTTCCAGGCCGATGGTGAACGGCCAGACCGAATAGGCCCCGCCGTCGATGGTGATCTTGGCGTCCAGCGCCAGCAGTTTGCCGCGGCGGTCGGCGTAGGCCACCATTTCATAATGGTGCTCGCGCGAATTGGCGCCCGCGGTCAGGTGTTCGCGGCGGTCTTCGATGAAGCGGAACGGCTTCTTGAAGGTCTTGGCCAGCCAGGCCACGCACAGCTCTTCCTGCTGCAGCACGCACTTGTAGCCGAAGGCGCCGCCCACGTCCGGCGACACCACCCGCACCCGGCCCTGCTCCAGGTCCAGGCACTGGGCCAGCACGCTGCGGATCATATGCGGCACCTGGGTCGCGCTGACCACCACCAGCTGGTCGGCCTGATGGTCCCAATAGGCCAGCACGGCCTTTCCTTCCATCGGCACCATGCATTGCCGCGACAGGTCGATCTTGCGGCGCACGACCACGTCGGCCTGCGCCGCCAGCTCGTCGAACTGCTTGTCGACATTGAGCGTGACGAAGACATTGTCGCGCCACTGCTCGTGCACGAAATCGCCCTGGGCGGCCTGGGCGCTGACGACGTCCGCATACACCGGCAGATCGTCGTAGTCGACCTCGATCATCTCGGCGTAGTCCTCGGCTTCGGCGCGGGTCGGCGCGAACACCATGGCCACGGGCTCGCCCACGAAGCGCACCTTGCCCGAGGCCAGCGGCGGCTGGGCCGAGACCTGGTAGCTGGGCAAGGTGGAATCCGCCACGATGTCGCGCGCGTCGGCCATGGCCTGACGCACAAACGCCTTGTCCGCGATCTGCTCGGCCACGCGCACCGAGGCAATGCGCGCATGCGCCAGCGGACTGCGCAGGAAAGCCACCTCGCAGAGACCGGGCATGGCCATGTCGGCCACGAAATTGCCCTTGCCGTGCAGATGGCGCGCGTCCTCCTTGCGCGGCACCCGCGCGCCTACTCCCTGCGGCTTGCCTGGCCGGCCGTGCGTATCGGCGTTTGCTGTCGTCATGACTACCCTTTATCTCCTGCTTGTTATTTGGCCTGGGCCTTCGCCACGGCGGCGAAGGTGTAGTTGTCCAGCGGGCTTTCAGCCACGCGGAACCAGGCCGCCTGCTCGGCCTGGAATTTCTTCCAATCGGGGAAGATGGCGGCAAAGTCCGGGTTCTTGGCCGAGAGCTCGACCCACAGTTCCTGCGAGGCGTTGTACGCCGCGTCCATCACTTCCTTGGGGAAGAAGCTGACCTTGGCGCCGCCGGCGATCAGCTTGCGCAGCGCCAGCGGATTGCGCGCATCGTAGTTGGCCAGCATGCGCATGGTCTGCTCGCCGGCCGCCGCCTCGAACGCGGCCTGGTAGGCCGGCGGCAGGGCTTCCCATGCCTTGTCGTGCACCATGCTGGTGATCGAGGCGCTGCCTTCGAACCAGCCCGGGGAGTAGTAGTACGGCGCCACCTTGTTGAAGCCCAGCTTCTCGTCGTCGTAGGGGCCGATCCATTCGGCCGCGTCGATGGTGCCCTTTTCCAGCGCGGGATAGATGTCGCCCGGCGGGATCTGCTGCGGCACCGCGCCCAGCTTGGACAGCACCATGCCGCCGATGCCGCCGATGCGCATGTTCAGGCCCTTCAGGTCGGCGACGGACTTGATTTCCTTGCGGTACCAGCCGCCCATCTGCACGCCGACGTTGCCACAGACGTGGTTGACGATGTTGTACTTCTTGTAGAGCGCGCGCAGCATCTTCAAGCCGCCGCCGTAGGCGATCCAGGCGTTGTGCTGGCGCGCGCTCAGGCCGAAGGACAGGCCGGTGTCGAACGTCAGGGCGGTGTTCTTGCCGATGTAGGCCGTGCTCAGCACGTGGTTGCATTCCACCGTGCCATTGCTGACCGCGTCCATGTTCTGCGCCGCGGGCACCAGTTCGCCGCCGGGAAAGGCGCGGATCTCGAACTTGCCGTCGGTCAGCTGCGCCACGCGCTTGCAGAGTTCTTCGGCCGAGCCGTAGATGGTGTCCAGGCTCTTGGGCCAGCTGGTGGACATGCGCCAGCGCACCGACGGCGCGGATTGCGCCACGGCAGGCATGCCCACAGTGGCGAGGCCCGCGCCGGCTGCGCCGGCGGCTTGTGCGAGGAAACGGCGTCGTTGCATTCATTGCTCCCGATCTGGTTCGATTGAGTCCCCTTGGACCCGCCTCAACTCATGCCAACGCCACTCGCGTACACCCGAAAAAAACGTTAGCACACTGAATTGTTGATCAGCATACTGACAGTAATTTTGAGTGTCAACAAGGTAAATCCCCACTGCCGACGCCCGCGAAACGCCTGGGTTTGCACTCATTTCGGCGAATTTCTTTCACGGGTCCGAGGGCTATTTGCGGGTACTCCTTACATATAGCGGACGGCCGCGATTGCGGGCTGCGAACGCCGTGCATAATAGGCCCCCGCCGCCGCCCTTCGACCCGCCGCCTGTCGGGGAAATCCCTAGCTCCTGACTTGTTTTTTTAGGCAGTACACTGACGACAATTACTCAGCATACTGACGAGCGAGTTGATATGAACTGGATCCGCATTGCCTCCACCGACCAACTGACCGAAGACGACGAGGTGATCCCCGTCGCCGCCGGCGAAAAACAGCTTGCGCTGTATCGCATCGAAGGCGAGTTCCACGCCTCCGACAATGTCTGTACCCACGCCTACGCGCTGCTGTCCGACGGCTATCTGGAAGACGGCTGCATCGAATGTCCGCTGCACCAGGCCAAATTCGACATCCGCACCGGCCAGGCCATGTGCGCGCCCGCCACCACCGGCATCCGCATCTATCCGGTCAAGGTCGAAGGCCAGGACATCTATGCCAACCTGCAAGGCTGACCATGGCTGACGCAGATCCGATCCTCATCATCGGCGCCGGCCAGACCGGCGCGGTGGCGGCGGCCACGCTGCGCGGCCTGGGCCACGCTGGCCCCATCACGCTGATCGGCCAGGAAGCGCACGCGCCCTACGAGCGTCCGCCCCTGTCCAAGGACGTGCTGCAGAACCCCGGCGCGCACGGCCAGACCGCAGTGCACCCCCAAGACTTCTATGAACAGCAAGGCGTCACGCTGCTGACCGGCATCGAGGCCTTGCGGATCGACGCTGCCAAGCGCCTGGTCGAACTGGCCGACGGCCGCAGCCTCCCCTATAGCCGCTGCCTGCTCGCCACCGGCGGGCGCGCGCGCGAATTGCCCAGCCTGCCGCGCGGCACGCCGGGCGTGCATTACATCAGGACGCTGGACGATGCCGCGGCGCTGCGCGCCGGCCTTACGCCGCAGGCGCGCGTGGCCGTCATCGGCGGCGGCTTCCTGGGCCTGGAGGTGGCGTCCACCGCACGCGCCCTGGGCGCCGCAGTCGCCGTGCTGGAAAGCGCGCCCCGCCTGCTGGAACGCGTGCTGCCCGCGGCCCTGTCGGATTGGCTGGCCGAACGCGTCCGCCACGCCGGCGTGGACCTGCGCCTGGATGCGCGCATCGTCCGCACCGACTGGCAGCCCCATGCGGATACCGCTGTGCGGCATCAGGCGCGCTTCAACATTGGATTGCAGGACGCCTCCTTCATCGAGGCCGACGTCGTGGTCGTGGCCATCGGCCTGGTGCCCGACGTGTCGCTAGCCGCGCAGGCCGGCCTGGCGCTGGACCCCGCCAATGGCGGCATCGCGGTGGACGCCGCCTGCCGCAGCAGCGACCCTTATCTATATGCGGCCGGCGATTGCGCCAGCCAGCACCGGCGCCACCTGAACATGGCGCTGCGGCTGGAATCCTGGCAGAACGCCAACGAACAGGCGCGCGCGGCCGCGGCCGGCATGCTGGACCAGCCCGCGCCGGCCGAGCCCTATCCGTGGTTCTGGACCGACCAATACGGCTGCAACGTGCAGATGCTGGGCCTGCCCCAGCCGGACCTCGTCTATGCCTGCCGCGGCGTGCCCCAAGCGCAGGCCGAGGCGCCCAAGTTCATCTGGCTTGGCCACCGCGACGGCGTGCCGGTGCATGCCATCGCCATCAACGCCGGCGGCGACCTGCGCCAGCTGCGCGTGCTGTTCGAACAAGGCATCGCCATCGATCCCGAGCGCTACGCCGACGAAACCGTGGCGCTCAAGCCGCTGGTGAAAGCCTGCCAGCAGAACGCCGCCGCGTCCTGAACCCCACCAATACCGCCCCCGCATCGACAGGAGCTTTTCATGTATCAATCGCAAACCGTCATCGGCCTTACGATGGCGTCCAAGGACACTGCCCTGGCCGACTGTGTCTGGCCGGAAGACGCGCTGCACTACATCCCGGACTGGGTCTACACCAGCCGCGCCGTCTACGACCAGGAAGTGGAGAAGATCTTTCACGGCAAGACCTGGAACTACGTGGCCCTGGAAGCCGAGCTGCCGAACGCGGGCGACTACAAGCGGTCCTACGTCGGGCCGACCCCGGTGGTGGTGTCGCGCGCCGAAGATGGCTCGGTCAATGTGTTCGAGAACCGCTGCGCCCACCGCGGCGCGGAGTTCTGCCGCCACAGCCAGGGCAACGCCAAGGAATTCGTCTGCCCCTACCACCAGTGGTCCTACGACCTCAAGGGCAATCTGCAGGGCATCCCCTTCAAGCGCGGCGTGAACCGCGAAGGCGGCATGCCCAAGGACTTCAAGAACGAAGACCACGGCCTGCGCAAGCTGCGCGTCACCACGCGCAACGGCGTCATCTTCGCGTCCTACAGCGATGAGGTCGAACCCATCGAGGAATACCTGACGCCGGAGATCCTGGCCGATTTCGATACCGTCTTCCCGGGCAAGAAGCTCAAGATCCACGGCTACTACCGCAACGAGCTGCCGTGCAACTGGAAGATGTACCACGAGAACCTGAAGGATCCGTACCACGCGACGCTGCTGCATTCGTTCCTGGTGGTGTTCGGGCTGCTGGTGGCGGGCAACAAGTCCGCCATGCTGGTCGACCCGGTGCATGGCCGCCACGGCACCATGGCCTCGGCCAAGAGCGAGGACAAATACGCCAACGTCAGCGAAGAGAACAAGAAGGAAATGCGCTCCTTCCACGATGGCCTGCACCTGCAGGACGACCGCTTCCTGGAGTTCGTCAAGGAATTCGATTCGCCCTGGTCGGTCACCATGCAGACCGTCTGGCCCAACCTGATCGTGCAACGTGAAATGAACACGCTGGGCGTGCGCCAGATCGTGCCCAACGGACCCGACAGCATGATCATGCAATGGACCATGTTCGGCTACGAGGACGACACGCCCGAGATGGAGCGCCACCGTCTGCGCCAGGGCAACCTGATGGGGCCGGCGGGCTTCCTCGGCCTGGAGGACAACGAAGCCATGAAGTTCGTGCAGGAAGGCGTGCGCCGCGCCAGCACCGACGTCAACGTGCTGAAGCTGGAATCCGGCAAGCAAGGCACCTCCAACACGCTGATCTCGGAAGCCGCGATCCGCTCCATGTACAGCTATTACCGCAGCGTGATGGGCTTCTGAGGCAGGAACCAGGAAACATGAGAACCCGATTCGAATACTCCCCCCGCAAGATCGATCCCGCGCGCGCCATCGCGCTGCGACTGGAGATCGAGGAATTCCACGCCGACTACTGCGCCGCCCTGGACGCGGGCCAGGTCGAGGCCTGGCCGGACTTCTTCACCGAGGACGGCCTGTACCGCGTCACCGCGCGCGAGAACGCCGAACTGGGCCTGCCCGTCGGCCTGGTGTACTCCGAAGGCCGCGCCATGATGCATGACCGCGCCGTGGCCATTTCACGCACCCAGATGTTCGCCCCGCGCTACATGCTGCATCTGGTCAGCAACACCCGCGTCATCAGCGAATCCGCCAACGGCGAGATCGAGTCCCAGGCCGCGTTCATGCTGATGCAGACGCTGGTGGAAGGCCCCACCACGCTGCACCTGGCCGGCACCTACTACGACCGCTACACGCGGCAGGACGGCGTGCTCAAGCTGAAGGAACGGCAGGTGGTGTATGACACCACCATCCTGGCCAACGACCTGGTCTATCCCGTCTAGAACGCGGGAGACCAACACAAAAGGGTTGCGCCGGCGAGGCGCAACCCTTTTTTTTCCCGCACGCCGCGCCGGTTCAGGCCTGCGTGGCGCGCACGGCTTCGTCCCGCGTCAGCACGGTGGCGTACTTCTGCTGCATGTCGAAGAGGTTGGCGTCATGCGGGCCGATGGCGCGGTCGCCCACGCAATCCGACACCACCAGCGGCCGGAAGCCGTACTGCATGGCATCCACCACGCTGGCCCGCACGCAGCCGCTGGTGACCGCGCCCGCCACCAGCAGCGTCTGCACCCCTCGCTGCGACAGCCAGGCCGCCAGGCTGGTGCCGAAGAACGCCGAGGGCACCGTCTTGCGCACCACCAGCTCGCCGGCCGCGGGCGCAAGCAGCGGCACGATGGCGCTGTTGTGGTCCGCTTCCTTCAGCGTCAGCATGCCCGGCACCTTCAAGGTGAAGATGTTGTGGTCCGCGTCGTCATCGGCGAACACGATGCGGCTGTGCGCCACCGGCCAGCCCTGCTTGCGCGCATGCGCCAACAGGCCCACGGTCTGTTCGATGGCCTGTGGGATATTGCCGCCGCCAAACACCGCCGGATCGGCAAAGCCGTTGACCAGGTCCACGATCAGCAGGCCGTAGGGCGCCTTGGGCGCCATCGCCGTGCCGAAGCCCTGGCGCGCGTAGGCCGAGATATCGTCATTCATGTAGGGAACTCCTAGTACGGTGATTGCGTGCTAAGCCTGGGGGCCGGCGCCGTCCAGCACCTTGCCCTGGCGCACTACGTCTTCCCCGTCCAGCCGCACCGTGCAGGCGCGCAGGGGGATGTCGATGTGGCAGGTGGTGGTCCGGTTGCCGCCCGCTTCGTTGTTGGGGCCCAGCGAGAAAAGGAAGTTGCCCTCATAGGCCCGCGCGTCCATGCCTATGGTGGCTTCGCGGTCGTACAGGCCCAGCGTGGTCCAGTGCGCGCGCGGCTGCAGGCCCCAGCCTATGTGCGAAATCGCGTAGGCTTCCGGATCCTTGAACGAGGCCACGTACTCGCGCAGCAGTTCCGCATCCACGCCGCCGTCGATGCGCGTGGCGTAGCCGTTCTCTACGGTCAGCTCGATGGCCGAGCGCACGTAGAGCTTCTGCGGCAGCAGGATGTCGCCGACGTCGATCACGATCTTGCCGTTGGCGCCGCCTTCGTTCGGCCAGGTCAGCACAAAGCCGCTGGGCCAATGGTCCCAGCGCCCGGGTTCATCGACGAAGCCGTACTCGCTGATGGCCGGGAACTCGCCCAGCGGGCAGCGCAAGTCCGTACCCGCCTCCGATACCACGCTCATCTCGCGCGCCGCGCCGATGCGCGCGGCCGCCGCCTTGACCCGCGCGCGGTCGGCCTCGGTCGGCACCAGCCGCGCCAGCACTTCCGGCGGCTCCACCGCCAGCAGGATCTTGGTGCCGGTGGCCAGGATCTCGTGCTGTTCCGGGGAGAACAGCAGCGTCATCAGGTCCAGCACCAGGTCGCTTTCCTTCAGGGCCGCAATGGCGGCCTTGTTGCCGGTCAGCGGCGTGGTACCCAGGTAAGCCAGCGAGTCCCGGCTCAGCGCCCGCTCGCCATTGACGGGCGGCAGGTCCAGACGGTTCACGATGGCGCCCATGGCTTGCGTCGCGATCAGCGCCGTCGCCAGGGTTTGCGGATGGGTAGCCGCGCTGGTCAGCACCGTGACGGTCTGCCCCGCTTGCAGCTTGGACAGGGTCAATACCTGCTGCCAGGCCTTCACCATTTCGTAGTCGCTTATAGGCATGATGCCCTCCTTGCTTGACGGTCGCGCGCTTCAGCCGCGCGCCAGCGGCGCGCCCAGGAAATCGCCGAAGGCGGCATAGAAGCCTTCCTCGTTGTCCCACGGAATCATGTGGCCGGCGGCGGGCACGCGGTGATGTTGCGTGCCGGGAGCCAGGCGTTGGATCTCGGTCACGTCGGCGTCCAGCACCACGTCGCCCCGCTCCGCCGTGATCAGCAGGACCGGCACGTCCAGGAGCGGCAGGTCGGCGTGGATGTCATCGCTCTGGAAGGCCTCGAAGCTCTGGATGATGGCGCGCTCGTCGCAGGTGTGCAGCCATTCGGCGCGTAGCTGGCGCTGCTCCTCGGTCCAGGTCGGGCAGAACGCGCGCATGGCCTCGGCGTCCATGCCGTGGCGCGCCTGCGCCATGGAATCGACATACCAGGGCAGTTTGGCGGGATACGGCCGGCGGCCGGGACCGGACACCGGCGGGTCCACCAGGACCAGGCGGCTCAGTCCTGCCGGCTGGCCGCGCCCGGCGCGCACGCCGATGCGTCCGCCCATCGAATGGCCGACCACGCTGTAGCGCGCCAGGCCCAGCGCCTCTGCGAAGGCCAGCACGTCGGCGGCCTGCGCGTCCAGGCTGTAGTCCAGCGTGGCGCCGGCTGCGGACAGGCCGCGGCCGCGCACGTCCAGCACATAGGTGTCGAAAGCCGCGCCGAAGCGCTCGCCGACGAAACCCCAGGTGACCGCCGGGCTGGTGATGCCCGGCACGATGATGACTGGATCGCGCCCAGCGCCGCGTTCGCCGCCGTAGCGCAGGTAATGCTGGCGGATCCCATTGGCATGGACGTTGCCGCCATACAGGAAGTTGCTCATGTCAGTCTCCCGGGCTGGGCTCAGAGTTTGAACAGGCGTCGCGCGTTGCCGTTGCAGATCAGTTCGCGGGTCGCGTCGTCCATCGGCGTCTGCTCGATGAATTCCACGGCCAGCGCGGTCGACTCGTAGGGATAGTCCACCGAGAACATCACGGCCTCGCGGCCCATTTCGGCGATGGCGGCCATCAGCGTGGGAGGCGAACAGACCCCGGACGTGGTGATGAGGATGTTGCTGCCCAGGTATTCGGAAGGCGCGCGCGCCAGCTTGATGCCGTGCGAATAGACCGCGAAGCGGCTGTCGAAGCGCCAGCGCAGGAACGGCAGGCCTTCGCCCATGTGGCCAAGGATCAGCTTGACCGCGGGAAACCGGTCGAACACGCCGCCGAACAGCAGGCGCAACGCATGGGTGGCGGTTTCGACGCCCCAGCCCCAGCACGCGCCCACCAGCTCGGGGTGGCCCGAGTAGGCCTGCGGAATGACGTAGGGATCGGACGGGTGCAGGTAGACGGGCACGTCCAGCTCCTGCACCTTTTCCCAGAACGGGTCGTAGGCGCGGCCGTCGTAGTACACGCCATTGGTGTGGCCGTTGATCAGCGCGCCCTTGAAGCCCAGCTGCTTGACGCAGCGCTCCAGTTCGGCGGCGGCGACCAGCGGATCATGCATGGGCACGGTGGCGAAGGCGCCGTAGCGCGTCGGGTGGCGGGCCACCTGCTCGACCAGGAAGTCGTTGTTTTCCTTGGCGCGGCGCAGCGCGACGGCGGCGTCGGCTTCAGCCTGCACGCCCGGCCCGGTCTGCGACAGGATGACGTAGTCGATGCCGCCGCGGTCCATTTCGCCCAGCCGGACTTCGTCGAAATCCACCAGGCGCGCGGCCAGGTCGGCCAGCACGGCGGGATCGATGTGCTGCGCGAAGCTCTTCGAATAGTCCTTGAATCCGACCGCGGTGTAGTGCTCCTCAAACGCGATCTTGCGTACTTTGCTCATTCCCCTACTCCCAGTTTGATGGCGCGGACCCTGTCCTGCCACGGCGCGTCAGCATTGTTTATCAGTACACTGACTATTACATCGGAACAATCGGAATCGCGCGCAGCCGCTTTTCCATTGGGAAAAGTCCTGCGAGGGCTTCCAAATTTACGTCAGTATACTGACTTTATAGTCAGCGTACTGACAAATTAGGGAAATCCCGGAGCGCAAAAAAAGGCCGCCGCGGCGGCCTGGCCTACAGGCGGTGTTCAGCCGCCTTCGTCCAGGTCGGCAGGCGTGTCGACATCGCGCAACACCCCGGGATCTTCGGTGGGGACCCATTGCAGTCCGGGCTGTTTGAGCAGCCGCCGCGCGCCTTCGTCCCCGCTCAGCGCCGCCAGCTGCGGCAGCAATTCCGCGCGAAATCCCACCGGATGGCCGCGCTGCCCCTGGTACGCGGGCGCGGCCATCGGCGCATCGCGCAGCGCATCCAGCACGCTCTCCAGGCTTGCGCGGCGGATCCAGGGCATGTCGGCCAGCGCGACCAGCACTGCGGCAGGCGTGCCGGGCAGGCCCTGCAGATACTGCGCTGCCACGGCCAGGCTGGCCCCCATGCCCTCCTCCGCCCGGTCCGTCTCCAACACCACGCAGTCTTCCTCCCGCAACAATCCGGCCAGCGCGGCGCGGCCGGGCCGCACCACGGCGACGACCATGTCCACCGCCGCGCGCAGCGTCCGGGCGCTGGCCGCCGCCACGCACACGCCCTGCGGCAGCGGTGCCAGCAGCTTGTCGGCGCCCGGCCGCTGCGCGGCGTAGCGCGAGCCCTGCCCCGCCGCCAGCAGGATGCCGGCGCGCGCGGGGCCCGGGTAGGGATAGACACTAGAGACAGTCGCCATAATGATCAGTATAGTGAATATAAGCCGTGGCAGCGCCGCGGCCTTTCACTGTGAGAAGCCGATGAACGCTCTGGATCTGGACGTATTGCAACATGCGCGGGACTGGGTAGCCGCGGGCAGCCGCGTGCACCTGGTGACCGTGGTGCAGACCTGGGGCTCGGCCCCGCGCCAGGCGGGCGCCATGCTGGCCGTGCGCGAGGATGGCCGCATGGTCGGTTCGGTTTCCGGCGGCTGCATCGAAGACGACCTGATGCTGCGCGCTCGCGAAGGCACGCTCGAGGACGCCCCGGCGCGCCTGACCTACGGCGTCACCCGCGACGAGGCCGCACGCTTCGGCCTGCCTTGCGGCGGCACGCTGCGCCTGATCAGCGAACCGCTGCGCGACACCCAATGGCTGGACCTGGTGCTGCAAGCCATACGCGGCCATGGCCTGATCCAGCGCACGGTGGACCTGCAGGACGGCAGCAGCTCGGTGTCTCCCGCCGGCCCGGCCGACGGCCCGGATTTCGACGGCCGCATCTTCCGCAGCGTCTACGGTCCGCGCTGGCGGCTGCTCATCATCGGCGCCAACCAGACCGCGCAGGTGCTGGCCAACATCGCCGCCACGCTGGATTTCCACGTCACGGTCTGCGACCCGCGCGAGGAGTTCTACGGCGACTGGAATCTGTCCCAGGCAACCCTGCTCACCAGCATGCCCGACGACGCCGTGCTGGAAATCGGCACCGACGAACGCACCGCCATCGTGGCGGTCACCCACGATCCCAAGCTCGACGACATGGCCTTGCTGGAAGCGCTGAAATCGCCGGCCTTCTATGTAGGCGCGCTGGGTTCGCGCGCCAACCAGCAGAAGCGCCGCGAACGGCTGCGCTTGTTCGACCTCGACGACAGCCAGATCGCGCGCCTGCACGGCCCGGTGGGCCTGCGCATCGCCAGCAAGACGCCGGCCGAGATTGCGGTGGCGATCGCCGCCGAACTGATCTGGGTCCGTAATACGCTGGGCGACGGCGAGGCCGCCCGCAGCGCGCCCCAAACCAGCGCGCTGCCAGGCTGAAGCAGACAGGCCCCTGTCCTACATGGGCTTGAGCGTGGTGCGGCTGTACTGGTTATTGGCTTCCACCAGGGTGGAAAGCAGCTTCATGAAGATTTCCTGGTTGCGCGTGGACAGCGGCTCCAGCAGGCGCTGCTGGGCGCGGGCCATGCCCTCCTGCAAGATGCCCATGATGCGCAGGCCTTCCTGGGTGATGACGGCCTGGCGCGAGCGCTTGTCGTTGGGATTGATGCGCCGCTCCACCAGGCCGCGTTCCTGCAGGCGTTTGACCACATCCGCCGTGGTGGTGCGATCCAGGCCCAGCTCCATGCCGATGGCGGTCTGGTCCAGCCAGGGGCTGAGCGACAGCGCGGTCAGCACGCCATACTGCACCGGCGTCACGTTCTGCGTCTTGCACTCCTCGTAGAACATGGCGTAGTGGATCTGGTTCAGGCGCCGCACCAGATATCCAGGACGCGACCAAAGCACCTGCTTGGCCGGATCGAAGATCTTGGTGTCTGCCTTATGAGTTGCGACGCGCTTCTGGGACGTCGTCTTTTTCTGTACATCCGGCACGTTGAGGCAGCTCCAGTTTAGTTAGTGTACTGAGGATAATACCACCGCCTCCCGCCTGTCGAGCGGCACACTGCCGACGCTTGCGCGAAATCAAAACCGCACAGCGCGCAGCCGCGGAACCAGCCACCCGGCCTATCGCGCCTGCTGCGCCAGATATTCCTTCAACGTCTGCACCAGCGCCGCCGCGGCGGGCGACAGGCTGCGATTGCGCGCCGTAACCAGCCCGATCGAACGCTCGGCCACCGGTCCGATCAGGGGACGCTGCACGATGCCATTTTGCGCCACCGCCGCGGCAGCGATTTCGGGCAGCGCGGCGACGCCGAATCCGCATTCGACCATGGCGACGATGGTGGTCAGATGCTCGGCCTCGAAGGCAGGCGTGAAGCGTATCCGGTTCTGCAGGAAAGCCCATTCCGTGTACTGCCGCACACTGCTGGGCTGCACCATGGACACGTGCGCCGCATCCGCCGTATCGGCCCAGCGCAGCGGCCCGCGGGCATGCGCCAGCGGATGGGCTTCGGGGATCAAAAGCAGGAAACTGTCGGACATCAGCGGCACGTAGTGCAGATCCCCGTGCTGCGGGTCGGCCGCGGTCAGGGCGAAGTCGACCTCGCCCGCGCGCACCAGGTCGAAAGCCGGGCCCGACAAGGTGTCCCGCACCTTCAGGGCGACCAGCGGATGGGCCTGGCGATAGGCCATGAGCACCCGCGGCAGCAGGCGGGCGGCAATCGAGGGCAAGGCCGCCACCGATACCTGGCCCTGTTCCGCATTGACGATGCCGCTGACCGCGGCAATGGCGTCGCGGAAGGCCGCTTGCAGGGCGGCAGCCTGCTGCATGAAGACCTCGCCCGCGGCGGTGAGGCGGACGGTGCGCGTGGTGCGGTCGAACAGGCGCACGCCCAGCGCGTCTTCGATACGCTGGATCTGCGTGGACAGGGCCGACTGCGACAGGTGCAGCTGCGCCGCCGCCTGGCGGAAGTTGAGCGTGCGGCCCAGCACCAGCGTGGTATCGATATCGCGCATCGAAAGATTGATCTGCATGCCGGGCGCGGCCTCTCTATTGATCTAAATACAAGATCATTCTATCCAAAAAATCTGATTCATCAATCAAAGCGGGTTCTCTACACTCGCCTGCAGCGTAGTTTCAGATGAAGGAGCAAACCATGCAGACGGACGCGATCGCGCTGCCCAATCCGGGCGCGGCGCATGCGGTGGTGGTGGGCGGCGGCACCATGGGAGCCGACGTGGCCGTGGTATTGACCCGCGCGGCCTGCCGCACGACGGTGATCGAATCGAATGCCGGGCGCGCGGCGGGCGTGCCCACCCACGTCGCGGAAAACCTCAAGACCATAGGCCGGGAAGCGAACGCCGCCCTGCTGTCCACCGCCGCCAGCCTGGACGAGGTGGACTGGTCCGGCGTGGACCTGGTCATCGAGTGCATCCCCGAACGCCTGGACATCAAGCAGGCGCTGTTCGCGGACCTGGCGCAACGCGCCCGGCCCGACGCCATCCTGGCCAGCAACAGTTCCAGCTTCCCGATCAGCGCCATCAGCCAGGGCCTGGATACCCGTGGCCGCATGCTGGGCCTGCACTTCTTCATGCCCGCGCATCTGGTGCCGCTGGTGGAAGTGGTGCTGGGCGAAGCCAGCGACAACGCCTGCGCCGACACGCTGATCGAATTCATGCGGCGCTGCGGCAGCGTGCCGGTGAAGGTGCGCCAGGACCTGCCGGGCTTCCTGGCCAACCGCCTGCAGCACGCGCTGTCGCGCGAAGCCTTCGACCTGATCGACCGCGGCATCGCCTCGCCGGAAGACGTGGACGCGGCGGTGCGTTTCGGCTTCGGTTTCCGCTTTCTGGCGGCCGGCCCCGTGATGCAGCGCGACCATGCCGGCATCGACGTGCATGCCGCGGCCGGCGCCACCATGTACCCCACGTTCTGCAACGCCAGCGAACCGGCGCGCTGCCTGACCGAACGCGCCCAGGACGGCCGCCACGGCATGAAGACGGGCGAGGGCTTCTACGCCTGGACGCCCGAAACCATCAGTGCCGAACGCGCGCGCTACGACCGCCTGTTGCGCGCGGGCCTGGACCTGATTGCCCCCGAACTGCCGGAGATCAAGCCGTGAGCAACACCCCCCTGCCCCGCGCCGCGCTGGCCGACTCGCCCGTCATCATCACCGTGGCGCCCAATGGCGCCTACAAGAAGGCCGCCGACCATCCGGCCGTGCCTCTTACCGCCGAGGCGCTGGCGCGCGAAGCGCGCGCCTGCCTGGACGCCGGCGCCGCCATGATGCACATGCACGTGCGCAAACCCGACGGCAGCCACCTGCTGGACGCCCAGGCCTACCGCGACGCCCTGGCCGCGGTGCACGGCGCCGTGGGCGACGAACTGCTGGTGCAGGTGACCAGCGAGGCCGCCGGCGTCTACAAGGCGGCAGAGCAGATCGCCCTGGTGCGCGAGCTGCAACCCGAGGCCGTGTCCATCGGACTGCGCGAGATCGCCGTGCCGGATATCCCGGAAAGCGAGCTTGCGGCTTTCCTGGCCTGGATCGCCGAACGCCGCATCATGACGCAGATCATCTTGTACGACGAAGGCGACGTGCGCCGCTGGCTGTCGCTGCGCGCGCGCGGCCTGGTGCCGCCGGGAGCGTGGTCGGTGCTGTTCGTGCTGGGCCGCTACAGCGCGGGCCAGACCTCTTCGGCCTATGACCTGCTGCCCTTCCTGGCCGCGTACGACCAGTCCCTGCCCTGGGCAGTATGCGCCTTCGGCCCCGAGGAGAACGCCTGCGTCACCACCGCCGCCGCGTTCGGCGGCCACATGCGCGTGGGCTTCGAAAACAACTTGAAGCTGCGCGACGGCAGCACCGCGCCGGGCAATTCGGCGCTGGTGCTGCAGGCCGCGCAAGGCGCGCAGGCGCTGGGCCGCCCGCTGGCCACGGCCGCCGACGCGCGCCGCATCTATGGGGCGATCGGCTGACGCGGCCTGGGTGGCGCTACTGCGCCGCCCCTTCTATCGCCTGCGCAACGTTGATTGCCTGTTCCTCCGAGTTCATCGTCAGGTTCAGGATGCCCTCCTCCATGGGGCCTGCGATGCGCGGCACGCCCACCAGCCTGCCGTCTATGGTGAAGACCAGCCACTTTCCCGGGTACTGGCGGCCGATCTGCGCCAGCTTCTGCGCACCCGGCGGCGTGAACCGCAGGCTGACGAAAGGCTGTCCTTCCCGGGTCTTCATGGGCGTGGCGGCATTCAGATCCGCCCGGGTAAGCGCGGGCGCCAGCAGGAAGTAGTAGGTCTTGTCGGACATGCGCAGCTCGCGCAGATCGGCGCCCGGCCGGTCCTGGGCCAGGCGGAACTCGACCGCCGGCGTGGCAGTCCGCGCCTGCGCCGCGGTGTCTTGCGGTGCAGGCTGGATGGCAGGGGTCGCGGCATTCGCGCCCTTCTGAGGCGCCATGGGCTGGCAAGCCGCCAGCAATGCGCTCGATGCAATCAAAGCCGGAAGAATGATGCGACGTGTCATGGCTGTATACCTCTCATGAATCATTGAGGCCGCGCGGCAGGCCGCGAGCCTGCGTTCGTGCGGCATGTATTCACCATTGATATCCCACTCCCACGCTCGCGCCGTAGTCACCGCGCGAACTGCTGCTGGCCAGGCCCTTCACCACCCATCTGCCGCTGTCGGACACCGTGGACAGCCCCATGGCGAAGCCGCTTTCCCCGCGCCACGTGCCGCCGCCCATGCTGAGCATGCTCCTGCCGGGCAGATAGGCCTGAGGCAGCGCCGACATCGCCATGGCGGAAGCGACGCCGGCGCTCAACCGGTTGTCCAGCCCTTGCACGTCCTTGCGCAAGCCCGCCACCTGGTTGCTCAAGCCGCTCGCGACTTCCCGCAACTGGTTCACGTTCACCGCATCGGTTCCGGCGGTGCCGCGGGCCACGTGCGTGATCTGGCGTTCGGCCCCGGCCGAGCCCACCGAAACCGTGTTGTCGCGGTCGGCGACAGACCCCACGCCCAGCGCCACGGCATTGCTGCCCGACGCCTTGCTGCCGTTGCCCAACGCGGTGGTTCCCGCGCCGGTCGCCTGCGCGCCATTGCCGATCGCGGTGCTGTTCTTGCCCGAGGCCACCGCGCCGGCACCGCCCGCCGCCGAATTGCTGCCGCTGGCCTTGGGCGGCTTGGCCGCCTTTTCCTCCTGGCTGGTCTGGAACATGCCGGCGGCGCCATTGCTGATGCTCGTCACATCGCCTTCGACATTGGCCACGCGCTCATCCAGCGCGGTGAGCTGGTCGCCGACCTGCAGCACATTGCCTGCCACATCCTGCAAGCGCTTGTCGGTATAGTCGTTGGCCTGCTTGAGCGCGCCGTCCAGCTGCCGCAGATTCACGCCGTCCGTGGCCTCGCGGCCATCGGCCAGATTGCTGAGCGTGCGCTCCGCCCCCGACGAGCCCACGGATACCGTGCCGACCGACTTGTTTTGCGTGTCCGAATACTTGCCGGCGTAGTTCTCCGCGCCCCTGTCCGCCACGGCGCCCGCGCCCAGCGCGACATCGCCGTCCTTGCCCGCTGCCGCGCCATTGCCCAAGGCAACCGAGTCGCCGCCATTGGCCGCCGCACCCGGTCCCATTGCAATACTCCCGACGCCGTTGGCCTGCGAGTCCGGCAGCATCGCCGACGCCCCGCCATTGGCATGGAAGTATTTGATCCCAGCGCCTCCCTTGGTGAAGTTATCGACCGTATCGCCGATCGACTTGACGTACTGATTGGTCTCGAACAGCTGCGCGCCATTGACCGCCTCCGTGCTGTCCGCCGATAGCGCGCCCCGCGCCACGTTCCTCAGCACCGAAGCTGCGCCGCCGGGGTTCAAGGTCACCATGGCGTAGTTGGTGGTGCCGTCCGCATTGAGGTCATATTTCACCCCTCCCGCTTCGAGCCCGCTCACATTCGAGGCCAGCGCCTTCAACTGGCTGACGTTCACAGCGTCGGAATCCACAGTACCCGCAGCCACCCCGTTGATTTGCCGATACATACCGGTATCGGCGTCACCCACGGACAACGCGGCCAAGGTGCTGCGCGTCGCGTTCACGGCCGCGCCATTGGCGCCCAGGGGCACATACCCTGCTGCCCCGGCCACCGCCTTGGCGACCGATCTCGCGCCCAGCGCTACGCCACCGCCCGCGACGACCTGGCTGCCCGCGCCCAAGGCGACTCCCTGGGCCGCGTCAGCCAAGGCTTGCGTTCCCATCGCGATGCCATCCGCCGACGTCGTGCGCGCCTGCTGTCCCAGGGCGATGCCGCCGGGCGCGCCCTGATCCACCACAGCCCGATCCCCGATCCCCAGACCGCGGTCGCCATTGACCACCGCCTGCGGTCCGACCGCGATCGACTCAATCCCCACCGCCAGGGAATCGGAAGCCGCCGAGTTGACATGGAAGTACTGAGTCCCCGTGGTCGTCAAGGAGCCGATCGCGCCAGTCAGTTGGCGCAAGGTCACCGCATCATGCTCGTCTGTACCGTCCGCCACGTTGGTAATCTGACGGTACGCGCCATCGTGGCCCACGGATACCGCGCCAAGCAAGGTGAGATCCGCCGTGTTGAACGGCACCAGGGCGCCGCCGCTGCCGACCGCAAGACTGCCCGTGGTCGGCGTCAACGCCCGGGCGGACACGGAACCGGAACCCAGCGCCACGCTCCCGTCCTGGCTCGCCTGGGCCTCACGGCCCAGCACCAGCGCGTTGCCGGCAGAGGCCCGCGCGTTGTAGCCCAGCGCCGTGCTGCCCACGCCCTGCGCGTAGGCGTCATCTTCCGCCAGCCCCGATTCGTTGGTCCGCGCATAGCGTAAGCCCAGCCCGTTGTCGGCCTTGTTGGTCAGGTTGGGGTTCCCCGTCAAGTGTGTGTACGTGTCGCCCATGGTCGTCAAGGTATCGCCATGGTCGGTCAGCCTGTCGCCCATGCGCTGCACGTCCAGGTTCGTTTCGTGCAGTTGCGAACCATTCACCGCATCGGTGCTGGTGGCCGACAACGTTCCCCGCGCCACGTTGGTGAGTTTGGTACCCCCTGTCATGCCGCCGTCCGGGGACGCGGATCCCGCCAGGGTGACAAGGCTCTTGGGATCACCTGCAATGCCGTCATAGGTCACCGCCCGGTCGCCCAGGCTGCCGACATTCTCGGCCACGGACTTGAGCTGGCTTACGTTCACCGCATCCGTATCGGAAGCGCCCGCGGCCAAGTGAGTGAGGCGGCGCTCCGCGCCCGTCGAGCCTATGCTCACCTCGCCCACGGGCGCAGCGCCCGCCACCGCCGCCGTACCCGACCGGTACGCCGCCGCGCCCAGCGTCGCGCCGTTGGCGACCGCGTTAGCGCCCAACGCCACGCTGCCGGCATGGCTCGCCTGGGCTTCGCGCCCAACTGCCAGCGCGTTGTCGGCCGTGGCCCGCGCGTTATAGCCCAGCGCCGTACTACCGAGGTTCTGCGCGTAGGCATCGCTGGGCGTCAACCCGCGTTCGTTGGTCCGCGCATAGCGGATGCCCAGGCCGTTGGCGTCGGTATACGTCCCGCTCGTATCGCCGGTCAGGTTCGCCAACGAGCCGCCAAGGCTGGTGAGCGTATCGCCCAGGGTCGTGACAGAGCCTCCGATGGTCGTGACCGTGTCGCCGAGGTTCGTCACCGTGTCGCCTATCGTCGCCACCCTGTCACCCACGCGCTGCACTTCCCGGTTTGTCTCATGCAGCTGCGAACCGTTCACCGCGTCGGTGCTGGTGGCCGACAGCGTCCCCCGCGCCAGGTTGGTGAGCTTGGTGCCGCCCGTCATGCCGCCGTCCGTGGATGCCGATCCCGCCAGCGTGATGAGGCTCTTGGGATCACCCGCGATGCCGTCATAGGTCACCGCCCGGTCGCCCAGGCTGCCGACATTCTCGGCCACGGACTTGAGCTGGCTTACGTTCACCGCGTCCGTATCGGACGCGCCTGCAGCCAGGTGAGTGATGCGGCGCTCTGCGCCCGTCGAGCCTATGCTCACTTCGCCCACGGGCGCAGCACCCGCCACCGCCGCCGTACCTGACCGATACGCCGCCGCGCCCAGCGTTGCGCCGTTGGCGACCGCGTTCGCGCCCAACGCCACGCTGCCGGCATGGCTTGCCTGGGCTTCGCGCCCAATTGCCAGCGCATTGTCGGCCGTGGCTCGCGCGTTATAGCCCAACGCCGTGCTGCCCGGGTTCTGCGCGTAGGCGTCGCTGGGCGTGAGTCCGCGTTCGTTGGTCCGCGCATAGCGGATGCCCAGACCGTTGGCGTCCGTGTACGTCGCACTCGTATCGCCGGTCAGGTTCGCCAACGAGCCGCCAAGGCTGGTGAGCGTATCGTTCAGGGTCGTGACGGTGCCTCCGATGGTCGTGACCGTGTCGCCGAGGTTCGTCACGGTGTCACCCAGGGTCGTCATCGTGTTACCCATCGTCGTCACGGTGTTACCCATGCTGGTCACCGTGTCGCCCATGGTCGTCACCCGGTCGCCCACGCGCTGCACGTCCTGGTTCGTCTCATGCAACTGCGCGCCGTTCACGGCATCGGTGCTGGTGGCCGATAACGCCCCCCGTGCGAGATTGGCCAGCCTGGTGCCGCCGGTCGCGCCGCCGTCCGTGGACGCGGAACCCGCCAATGTGATCAGGCTCTTGGGATCGCCCTCGTTGCCGTCATAGGTCACCGCCCGGTCGCCCAAGGCATTCACCGCCTGATTCGTGGCATGAAGCTGCGAGCCGTTGACGGCATCCGTGCTGAGAGCGCCGAGCCGCCCTGCCGCAACGTTCGTAATGGAGCGCTCCACACCCGTGCTGCCCACACTGACCGTGCTGGCGGGCGTCGCCCCGGCGAACGAGTAGGATCGCCCCGCGATTGCGGCGCCGGACGTGCCGACGGCTGCCGAGGTGGCCGATCCCGCCCCCAGCGCGACGTCGTCCGAGTTGGTTGCGACCGAATCGAACCCCAACGCCATGCTGCGCGCGGCCAGCGCGTTGGCATCGTTGCCAACAGCCAATGCCGCGGCGCCCGCAGCCGCCGAGCTATTGCCCAGCGCGACGGCCCCGGCTCCGGTAGCCCGATTGGCGTTGCCCAACACCACCGAGTTTTCACCGATCGCCGAACTACCGCGGCCGATGGCCACGGCCGAGAAATTCCCTGTGGCGCCATCCGCCACGCTGTCGATGCCGACGGCCACATCGCCATCGCGCCGTGCCTGCGCACGCGTGCCTATCGCAACGGAATCCGCCCCCATGGCACGCGACTCCCCTGCGATCGCGACGGCATTGAGACCCGAAGCCTGCGCCCCCGCCGCCGCGGTATTGGAGGAGTTATTGCCGCCGATGGCGACGCTGCCGACCGCCGTGGCGCGCGCCCATTGGCCAAGAGCGGTCGAGCCCAGGGCGAGGGCTCCCGCCTGCATGCCTACGGCTGTGCTGCGGATTGCCGCCGTAGCCGCAAACCCCAGGGCGGTCGCGGCATTGCCCGTCGCCGTCGCTTGAAAACCCAGGACCTGCACGCCTACAAAATTGCCGCCATCGGCATCGCATCCAATCACGTTGGACCACAGGCCGGATCCATCGCGCGGACCCTTACCCGCAGGATAGGCTATGCCGTCAGGTCCCGTCCCTTTGGGAGAAGCGCAACCATTCGGGTTGTACGTTGCTGCATGACCTTGCGGACTCGTTCCCACCAGGCTCGCCAGTACCGCAAGTCCCGCTGCAATATCGAGCCTCATGTTCAGCTTCGGGCGCTTCCGAACGGATTGCCCGCCTGCCCCCCTGTCTTCGTCCGCACTGATCCAAACGTTCCTGAGTATCTTGTTCATGAATGGGTGCTCCAGTTCAAAAACTCTAGGGAACTTCTCGTCTTCGCAGCCATTCCCTGCGGCGCTGACGGCACCGTGAACACGCTGCGGCGACTCACGCCACCCGGCTACGCAAGCGCTCTGGCCGAAGCCGGGCTCTCGCCAACTGCGCCACGCAAGCGGTCGATCTATTGATGGAGATGGAAAAGGAAATGCGTCGGAACTATCGCGGGACGCCTCGCTTGCCGGCGGAGGAGTCCCGCAGCGACTGCATCGGGTGATGCATTGAGACCAAGACTACGGCGCGCAATTGCAATCGCACATTGCACTTGGGCCTATGGGACGTATCGGCTTAGCCTGCCTATACCGGCAGGCCGCTAGCGGGTAACAGCGGGAACTGACATGCCCGCCGCTGCGCCCACTAAACAAATGGACCGCTCATCCGTCTGTGGATCGGGGCATGGGTTTCTTGAGGAGCGGTTCCGTGGATTTGCTGGCAGCGATACGCATCTTTCTCCGCGTGGTGGAACGCGGAACCATCTCGGGCGCGGCACGAGATCTCGATCTGAGCCAACCGTCAGTGAGCGAACGCATCGACAAGCTGGAGCGTTTCCTCAGTGCCCGCCTCTTGGTGCGCAGTTCGCGCAAACTGAGCTGCACCGCTGAAGGCCGGACGTTCTACGAACAGGGCAAGCAGTTGTTGGATGCGGCGGAAATGACGATAAATTCCGTATCATTGAGCAACCTTCAGATACAAGGAAGTTTGAGACTCGCCGTGCCGCAGTGCCTGGGCGAGATCGTGGTTCCCAAAGCCCTGATGAACGTGCGCACGGCCCACCCCGATCTGCACATCGATCTCATGCTGAACGACACCATCGCCGACCCGGTCACCGAAGGCCTCGACATTTCGCTGCGCCTGGGCCGTCTCAACGAAAACGGGGGCTACATTGCCTTTCCGCTTGGCTGGGTGGCCCGCAAGCTGGTAGCGGCGCCGTCTTACCTTGCGGCTCACGGCCCAATAGAAGCGCCGGCGGACCTGGCGTCCCATCCGTTCATCCGTTTGAAGGCTATTTTCGCGAACGATCAAGTGCCGCTGGCGCGCGAGAACGGCCCGGTGACCCAGACGCGCATCAAGACCGCCATGACCGTCAGCCACTGGCGCCCCATGTACGATCTGATCCTCGCTGGCGGCGGCATCGGCATCCTGCAGCATCCCGCGTGCGCCAAGGCATTGGCGCAAGGACGCCTCGTCGAACTGCTGGACGGCTATCGCGTGCCGCCGCTTCCGCTCAACGCGCTGCTTCCGCCCCTGCGTCCGATGCCGCAACGCGTGCGGGCGGTCCTGGAACTGCTGAAGCGGGACATTCCGGCGCTGCTCCAGCCCGCGGTTTGAACCGCGCGTCGGTCTCTGCGCCTTGGCGCGTCTTCGGGTCATCCATCTGCAGCCAGATCTTTCAATGACGGATTTTTTTCATCGCCAGCCTGACCGTTTTGCATCTTGCTATACAGCGCCGCGCGCACATTGTTACGCCGTGGTGCAACATTGACGCCTTTCAAAGCCATCTGCTAAAAGCTTCGATATCCGCACGTTAAACGCAATGCCCCAACTGTCGTAGTGAGGTGCTGTGTGCAAAACGAGTCCGATGGCTACACCAAGCCTCAGGAACTACGAAGTTTCCTGTTCCTGACGGCCGTCATGGCCCCCGTCCTGTCGGTCATCATCGTGGCAGGTTACGGTTTCCTCGTCTGGTTCTATCAGCTGATCGCCGGCCCCCCCGGTAGCTGATGCGACGCGACGGAACCCCTCCCATGTCCGCGCTCCCCCATTCCGCGCCGCCTGCGGCGCCGCCAGAGCTGCATATCGCCAGCATGGTGGTGCACGCCGCGCCGCGCCGCTTGCCCGACGTCCGCCTGGCGATTCTTGCGATCTCCGGAGCGGAAATCCATGGCGCTTCCGACACCGGAAAACTGGTGGTCACCCTGGAAGCCCCCTCCACCGACGACATGATGGCCCGGATCTCCGAGATCCAGCGCCTGGATGGCGTGCTGGCTTCGGCGCTGGTCTACCAGCACGCCGACTCGCTGGACGCGATGAACGAGGAGATTGACGATGGCAATGGCTCGTAGAGACTTCATCAAGCAATCCGCCGCCGCAGCAGCCGCCACCGTGGCCGGCATACCCATCGTCGGCTACACGCAGAACATCGTCACCGAATCCGAGGCCGCCAAGCTCAAGTGGTCCAAGGCGCCCTGTAGGTTCTGCGGGACCGGCTGCGGCGTGAACGTCGCCGTGAAGGACAACCAGGTCGTGGCCACGCACGGCGACTTCAACGCCGAGGTGAACAAGGGCCTGAACTGCGTCAAGGGCTATTTCCTGTCCAAGATCATGTACGGCAACGACCGGCTGACCACGCCGCTCCTGCGCATGAAGGACGGCAAGTACGCCAAGGACGGGGAATTTGCGCCGGTGTCCTGGGACCAGGCCTTCGACGTCATGGCCGAGCAATTCAAGCGAGTGCTGAAGGACAAGGGCCCCGAGGCCGTGGGCATGTTCGGCTCGGGGCAATGGACCATCTGGGAAGGCTACGCCGCGCTCAAGCTGATGAAGGCGGGCTTCCGGACCAACAACCTGGACCCGAACGCGCGCCACTGCATGGCCTCGGCGGCGGTGGGCTTCATGCGCACCTTCGGCGCCGACGAACCCATGGGCTGTTACGACGACATCGAGAACGCCGATGCCTTCGTGCTGTGGGGCTCCAACATGGCGGAGATGCACCCCATCCTGTGGACCCGCGTGACCGACCGCCGGCTGTCCGCCCCCAAGACCCGGGTGGTGGTGCTGTCCACCTTCGAGCACCGCTCCTACGAGCTGGCCGACATGGCGTTGACGTTCACGCCGCAGACGGACCTGGCGATCCTGAACTACATCGCCAACCATATCATCCAGACCAAGCGCGTGAACCGCGACTTCGTCGACAAACACACGACGTTCCGCGAAGGCAATACCGACATCGGCTATGGGCTGCGCCCCGACCATCCGCTGCAAAAAGCCGCCAAGAACGCCGGCGATGCCGGCGGCTCCAAGCCGATGACTTTCGACGAATTCGCCAAATTCGTCTCCAAGTACGATCTGGACTACACCGCCAAGCTGAGCGGCGTGCCCAAGAAGCAACTGGAGGAACTGGCCGAACTCTATGCCGACCCGAAAGTACGCGTGACCTCTTTCTGGACCATGGGCTTCAACCAGCATACGCGCGGCGTGTGGGCCAACAACATGGCCTACAACATCCATCTGCTGACCGGCAAGATCTCCACCCCGGGCAACAGCCCATTCTCGCTGACCGGCCAGCCCTCTGCCTGTGGCACCGCCCGGGAAGTGGGCACGTTCTCGCACCGTCTGCCGGCCGACCTGGTGGTGACCAATCCCAAGCACCGCGCGCACGCCGAGGAAATCTGGCAACTGCCCGACGGCACCATCCCCAGCAAGGTGGGCGCGCATGCCGTCCTGCAGAACCGCATGCTCAAGGATGGCCAGATCAACGCCTACTGGGTGATGGTCAACAACAATATGCAGGCCGCGGCCAACCTGATGAACGAAGGCCTGCCCGGCTACCGCAACCCCGAGAACTTCATCGTGGTCTCGGACGCCTACCCCACGGTCACGACGATATCGGCCGACCTGATCCTGCCCACCGCCATGTGGGTCGAAAAGGAAGGCGCCTACGGCAACGCGGAACGCCGCACCCAGTTCTGGCACCAGCTGGTCAACGCGCCGGGCGAGGCCCGCTCGGACCTGTGGCAGTTGATGGAGTTCTCCAAGCGCTTCAAGGTCGAGGAGGTCTGGCCCGCGGATCTGCTGGCCAAGAAGCCCGAGTACCGGGGCAAGACACTGTTCGACGTGCTGTTCGCCAACGGCAAGGTCAATCGTTACCCCAACACCGAGCGCGACAAGGACTACGCCAACCAGGAAGCCGAGGCTTTCGGCTTCTATGCGCAAAAGGGGTTGTTCGAGGAATACGCCGAATTCGGGCGCGGCCATGGGCATGACCTGGCGCCGTTCGATACTTACCATGAAGTGCGCGGCCTGCGCTGGCCCGTGGTCAAGGGCAAGGAAACGCTGTGGCGCTACCGCGAAGGCAGCGACCCCTACGTGAAGCCGGGCGCCGGCTTCGAGTTCTACGGCAACGCCGACGGCCGCGCGGTGATCTACGCCCTGCCCTATGAACCGCCCGCCGAATCGCCGGACAAGGAATACCCGTTCTGGCTGTCCACCGGACGCGTCCTGGAGCACTGGCATTCCGGGTCGATGACGCGGCGGGTGCCGGAGCTGTACCGCGCCTTTCCCAACGCGGTCTGTTTCATGCACCCCGACGACGCCCAGGAAATGGGCTTGCGGCGCGGCGTCGAGGTGGAGGTCGTGTCGCGGCGCGGCAAGATGCGCACGCGCCTGGAGACCCGCGGCCGCGACAAGCCGCCGCGCGGCCTGGTGTTCGTGCCTTGGTTCGACGCCGGCCAGCTGATCAACAAGGTCACGCTGGACGCCACCGATCCGATCTCGTTCCAGACCGACTTCAAGAAGTGCGCGGTCAAGATCGTCAAGGTCTGAAAGGCGAACCGGAGACAGCCATGAACCTACGCGCCCTTACTCTCGCGACATGCGTCATCCTTGGTTCGGCCGCCTGGGCGGCGCCGCCGCTGGAGGTCGAAGACCCCATGCGCGGCCCCACCCCCGTCGCGCAGGAAACCGACCCGCCGCTCATCAGTCCGGTCGAAAACAAGGACATCCGGCGCATGCGCACGTATTCGATGCAGCCGCCCACCATTCCGCACAAGATCGACGGCTACCAGGTCGACAAGGACTTCAACCGCTGCCTGGCCTGTCACGCGCGCGTGAACACCGAGGAGACCCAGGCCCCGCCCCTGAGCGTGACCCACTACATGGACCGCGACAGCAACGTGCTGGCGGAAGTCTCGCCGCGCCGCTATTTCTGTGTGCAGTGCCACGTGCCGCAGACCGAGGCCAAGCCGCTGGTGTCCAATACCTACCAGGACATCGATGTGATCCTCAAGCGCCTGACCGCCCCGGCGCCCGCCAAGAAGTAAGCGACGGAGGCAGCCATGCTCGGACTCATCAAGCGCTACTGGAACATCATCCGACGGCCCAGCGTGCATTTCAGCCTGGGCTTCCTGACGGTCGGCGGATTCATCGGCGGCATCCTGTTCTGGGGCGCCTTCAACACCGCCATGGAACTCACCAACACCGAGAAGTTCTGCACCGGCTGCCACGAGATGCGCGACAACGTGTACGCCGAGTTGAAGGGCACCATCCACTTCACCAACCGCTCCGGCGTGCGGGCGCTGTGCTCGGACTGCCACGTGCCGCACAACTGGACCGACAAGATCGCGCGCAAGATGCAGGCGTCCAAGGAGGTCTGGGGCAAGATCTTCGGCACCATCGACACGCGCGAAAAGTTCGTGGAAAAGCGCCTGGAGCTGGCCCAGCACGAATGGGCGCGCTTCAAGGCCAATGACTCGCTGGAATGCCGCAACTGCCACAACTACGAATACATGGACTTCACGCGCCAGAGTCCGCGCGCGCAGAACATGCATTCGACCTATCTGGCGGACAAGAGCAAGACCTGCATCGACTGCCACAAGGGCATCGCCCACAAGCTGCCCAACATGGGGCCGGGCCCGACCTCCATGGCGCCGGCGCCGGCAGGCCCGGCGAAGGAAGTGGCGCATGCGGCCCGCTGACGCGCCGCCGCCCATGCTTTGCGCGCGCGGCCTGGCCAGCCGCCGCGGATGTTCCGCGCCCGTGGATTTCGAGCTGCATGGCGGCCAGTTGCTACACGTGCGCGGCGCCAACGGCAGCGGCAAAACCAGCCTGCTGCGCATGTTGGCCGGCCTGCTGCGGCCGCTGGCGGGCAGCGTGCTGTGGCGCGGCGACGATGCGCGCCGCGATGCCGCCGGCTACCGCGCCTGCATGGCCTACCTGGGACACGGCAACGGCCTGTGCGGCGAACTGAGCGCCGCCGAGAACCTGCGCTACGCCCTGCACGTCGCCGGCACGCCGCAGGCCGAAGCTCGGTTATCGGGCACCCTGCGCGCATGGCGCCTGAAATCCTGTGCCGACATGCCCGCCCTGCGCCTGTCCCAGGGACAGGGCCGGCGGCTGGCGCTGGCGGCGGTCGTGCTCGGCGCCAAGCCCCTGTGGCTGCTGGATGAACCCGACGCCGGCCTGGACGCGGCCAGCCTGGAGCAGCTGCGCCTGGCGCTGGAAGCCCACCTCGCGGCCGGCGGCGCCGCCGTGCTCGCTTCGCACCGCGAACCCGGCACCGCCGCCACGCATACCCAAACCCTGAACATGGATGATTACGCGGATGCTGGCTACGCTGTCGCAGTTGGCATTGCGTGAAATCCGTTTGGCCTGGAGACGGCCCGCGGACACGCTGGGCGCCACCCTGTTCTTCATCGTGGCCGGCACGCTGTTCCCCCTGGCGGTCGGCCCCGACCCCGCGCTGCTGCTGGCCATCGGACCGGGCGTGCTGTGGGTCTGCGCCCTGCTCGGCATCCTGCTGACGCTGAACCGGCCTTTCGCCCAGGACTACGACAACGGCGCGCTGGAACAGCTGCTGGTGTCGCCGCACCCGCTGCCGCTGCTGGTGGGCGCCAAGCTGGCGGCGCACTGGTTCAGCAGCTGCCTGCCCCTGATCCTGGCCAGCCCGGTGCTGGCGCTGCAGTTCGGCCTGTCGCCGCAGGCCATCGGCATCCTGGTCCTGTCGCTGCTGCTGGGCACGCCGACGCTGGCGCTGGTGGGCGGGCTGGGCGCGGCGCTGACGCTGGGCCTGCGCGGCGGCGCCCTGCTGCCGCTGCTGGTGCTGCCGCTGTACGTGCCGGTGCTGATCTTCGGCGCGGGCGCGGTGTCGGCCTCGCACGCGGGCATGGGCGCCGGACCGCAATTGTCATTGCTGGGCGCATGCCTGTGCCTGGCCATCCTGTTGTGCCCCTGGAGCGCCTCGGCGGCGCTGCGCGTGGCGCTGGACTGAGGACGCCATGCACAAGCCCCCTGCCCTGAACGCATATCCGCCCGCCGCGGCAGCCGGCGCGGGCTGGCTGCGATACGCCTCGCCCGCCGCGTTCTATCCGCTGGCCGGCCGCATGATTCCATGGCTGGCGCTGGGCGCCGCGCTGTTCGCGGCCGCGGGCCTGTACGTGGGGCTGGCGGTCGCGCCCACCGACAGCCAGCAGGGCGAGGTCTACCGCATCCTCTTCATCCACGTCGGGGCGGCATGGATGTCAATGTTCCTGTACCTGGTCATGGCGCTGTACGCCGCCCTGGGACTGATCTTCAACACCCGCCTGTCGTTCATGATGATGCGGGCGCTGGCCCCCACCGGCGCGTTGTTCACCTTCCTGACCCTGTGGACCGGCGCGCTGTGGGGCAAGCCGACCTGGGGCGCCTGGTGGGTCTGGGACGCCCGGCTCACCTCCGAACTGATACTGCTGTTCCTGTACCTGGGCTTCATGGCCTTGCAGGCGGCCGCCGACGACGACACGCAGCGGGCCGACCGCGGCGGCGCCATCCTTGTGCTGGCGGGCGTGATCAACGTGCCCATCATCTATTTCTCGGTGCGCTGGTGGAGCACGCTGCACCAGGGCGCGTCGATCAACCTCACCACCGCGCCCAGCATGGCCCACATCATGGTGACCGCAATGCTGCTGATGGTGGCGGCGTTCTGGTTCTACAGCGCGGCGGCGGCGCTGGCGCGTGTGCGCGGCATCATTGCCGAACGCGAGCCGGGCGCGGTCCGGGCGGACAGGACGCGGCGGGAGGCGGCATGAGCTGGGACGCGCTGTTCTCGCTGCAAGGCCATAGTCCCTATCTGCTGGGCGCGTATGGCGTGACGCTGGCGCTGATCGGCCTGGAAGCGTTGATGCTGTGGCGGCGCAGCCGCGTCCGGCGCGCGGCGCAGGCTGCCGCCCTCGTGGACGGGACGGCGCCATGAGCCCGCGCAAGCGCCGCGCGCTCGCCATCGTGGGCGGCCTGGGCCTGCTGGCCGCGGCCGCCGCGCTGGTGCTCAACGCCCTGCAATCCAATCTGGTGTTCTTCTTCAGCCCTACCCAGGTGGTGGCGCAGGAAGCGCCCGCCAACGGCAGCTTCCGCGTCGGCGGCCTGGTGGAGCAAGGCTCGCTGCGCCGCGAGGCCGACGGCCTGACCCTGCGCTTCGTGGTGACGGACACCGCGCACACCGTGCCGGTCACGTATCAGGGCCTGCTGCCCGACCTGTTCCGTGAGGGCAAGGGCGTGGTGGTGGCCGGCAAGCTGGGACCTGACGGCGTGTTCCGCGCGACCGAGGTGCTGGCCAAGCACGACGAAAACTACATGCCGCCCGAGGCCGCCGATGCGATCAAGCGCGCTGGCGCCGGGCCTGACGCCATGCGCGCGGAGGCGCAATGATTCCCGAGATCGGCCTGTTCAGCCTGATCCTGGCGCTGCTGGTGGCGCTGGCGCAGGGCGTGCTGCCGCTGGTGGGCGCCGCCACGGGCTGGCAAGCGGGGTTGCGGGTGGCGCGGCCCGCCGCCATCGGCCAGTTCGGCTTGACCACCGTGGCCATAGGCTGCCTGGCCTGGGCGTTCCTGGACAACGATTTTTCCGTGCTGTACGTGGCCGCCAACTCCCACGCGGACCTGCCGGCCGCCTACCGCTTCGCGGCCGTCTGGGGCGGGCATGAAGGATCGCTGCTGTTGTGGCTTTACCTCTTGACCGCCTGGACCCTGGCCGTGGCGCTGTGCAGCCGCCGCCTGCCCCTGCCCTTCGTCGGCCGCGTGCTGGCGGTGATGGGCTGGATCAGCGTGGGCTTCCTGCTGTTCCTGCTGTTCCTGTCCAACCCCTTCGAACGCCTGATGCCGCCCGCCATGGCCGGCCGCGACCTGAATCCGCTGTTGCAGGATCCCGGCATGATCGTGCATCCGCCCATGCTGTACATGGGCTACGTGGGCTTTTCGGTGGCCTTCGCCTTCGCCATCGCGGCCTTGCTGTCGGGCGAGCTGGACGCCATGTGGGCGCGCTGGGTACGCCCCTGGACGCTGGCGGCCTGGACCTTCCTGACCATAGGCATCCTCCTGGGCAGTGCCTGGGCCTATTACGTGCTGGGCTGGGGCGGCTGGTGGTTTTGGGATCCGGTGGAAAACGCCTCCTTCATGCCCTGGCTGGCTGGCACCGCGCTGATCCATTCCCTCATCGTCACGGAGAGGCGCGGCGCCTTCCGCAGTTGGACCGTGCTGCTGGCGATCTGCACGTTTTCGCTCAGCATCCTGGGCACGTTCCTGGTGCGCTCGGGCGTGCTGACGTCCGTCCATGCCTTCGCCGTGGACCCGGGCCGCGGACTGTACATACTGGGATTCATGCTGGTGATCGTGGGCGGATCGCTGGCGCTCTATGCCTGGCGCGCGCCCACGGTGGGCCTGGGCGGAGGATTCTCGCTGCTGTCGCGCGAATCCCTGCTGCTATCCAACAATGTGGTGCTGACCGTGGCGGCGGGATCGGTGCTGCTGGGCACGCTCTACCCGGTGGTGCTGGACGTGCTGGAGTGGGGCAAGATCTCCATCGGTCCGCCCTATTTCGAAGCCGTATTCGTGCCGCTGATGACGCCTGCCATCTTCCTGATGGGCGTCGGTCCGGTGGCGCGCTGGAAACAGGCCGAGCTGCCCGACCTGGGCCGCCGCCTGCGCATCGCCTTCGCGGTCAGCGTGGCCACGGCCGTGCTGCTGCCACTGGCCATGCCGGGCCCGGCGCGGCTGGGCTCGCCCATGGTGATGTTGGGCCTGTGGCTGGCCGCGTGGTCGGTCGCCAGCGCCGCCGCGCACGCCTGGCAGCGTCTGACGGACGGCGACGGCAACTGGCTGCGCCGCTTGGGGCGCCAGCCGCGCTCCTGGTACGGCATGCTGCTGGCACACGCGGGCATGGGTGTCTTCATCGCCGGGGTCACGCTGGCCAATGGCTATGAGGTCAAGCAGGAGCTGCGGATGGAGCTGGGCGCCACCCAAGAAGCCGGCGGCTACGCCTTCACCTTCGCCAGCATCGCCCCGGCTGCCGGGCCGAACTACAGCGCGCAGCGCGCCGTGTTCCCAGTAACCCGCGACGGCAAGCCGGTGCTCACCCTGTATCCGGAAAAGCGCCTCTACACGGTGCAGGACATGGCGCTGAGCCAGGCCGACATCGACAGCGGCTTCACCCGCGACCTGTTCGTGGCGCTGGGCGAACCGGTGGGCGACAAGGCCTGGACGGTGCGCCTGCAGGTCAAGCCCTTCATGACCTGGATCTGGACGGGCTGCATCCTGATGGCGCTGGGCGGCCTGCTTGCGGCCGGCGACAAGCGCTACCGCCGCGCGCAGGAGCCGGCGCGCGCGCCGCAGCCCACCATGCCCGGGGCCGCGCGGCCCACGCGGGAGGGCGCCTGATGCTGCGCTACCTGGTGCCGCTGGCCGCTTTCCTGGCGATGGCCGTGTTCCTGGCGATGGGCCTGTCGCGCGATCCGCGCGCGGTGCCATCGGCCATGATAGACAAGCCCGCCCCCGCCATCGGCCTGCCCGTGCTGCTGGACCCCGGCAGGAAACTGGAAGTGCAATCGCTGCGCGGCCAGGTCTGGCTGCTGAATGTGTGGGCGTCCTGGTGCGGGCCGTGCAAGGACGAACTGCCGGTGCTGCGCGAAGCCGCCCGGCGCCACGGCATTCCGTTGTATGGCTTGAACTACAAGGACAAGCCGGAAGAAGCCGAAGCCTGGCTGGCGCGCAACGGCAACCCCTACATCGCGTCCGCGAGCGACATCGATGGCCGCGTCGGCATCGAATATGGCGTCTACGGCGTGCCCGAGACCTTCGTGATCGACCGCGACGGCCGTATTCGCTACAAGCAGTTGGGCCTGATCACGCCGGAGATCTGGCGCGACCGCATCCAGCCCGCCATCGAGGCGCTGCAATGAAACGGCCCGCCGCCCTGCCTTGCCGCTTGTTGCGGACCGCCCTGCGCGCCTTGTTGCTGGCGCTGGCCTTGACCGCTGCCGCGCGCGCCCAGGTCCACGCCGGCGCCGCGCAGCCCTTGCCCCCTGTCCTGGAACAACGCGCCGACAAGCTGGCCCACGGACTGCGCTGCCTGGTATGCCAGAACCAGACCCTGGCCGAGTCGAACGCACCGTTGGCCCAGGACATGCGCAAGCTGATCCGCGATCAATTGGCCGAAGGCCGCAGCGACGCGCAGATCATGCGCTTCTTCGAAGACCGCTATGGCGACTTCGTGCGCTACGACCCGCCCTTCAAACCCATCACCTGGCTGCTGTGGCTGGGGCCGTTCGCGCTGCTGGCGTTGGGCTTCGTGGTGCTGGTGCGCACCTTGAAGCGCCGCGCCGGCGCGCGCGCGCCCCTGACCGCCGACGAACGCGCGCGCGCGGCGCGCTTCCTGGATACCGGCTCATGACCGCACTCTGGATCATCGTGGTGCTCCTGCTGCTGGCAACCCTGCTCTGCCTGATTCCGCCCTTGCTGCGGCGCGCGCCCGCCGCACAACCCGCGTCCGAGGCCAATGTGCGCGCGTTCTATCTGGCGCAGCGCGAGCAATTGCGGCGGGACATGGACAACGGCAGCCTCACTGCCGCCGCCGGCATGCGCGCGGAGGAAGAGCTGCAGCGTGACCTGTTGCAGGACCTGGACTTGCGGCGCGGCCGCAGCGCGCCCTGGGCTGGACAACGCGCCGGGATCACCGCCGCCTGCCTGCTGACCGTGCTGATTCCGGTGGCGGCCGTGCTGCTGTACGGCCAATTGGGCAACCCGCGCGCGGCGGCCAGCGCCAGCGCGGGCCAACCCGCCGAACCGCATGCGGCGGACGCCGGCAACGACATGACGCTGGCCATCAATGCCCTGGCCCAGCGGCTGCGGACCGCGCCCGATGACGCCGACGGCTGGCACATGCTGGCGCGTTCGTATGAAACCCTGGGACGCTATACCGATGCGGTAGCGGCTTACCAACAGGTGCTGCGATTGGTTCCTGGCCAGCCCGCGGTACTGGCCGACCTGGCCGACGCGCTGCTATCGGCCAACCAGGGCAACCCCGACGACGCCTCCATCGCGGCGGTGGCGCAAGCCCTGGCCGCGCAGCCGGACCAGCCCAAGGCCCTGGCCTTGGCCGGCATGATGGCGTTGCGCCGCGGCGACGCGGCCGAGGCGCTGGCGCATTGGGAACGGCTGCAGGCGCAATTGCCGCCGGACTCGGAGGCCGCGCGCCAGATCCAGTCCAACATCGCGCAGGCGCGCGCCATGGCGGGCGCGCCTGCCAGTGCAACTGCCACGGCCTCGGCCCCCGGATCCGCCCCCGTCTCGGCGTCGGCTCCTGCCGCTGGCGCAGCGACTACGCCCGCAGTCACCGCCGCCCGCATCAGCGGACGCGCCAGCATCGCCGACGCGCTGCGCGGCCGGGTCCAGCCCTCCGATACCGTGTTCATCCTGGCGCGTCCCGAGGAGGGATCGCGCATGCCGCTGGCCATCCTGCGCATGCAGGTCTCGGACCTGCCGCGGGATTTCGTGCTGGACGATAGCAGCGCCATGTCGCCGGACGCGACCTTGTCGCGTGCCAGCAAGGTGCGCGTGGAGATCCGCGTCAGCAAGTCCGGCACGGCGGCCGCGCGGGCGGGCGACCTGGGCGGCGCGCTATCCGGCATCGGCGTCCATGCGGAAGGACTGACGCTGGTGGCCGATACCGTCGTACCCTGAGGCTCACGATACCGGCCGCCTGCGCCCTCAGACCCGCTCGATCCGCGCCGGCAGCCCCTGGCGCACCGCCGCGCCGGACACCCAATCGATCCAGACGTTGGCATGCTCGCCGCGCGTGGCGTCGCCGAATCCCAGGTCGTTCAGGTTCACGCCCGCGGCCAGCGCCGGATCGTGCGCCATGGGCTTGCCATCCACCACGTGGGCGCGCGCGCCCAGCTCGGTGTGGCCGTAGCCGTGCTCGATGCCCACCGCGCCCGGCTGGATGCCGTCGCGCAGCAGCGCCAGCCCGGTCACCGCGCCGCCCGGCGTCACGATGCGCACCGCATCGCCGTTGCGGATGCCCAGGCGTTCGCCGTCCTGCCGGTTGATCGACACCGGGTTGTGCGGATGCACCTGGCGCAGGCGGTTCACGCCGATGGACATGGAGCTCATCAGGTTGGATTTGAACGAGCTGAGCAGGAAGGGCCAGTCCTGCCGCGTGTATTGCGCGCGCATATCACTGCCGTCGGCCAGCCGCGTCGGGTACCAGGTCGGACAGCCGCTATAGCGCTCGCCCGTCATGGAATGGCGAAAGCCCGCCAGTTCCTCGCTCCAGACCTGCAGCGGCTTGGCGTAGGCGGCGCGCGTCTGACGCGTCCCGCCCTCTTCCACCCAGGCGTCCTGCATCTTGTCGAAGCGCCCGCCGCGGCTCATCACCATGGCCACCTGGCGCCATTCGCCCGGCTTGAGCTTCTGCTGCAACAACGGACCGTAGCGGTCCACGCCGGTGAGCGCCATGTCGTCATCGCTGGCCTCCGGCACCGGCTTGCCGGCCGCGAAGGCGATGTTGGCGATGCCGCGCAGGAAGAAGTCCTCCGGCGTGTCCAGCGCGTACTTGACGCCGTCCTTGTCGGAGATGGCGCCCGCGCCGAAGCCCGGCATGCCCAGCCGCTTGGCGCAGGCGATCAGGAAGGTTTCCAGGCAGACCGGCTCGCCCGTGGCCGTGCGGGCCACGCGCGGCTGCACGGCAGGCCAGCGCACGGTGGACGCCTTGGCCACCACGTCCGCCCAGGGCGCCGAGACGCCCCAGCTTTCGTAGGTCACCGTGTCCGGCACGATGTAGTCGGCCAACGCGTTGGTCTCGTTGATGAAGGGGTTGATCGATACCGACAGCGGCAAGAGGCGCGGATCCTTCATCTTGTCGATGATGACGCTCTTCAGGCCGGCGATGCCGTAGATCGGGTTGCTCATGTGGTTGAACCAGACCTTGGCATGGTACGGATAGCCCGCCAGCGCGGACGCCAGCATTTCCGAGCTGAGCCCGCCGGTGGCCGGATACCAGGGCGCTGCGGCCGGATAGGCCGGCTGGCCGGCGGCCTTCTTGCGCTTGAACTCGCTGGACTTCTCGTATGGAAAACGGTTGCGCGACAGGCCCACGCCCTTGGGCGTGGCGCGGTTGGCGAAGCCGGCGATGTTGTAGCGCGGCCCCTGCCCGTAGGGCGGGAACGGGCCGGCATCCAGCACCAGGCCGCCTTCGACGTTGAGGTTGCCCACCAGCGTGTTCAGCATGGCAATGGCATAGGCCGTATAGAAACCCGAGCCGCTCATGGTGCCGCCGTGCGCGTCGGCCACGGCGCGCTTGCCGTAGCTGGTGAAACGCTCGGCCAGCGACGCGATCTTGGCGGCCGGCACGCCGCTCAGTTCCGCGTATTCGTCCAGCGTCTTGCGGCGCGCTTCCTCGCGCAGCAGCGACAGCGAACTGCGCACGCGCAGCGCTTGCGGCGCGCCGTCCATGCCGGGCGCGGCGACCGTGTCGTCCACGAACAGCGTGGCGGACGCGGCCGCGGTGTGCGGCGCCAGCGTGCCGTCTTCAAGGCGCACGACGTACACGTCTTCCCACTTCTCGCCGGCATCGGCCGGGCGCGGCCAGCCCAGGTCGGCGCCGCGCAGGAAACTGCCCAGACGCGGATGGCCGGGTTCCGCCACCACCAGATGGGTGGCGTTGGTCCAGGCCGCCTCGCCCGCGGCCTTCATGGCCGCTGGGCCGGGCTGCGCCAGCGCGCGGGCATCGTAGCGCTCGTTATCCAGGATCCAGCGGATCAGGCCCATGGCCAGGCCCAGGTCGCCGGCCGGATTGACCGGCACCCACTCATTGCCCGATCCGGCCGACAGGCTGGACGAGGCCGGCAGCATCGGCGACACGACCACGTAGGTGAAACCAGTCTCTTCCGGCCGCACGCGGGCCTCGGCCAATTGGCGGGCCTGGCGCTGGAACGGGTTGCCGGCCTGCGCCGGCGCCGCGCCGATGAACAGGCCGAAGCGCGCGTTGTCCCAATCTGGCTTGCCGTGAGGCATCCCCTTCAGGTCGCCCAATGCGGCGCCCGCGCCCACGCGGAAGCTCTGGCCGCAATAGGAACCGTGGTTGCTGAAGTTGACCGTGCCGAACGATTGCCCGGCGAAGCGCTGGATCAGCGGGGTGCGGCCTTCGTTGGATGCATCGGTGAACAGGAACTGGTTGACCTTGGCGCCGTACTCGGGATTCTGCGGGTCCAGCGGCGTTTCGCGGTCGAAGATGGCGCGCAGGCCGTCCACCTGGCCTTCGCCGAACAGGTCGCCGCCTTCGCAGACTTCCTGCACCAGCTGTTCGAACGAGATGGTCTGCCACTTGCCCTCGCCGCGCTTGCCCACGCGCTTGAGCGGCTGCAGCACGCGGAACGGGCTGTTCATCTGCTCCAGCATGGCCGAACCGCGCGCGCAGGACGTGGCGCGCCCTTCCAGGCCGTTGTCGCCGCCCAGTTGCGCGTAGACCTCGCGCACCGGCGCTTCCATCGCGGCCGGCCGGGTCGTGGCCAGCGGATGGTAGGGGTTGCCGGCCACGCGCAGGATGCGGTTTTCCTGCGTATCCACGCGCAGGCGCACGCCGCACTGGGTCCAGCAGCCCAGGCAGCTGGAGGGGCTGACCGTCTGGCCCGGCTGCGCGCTGAGCACGCCAGTCAGGGGATCGATGCGAAATTCCGGCGTCAGCGAATTGCCGCGCACGGCATGCGCCGTGGGCACGCCCGCCGTGCCTTGCGCCAGGCCCTTCACGGCCCGGACCACGGTCTCGCCGTAGCCCGCCGCGAACGCCGCCATGCCGCCGGCGACCACGCCGCCGCGCACCATCATCTTGCGCCGCGCCTCGTCGCGCGGTTGATCGGCGGCCTCGTCCGGCGGGGCGCCGCGCTTGTCGTCTTCGTGTTGCTTGTCCATTGCTTTTATTCCATGTTCTTTCGTCTAGGACCTGTGCACACACAGGCCCAGGCGGCGGCGCTCAGGCCGCCAGGCCGCGCGTGCGCGCCGGAAACAGCTCCAGCGCGTAGGTCACGGCGGCGATCAGCGCCACGCACAGGCCCAGCACGCCCACCATGCCCAGCAGTCCATCGCTGCCCCAGGGCATGTCGTACAGATAGAGGCCGGCGCCGTACTTCGGCACGCCCTGCACGCTCATGAAGACCACCCAGCGGAAGATCCACGCGGCCGCCAGCATGGTCAGCGCCAGCGCGGCTGAAGGCAGCGGCGCGGCCAGCGTGCGCGCCGGACGCTGCAACAGCGCGATCATGCAGAAGCCGGTCGCCACCGCACCCGCCAGGCTGACGCGCCAGATCGGAAACTCCGCGAACAGCCGCAGCGCGGCGTCGAACGAAGGGTCCATGCCCAAGAGGCCCAGCAGCGCCCAGGCGCCGGCGCCCAGCGCCATCATCACCACCGCGGTCACGCTCAGGCTGCGCAACAGTTCCACCGGCATGGCCTGCGTACCGCCGCGCAGCCAGCGGCCCACCAGGAACATGGCCCCCAACGCGCCCAGCCAGGCGGTCAACGCGAAGTTCACCGGCAGGAACACCGTGTGCCACAACGGCCGCGAACGCAGCACCATCACTTCCGCGCCGGTATAGACCAGGATGGACAGCGCCGACACCGCCAGCGCCATGCCCAGCACGCGCACCCAGCCGATGCGGCCCCACCACCAGGCGGCGCAGAACAGCAACGCCAGGGTCACGAACACCGGCAGCAACAAGGCGCCCAGCCACATCCAGGACCAGGGCGTGACATGCGCGTAGAAGTGCCAGAAGCGGCCCGGCTGGTGCAGGTCCGCCAACAGCGACACGGGCGCGGCGATGGCGCTGACCAGCAGCACCGTCACGGCCGCGGGCAGCAGGCGACGGGCAGGCGAGCCCGCGCTGCCAAAGGCCGCAAACGCGGCGGTCAGCGCGGTGGTGGCGCTGATGCCGATGAGGAAGAAGTACTGCACGGCCCACGGCAGCCAGGCGGCGTCGTAGACCGGCGTCAACAATTCAGAGATCTGCATGCTCATCCCCTTTAATGGCTCAATGGCCGCCAGCCAGCCGCACGCCGGCCTGGCCGTCGACCTGATGGACGAACGCATCGGGCAGGCCGATGTAATAGACGTGAGGATCGGTCTTCATTTCGGGCTTGAGCACCTTGATGTCTTCCTTGTGCTCGACCAGCAGCCTGGAAATCGCGCTGTCGGGATCGTTCATGTCGCCGATGACGCGCGCGCCGCCCACGCAGCTTTCCACGCAGGCCGGCAGCAGCCCCGCTTCCAGGCGGTGCTCGCAGAAGGTGCATTTGTCGGCGGTCTGCGTTTCGTGGTTGATGAAGCGGGCGTCGTAGGGACAGGCCTGCACGCAATAGGCGCAGCCCACGCAGCGCTCGTTGTCGACCAGCACGATGCCGTCTTCGCGCTGGAAGGTGGCCTGCACCGGACAGACCGGCACGCAAGGCGGGTTGTCGCAGTGGTTGCACAGGCGCGGCAGCATCACCATGGAGGCGGGGCCGCCGGCGTCGGGCAGGACTTCGTATTGCAGGACGGTGGTGCGGAACTGCCCGATGGGAGGCAGGTTCTCCATGGAACAGCTGACCGTACAGGACTGGCAGCCGATGCACTTGCGCATGTCCACGACCATGCCGTAGCGCTTGCCCGCCATGCCGGGGCGGCGCGGCGGCTGGCCGTTGATGCCGGCGGCCTCGGCGCGGATGGGTATGACGGTGGCCGCGGCCCCCAACCCCAATAAGCCCTTCAGGAAGCCACGTTTACCCGGCAGTGGCGGTTCCGGGGGGCTGGCGGGGGTACTCATAGTGCTTCTCCAAGCGTTAATTCTGTTACGGGAATTAACTTATCACTTGGAGTTATATAGAGGCTTGATAAGTATCAAACCGGGGACGGATAAGTGTAAACCCGGAGCCGGTCTGCGGCCCAACCCGTCAATCCTCGATCTTGAGCGCCCGGCCCCAGGCAGCCAACTTGTGCTCGAACGACGCCGCCGCATGCGCCGGGCTGGTCGACGGCAGGTCCATGTATTCCAACGGGACGGTCAGCCCGGGCCGCACGTGGCGGCGGTACATCGCCGCGGCCTTGGCGCCGTTGAAGCAGACCCGGACGATGCCGGGGTGGCGTTCCAGGAATGCGGCGAAGTCGTTGGCGACCAGGGTGTCGCCGCGGATATCGGCGTCCAGGCTGCCGGGACGCTCGCAGGCTTGCAGCACGTCCCACAAGGCGACGCCAGCGGCTTGCAGGGCCTGCAAGCGCTGCGCATAGTCCAGGCCGGGATCGAAGCCGAAGACGCTGGCCGCGATGGGCCAGAAGGCGTTGCGCGGATGCGCGTAATAGCGGCCCTGCCGCAGCGATGCCACGCCAGGCATCGAACCCAGCACCAGCACGCGCGCGCCCGCCCCCGCCACCGGGGCAAAGCCTTGGACCTGATCGTTGTTGCCGCCCGCCTGGGCCGTATTCATGCCGTCTTCCATGCCCGAAGGATACGCCAGCCGCGAGTTCCGGCCCCACTGTCCGATTCATGGAACAGTGCTTATCAATGCCGGGGACTACCGCCGAAGAGGTGGCGCCCTTATCTTATTAATCATGACGAACGGCCCCGATGGGGCCGCGCAACAGGAAATACGACCATGAAGAAGATCCTCGGATTGCATGCCAGCCCCCGTCCCCACTGGGTGGGCGACGGCTTCCCGGTGCGCTCCATGTTCTCCTACAACGACAAAGGCAAGAACACCAGCCCGTTCCTGCTGCTGGACTACGCCGGACCGGCGCAGTTCGAGCCGGCCGAGCATCCGCGCGGCGTCGGGCAGCATCCGCACCGCGGCTTTGAAACCGTGACCATCGTCTATAGCGGCGAAGTCGAGCACCGCGATTCCACCGGCAACGGCGGCGTCATCGGTCCCGGCGACGTGCAATGGATGACGGCGGCCTCCGGCATCCTGCATGAGGAATTCCATTCCCACGCCTTCACCCGCAAGGGCGGCGAGCTGGAAATGGTGCAGCTCTGGGTCAACCTGCCCGCCAAGGACAAGATGGCGCCGGCCGGCTACCAGGGCATCCTCGACGCGGACATCCCGGCGGTGGAACTGCCTGACGGCGCGGGCACGCTGCGCGTGATCGCGGGCAATTACGCGGGCCACGCGGGACCGGCGCGCACCTTCACGCCGATGGACGTGTGGGACGTGAGGCTGGCCGCCGGCAAGTCGGCGACCTTCCCCGTCGCCGAGGGCCGCAACAGCATGCTGGTGGTGCTGCGCGGCACGGTGCTGGTCAACGGCGAAACCGTGGCGCGCGATGCGCAGCTGGCGCTGTTCTCCCTGGAGGGCGAGGACATCACCGTCGAAGCCAACAACGACGCGGTGTTCCTGGTGTTGAGCGGCGAGCCCATCGACGAGCCGGTGGTCGGCTACGGCCCCTTCGTGATGAACACGCAGGCGGAGATCGTTGAAGCGATCCAGGACTTCAACGCCGGCCGCTACGGCAAGATGCACTGAGGCAACCGGGCCGGCTGGCCTCTCGCCCCGCACAGCGGGACGGGAGGCTAGGACCGGCCCTGTTCTCGCGCGCCCCGCCGCAAGCGGCCCAGCCAGAGGCCGTCGCGGATGTTCAATCCGATCAGCGTCAGGTTGGCCGCGCCTGCCGCCAGCTCCACCGCCTGCACCCCGTAGAACACCCCATCCAGCAAGCCCGCCTGCGCGCGCAGCGCCAGGAACACCGCCGCGGGAACCAGAATCAGCAAACCATTGGCCGCGATGAAAGGCATGCGTTTGCGCTTGGCCAACAGCAGCGGATGCCTGCCCTTGCCGCCCATCAGGAAACCGCTGGCGGCGGTCAGCATCATGACGGGCACGAAACCCAACAGCGCATACGCGATGGCAAGCTTGACCTGGGCCACCGCGGACGCGGTCAGGAACAGTTCGGACACCACCGTTGAAATCCAGAACGCCGCCAGAAACAGCAGCGTCGACATGGCGGCAGCGGCATGGATTCTATGTTTCATGACCTTGCTCCCCGTGCGCGGGAACGTGCGCGGCCAGCAGGCCCGCCAGCACCCTCCCCGCCGTTTCCAGTTCAGCGGCGCTGAAGCCGCCGGCCAGTTGGCGCGCGCGCTCCTTCCAGCGCGCGTCGATGGCGCCATAGACGCGCCGCCCCTCATCGGTCAGCCGGTACAGCGGCGAGCGCTTGTGTTGCGGATTGGGGCGGACCTCCACCAGTTGCGCCTCGGACAGCAGGTTGAGCTGCTTCTGCGCGCCCTGGCGCGTCACGCCCATGGCGGCGGCGACCTGCGGCGCGCTCAGAGGCTGTCCCGCCAACGCCAGGGCGCCCAGCATCTGCCAGCGCGCGCTGGTCAGCGCCTGCGGCGCGACGAAGGCATCGCCCCAATCGAGCAGCGCGCCGTTCAACTGGAACAAGGTCAGGATCACCCCGGTGAGCCGTTCTTCCTTGGTTGGATTCATTGCTGGCCTCCCGGTCTTTCGGTTTAATTGACAACCAGTTTCCAACTATGGAAACTGGTTGTCAATATAAATCTGGACTGTTTTTCTGCGCACACCGGACAGCCGCCGCAAAAAACGGATAGCGTCCCCTGCCTCTGGACGGGTTTTCCACCAGTCCGCCCTGTCCGGCGCAGCTTTACTATCAAAGCCTTCAAGGCCCCGGCAGTGGAGTTTCCCCATGCTCGACACGATGCAGTCCGCCACCAGCACGACTTGGCCGCCGGCCGCGCCGCGGATCGAGTCGGTCCTGGGCCTGCCGGCGCAGCAATTGTTCGCCTCCGGCGATCTGGACGAAGCCCGTTCCATGGTCGGCCGCGTCATGCGTCCGCACCACCTGGGCGTGGTCGGCGCGCTGCAGCGCCTGGACGCCCGCATGCACCACCAGCCGCTGGGCGAGGTCTCGCTGAACCGCCTGCGCTACGGCGCCAACGTCGAGATCCGTCCCGGTCCGCTGGAGGACTTCTTCCTGGTGCAGATGCCGCTGTCGGGCTGCGCCCGCATCAGCAGCGGCCCCCAGCAGCTGGATTCGACGCCCGAGGTCGCCTCGGTCGTCAGCCCGGACGACGACCTGGCCATGCGCTGGGCCGACGACAACGACCAGTTCATGCTGCGCGTGGGCCGTTCGCTGCTGGAACGCACGCTGGTGGGCCATCTGGGCTGTGCGCTGGACCGGCCGCTGCGTTTCCAGCTGGGATTCCGCTGGCGCGAATGTCCCGCCTGGCGCTGCCTGATGAGCTATCTGCTGGACTGCTCGACGCAGCATGCCAACCTGGCCGAGCACAAGCTCATCGTGCACCAGATGGAACAGCTGGTCGCCGCCACCCTGCTGTCGGCCCAGCCCCATAACTATGCCGGCGCCCTGCCCGGCCGCCGCGGCGCGGTGCTGCCGCGCCACGTGCGCAGCGTCCAGGATTACCTGCAGGCGCACGCGCACGAACCCGTCAGCGCCGAACAGCTGGCGCGCATCGCCGGCGTCAGCGTGCGCAGCCTGTACGCGGGATTCAAGGAATTCCTGGGCGTGAGTCCCATGCACTACCTGCGCGACCTGCGCATGGAGCGCGCGCACGCCGAGCTGGTCTCGGGCGAAAGCCGCAACATCGCCGGCGTGGCGCTGCGCTGGGGCTTCGCGCACATGGGGCGCTTCAGCGCCGGATATAAGGAACGCTACGGCGTAAGTCCAAGTCAGAGCCTGCGGCGGCGCGGGTGAAGCGGCGCCGCTTCAGGGTCGGGCTGGCGCGGCCGGCTTGGCCTTGGCAGAGGCATCCTGCGCCATGACCTCACGCGCGAGCTGATTGATCTTGGGAGCGGCCTTCATGGCGCCGTCCTTGTGCTTTGTCAGGAACTGACGCGCGTAGTGCCGTTCAAGCTCGCAAGGATTCGGATTCTTGCCCGTGAAACCCACGGAGGCGTCTATCAACTTGCCCGCATGCGCCTGCTCGGCAAGGACCCGCTTGCGCATGGCCTGGATTTTTTCCGCCGCGTCCTTGCGCCCTTCCTGGGAATTCAAGCGCTGGGAGAGCCTGGCGCGCAGCGCGGCCGGGTCCGTCGGCGCGCGGGCCAGGTCCATGCCCAGGCTCGCTTGCGCCAGGGCCATGGCCACCATCCCCTGGACCTCCGGCCCGTCTGCCGGATACAGCTTGCAAGCGGCAATGAAACCCATGTGCGCGACCGCCTTGTCGCCCAGCCACTCCTGACCGCCATCGCTCCCCATCGGAAAGCCCAACGAGTCGCGCATCGGCTCCTGCACTTCAAAACTGCTGCCCGTGTTCTGTGCCGCGGCAAATCCGCCGCACAAGCAAAACGCCAGCGCCGAAATTGTTCTTTTCATCACGTTCCCCGTGCGCATCTGCTGCGCGAATCCCCAAGCCGCATGCTATTCCAACATCGGGCGGATTGATGAGTGAAGCCCGAAGCCCCCATGCGGGAGCGGACTTGCAGTTGCATCCCAACAACGCGTGCTTGGCTGGTTTGCCGGCCTCTATGGCGCGGAGCCCGTGTTTCCACGAAACTCGCGCAGAAGAAAGTCCGCCGGTCCGGCGCAGCCCCTGCAAGGAAACGCGATGAAAACACTGAAAAGCAGTCTTCTTCTTTGCGTGTCGCTGGTCATGAGCCCTGCATCTGCCGGGGAGGATGCCGAAATGAAGGCGTTCGAGGCTTCGAGTGACGCCTTGCGCTCGGGCGAGGCAAACGCCAAGGCCAGGCGCGCGGCCGTGGATGGCTTGTCACCCCGCCTGCAGAAACTCTCGCAAGGCCAGCGGGCCGCCTCGCACATCGCAGCTGCTGGCGCCTGCGCCATCGAGGTTCCAAGCGCGGACCTCGATAAACTGTCGTCGCTGGCAACGGCGGAAGCGATCCTGGACAAGCCGCTCTCTCAGGCTCCCCTGGATGGAAGAAAGCTTGCGCTCCTGACGATGGATGCCGTGGGCACCGAAGTAGCGGTCGCGGCGGCAAACAAGCGTCAAGTACGTCTGGGAAAATTAGCTCAGGCCGAGCGCGACTGGGTCTCCCGGATACGGGTCGAGGTAAAAAAGATCAATCCCAAAGGCGAACCCAGCGACTGCCGCTATCTACGCGCGCAGATCGATGACCTGCTGGAAAAAGCCGACAGCGACGACTCGCTGGTCAAGGCCGAAGTCATCCTGTTGGCCGTAGCGGAGATCGAACGGCGGAACAGGTCTGCACGCTGAACGCCCCGGGCCTACGGCTGTTCAATCCACGGCGCCATCGCCTCGTCCCGGCTCCAGTGACGCCAGCCGTACCGGTAAGCGTGCTGCAAATAGGGTCCGCGCAGGATGCGAGGCTCACTGTCCGTGGCCTGTTCCGTGCCGAGCAAGTGCAGAACCTGGGCCCAGTCCGCCAGCCCGCCCTGGGCGCCGCGCAATGCCGCATCCGCAAGCCGTCCGGCCTCTTCGACAGATTCCGCCCGCACCAGGAAGCAGGTATCCGCGCCATCCGGACCACCTGTGTACGGGTCCTCGGATTCGTTGCCCCAGCGTATCGCTTCGTACAGATTCATGACCCTGCCCCGTCCCGTCGACAGCGCAACGATACCAGCAGAACAGCCCTGCTGAGACCGACAGCCAGGGCCTTCCAGTGCTGCCGCCAGGCCTAGAACGGTATCCCCAGCTTCACATACAACTGCGCCCCTTCGGGCCGGTTCTTGACCTTGAAATCCTGCTGCCACTTCGCAGTAAACAGCCAACCCTTTTCATTCATGTACCGCACCGATGGACCGAAGCCGAAAGCCCGGGCGCGGCCGGCGGCGCTATTGGGGCCGCTGTCGTCCGTGACCTGCTGGAAGGCGTAGCCGCCCACCCCCAGCACCCAGCCCTTGCCCACGCCCCAGCCCAGCGCGTAGTCGGCGTGCAGGGCCTGGCCCGAGCGCGTGTCGGTGGCGGAATTGGTGAAATTGAAGTCGTACATGACTTTCAGGTCGGCGTTGAAACCGTCCGGACTGATGCGGCTCAATGCGAACACCGGCTGCGCGGTCCAGTAGTTCTTGCCCAGGCTGGACGGGTCCTTGCGGTCGTACTCGCCGGTGGGTGCGTACATGTCCAGCCCCACTACGTAATGCAGGCTTTCGGACGGGTGATAACCCAGCGCCACGCCCAGCGTCATGTCGCCCAGGCCGGTGCTGCGGTTGCGCTGTCCGGCCGCCTTGGCGGTCACGTCCAGCAGCGGCGCGATGGCATGGAAGGCCAGCTGTCCGCCCATGACCTGCTGCTGCGTGACCCAGATCAGGCGCGGAGCCAGCACGTTGACGTCCACCTTGAAGCCGGGCACCGGCACGCGCTGGCCGTCATTGCCGCGCAGCGTGTCGTAGCGCGCCCCGCCGGCATAGACCAGCATGTGCACGCCCGGCGGCGGCAGCGCGCCCGACATGAAGTTTTCCAGGCCGTCCGGGTAGATGCCCAGGCCGCCGCCCTCGGTGGCCTGGGCCCCCGCGCTGGCCAGCGCCAATGCCAAGGCGCTGGCCAGCCGCCGGAGTTTCAGGTGTCCGTTCATGTTCCCCTCCTGCCTATTTGTTGTGCGACGAGATAGCCGGAGCCGCCGCCCAGGCCGGGGCCCGGGTGGGTGGCGGCGCCGATGTGAAAGAGATTGCGCAGCGGCGTGCGGTGGCCGCGCGCGCCCTGGCCGCCGGCAAAGGGCCGCAGCCAGAAGAACTGGTCGGGCGAACACACGCCCGAGTAGGGATCGCCGCCCACCAGATTGCAGTTCAGCCCTTCCAGGTCGGCCGGCGAGTACGCGCGCCGGCCGACGATGCGCCGCGCCAGACCTGGCATCACGCGCTCCATGCGCGCCTGCACCCGGTCGGCCATCGCCTCGCGCAAGGCCTCGTTCCAGCGGCCGTCGGCGGGCGCGGCCAGCTCGCCCGCGGCATCGCCCTTGATCCGCGCCGGCAGTTCCTGCATCTGCACCCACAGGATCCAGCCGCCGGGCGGCGCGCGCGTGGGGTCGACCGCGACGGGCTGACCGATGGCCAGGGTGGGACGCGCGGGCAGCAGGCCGTTGTTGGCCTCGGTCACCGAGGCGCAGACCTGCTCCATGCTCTCGGTCAGGTGCACCAGCGGCACGTGGCGCAGCTCCGGCGTCAGCCAGTCCGGCGGCGCGTTCAGCGCAAAATGGATCTGCATGCCGCCGCGGCCGTAGCGATAGCCGGCGGCGCGTTCGCGCACGGCGGGTGGCGCATCGGGCAGCAACTGTCCGTACAACTGGCCGGGCGTCACGTTGCAGACCACGGCTTCTGTCGCGCGATACTCGCGTCCACCCGCCAGCACGCCCACCGCGCGGCGCCGCTTGCCCTGGCCGCTAGTGATGACGCGTTCGACCTCGACGCCAGTCTGCAAGCGGCCGCCGTGCCGTTCGATGACGGCGGCCAGCGCGTCCACCACGCCGCTGCCGCCGCCCTTGACCACCGGCATGCCGCCGGCCACCACCGCTGCGAAAGTCAGCTTGCCGATCAGCGCGGAACAGGCATCGTCCGGACCCAGGCCGGTGTGCAGCACCCAGGGCGCGATCAGCGCGCGCGCGGCATCCGACTGCAGCGCGCGTTCGGACCAGCGGCGAAAGCTCTCCATCGAGTCGGCGGCAAAGGCCGCCAGGCCGTCCATGCCGCGCTTGCGCCATTCGCCGAACAGCAGTTTGAGCATGCCCGCGCCGTAGGGGTTCTGCCCCAGCAGGCCGAAGGTCAGCGCCGCGTCCTCGCCGAACAGGCGCTGCGCCATCGCGCCGAAGGCCGCGCCGTCGCCGGGCGCCCAGGCATCCAGCCGCCGCGCGCTGTCCGCCACGTCCTGCTTCAAGGCCAGGCCCGAGCCGTCGGGCAGCACCAACCCGGTGGCGTACTCGCCCTGCATGAATTCCAGCCCGGCCTCGTGCAGCGCGGGCTTGAGCGCCGCGTAGGCCGGGCTGCCCATGAACAGCGGATACCAGCAGGACAGCACGTCGTGGCGGTAGCCGGGGAACAGCTCCTCGGTGCGGATGCAGCCGCCCAGCCTGTCGTTGCGTTCCAGCACCAGCACGGACTTGCCGCGCTGCGCCAGCAAGGCGGCGCAGACCAGCGAATTCATGCCGCTGCCGACGATGATGACCTGCGCCTCTGACTCCAGGGGCATGATGCGCTCCGATGAAAGTGGGCCGCTACGCGGCGGTCAGCGCGGTAAAGCGCCCGGCATGGAACACCAGGGGCGTGGCCGCCACGCTGGCCACGCGCAGCACCCGGCCGAACAACAGCAGATGGTCGCCCGCGGGGCTTTGCTGGTCGTTGGCGCAGACCAGGGTGGCCACCGCCCCTTCGATGGCGGGCACGCCTTCCGGCACGTCGTGCACGGGCGCCCCCGCGAACTTGTCCGGCACCGCGGAACTGGCAAAGCGCATTGCCAACTCTTCCTGGCCGCAGGCCAGAACGCTGATGGTGAAGTGGCTGCAATCGCGGAACGCCGCCAGGTTGGGCGAATGGTTCACCAGGCTCCACAACACCAGCGGCGGGTCCAGCGACAGCGAGGCGAAGGAGTTGATGGTGAGCCCGACCCGGCGGCCGTCCGGACAACGCGTGGCGACGATGGCCACGCCGGTCGGATAGCTGCCGAGCACGCCGCGCAGGACCTTGGGGTGCAGATCGGTGCAGCCCCAGTCCAGGGGCAGGCCCGCCGCGCAATCGGGCTTCATGCCGCCGCCCGCGCCGGCTGCGCCGCGATGAAGGCTTCGCAGGCCGTGGCGTCGCCCCACCAGGGGTACAGCGACGGCGGATGGTTGAAGCCGTTGGCGATGGTACTGGCGATCGCCGGCGTGTGGTCCGCGGCCTGCAGCAGCTTGAGCAGGTGAGGCGGCGGCGGCAACAACATCGAATTGGTCCATTCCACCACCGCGCCCGCGTAGTCCCAGAAACGCTCGAAGGTGCGCTGCATCCATTCCGCCGTGAAGGTGGCGTCGCCATGCGACAGGATCGCGTCCAGGTACACGGCGCAGGCCTTGGTGGCGTTGTTAGATCCCTGCCCCGTGATCGGGTCGTTGGTCACCACCGCATCGCCCAGGCCGAACACCAACCGGCCCGACGGCAAGGTCAGCACCGGCTTGCGCACCGTGGGCGCGAAGCTGCCGGCCAGGATGCCGTTGGCGTCGGTCAGCTCCACCGCGCTGCAGCGCTCGGCCTCCCAGGGCAGATAGGCGTGCAGGATATGCAGGCTTTGCGCCAGATGCTCCTGCGGCGACTTGATGTCGCGCCAGCAATCCATCGGACCACCGGGTACGCCTTCGAACACCATGATCTCGCAGGGACCGCTGACGGTCAGCGCCGGGAACACGAAGTACTCGCCCACGCCCGGAATCAGGTTGAAGGCGACGCGCGAATGCTCCGGCGCCGGGCGCATGCCGTGCACATAGGTCAGCGCCAGCGCGCGCTGCGGCCGGTCAAAGCGCGAGCGCAGCGCATCGCGCTCGAACAGCTTGACCACCTCGCCCTTGCCCGCGGCCAGCAACACCAGGTCGTGCGAGGCCGCCAGCAATTCGAGTTCGGCCACGCCGCCGTCCTGGATCAGCAGCCGGCCGCCGCGCGCGGCGAACAGTTCCATCCAGGCCGGCATCTTGATGCGCTGGTCCACCGCCTGCGCGGGACGGTCCAGGCGCGCGACCCAATCGATCAGCTTGTGGCCGGGCCGCTCAGGATGCGGTATCGCCAGGCCGATGCCGTCGACGGTCGGACAGTCGGCCTCCCACTGGTTCAAACCCAGGTCACGCTCGACCTGCAGCGAGGCATCGAACATGCACTGGCTGGACATCACTTTGCCGCGCCGGATATCGTCCGGCTCGCGGTTGGTGACGACAGTCACTTCATACCCTTTGTCCAGCAGTCCCAACGCCAGGGGCAGGCCGGCCTGCCCTCCACCCACGATCGCGATTCGACGCATGTCTGTTCTCCTTTGTATGGCTAGGCGGCCAGGCGCGGAATCGCGGGCTTGGCCTGTTCGGGGCCCATGGCGGAATAGCCGCCGTCCACCGCGTAGTCGGCGCCGGTGACGAAGCTGGCATGGTCTGAAAGCAGGAAGGCAACCACCTCTGCCACTTCGGCCGGATCGCCGGCGCGGCCCAGCAGGTGGTAGTCCGCGGCCACCCGGTCGGTCTTGGCGCGGTCGCCCTGCGTCAGCTCGTCCATCACGCGCGACCAGGTCCAGCCTGGCGACACGGAGTTGACGCGTATGCCGTCGGCGGCATAGTCCATCGCCATGTTGCGGGTGACCTGCAGCAGCGCCGCCTTGGACACCGGATAGAGCCAGCGTCCGGTCTGCGCGACGCGCGAGGAGATGCTGGTGAAATTGACGATGGCCCCGCCGCCGGCGGCAAGCAGATGCGGATGGACCGCGCGCGCGGCCATCACGGCGCTGACCACGTTCACGTCGAGCGCGCGCAGCCAGTCGGCGCGACCCGATGCGGCGCCGTCGTCCAGGTAGGTCGCGGCCAGGTTGACGAGAAAATCGATGCGGCCGAAATGCGCCGCGGCATCGGCCACGCCGCGTTCCAGTTGCGCGTCCTCCGCGATGTCCACCGGCCAGAAGCGCGTGCCGGCCGGATCGGCGGCGGCCACGCGTTCGCCGCCGGCCGCGTCGATATCGAACAGCGCCACGCGCACGCCATAGGCGCGCAGCGCGGCGACCACGCCCGCGCCGATCAGCGTGGCGCCGCCGGTCACGATGGCCACTTTATTGTCCAGACCCTTCATCGCATCACCTCACCGTAGGCTGATTGAGTGAGGCGAATACTGGCGCCGCGCGCCGCGGCCGCGTTAGCCGGATCCGGCCGACGCTATCCGCAAACTGCGTTTATTCGAGGCAAGCTTGCGCCAGGTCCAACAGGCGTGTCCGGAAAATGCGCCGGCTGTCCGTTCCCTGCGGATGCCGGCTAGGCCGCCGGCCGGGCTCGGCCCGGTTTGCGCGAGGTCCGCGCGTGCTCTTTGATCAGGCGCACGAAGCGCTGCACCTGCCGGCCGGGGCGCTCGAAGCGCGAACGCACCAGACTGAGCGACAGCGGGATGGACTCGCGCAGCGGCCGCGTCACCACGCCGGGCCAGCCCTGCTGCCCGACCGAGAACTCATCGACGATGGCCACGCCCGCGCCCACCCGCACCAGGGCGCAGGCCAGCTCGGCGCGCACGATTTCCACGGCCGGATTCCAGCTGACGCCGGCACGCTGGAAGGCCGCGGCCACCAACTGTCCGAACGGAATGTTGCGGTTGTAGAGGATCAGCCGGCACTCGGCCAGCTCGGCCAGGCTGACCGCCCGCCTTGCGGCCAGGGCATGGCCTTGCGGCAGGATGCAAACCATCTCGCCGGTGGCCAGCGGCTCGACCACCAGGTTGGGATGGTCTATCGGCAGCACCGACACGGCCAATTCCGCCTTGCGCCCCAACAGCTCGTGCGCCATGTCGGACAGCAGCGTGGTGTGGAACTTGAGCCTGACGTTGGGATAGAGCTCCATGTACTGCGCGATCACGGGCGGCACGAAGTTCAACGCCAGGCTGGGGCTGGAACACAGGGTCAACGCGCCCTCCGGCCGCTCGGCCAGGTCGCGCGCCAGTTCGTCGATGCGCAGGGCTTCGTCGAACAACGGCCCCACCTCCTGGAACAGACGCTGCGCTTCGGGGGTGGGCGTGAGCTTGCCCTTGTCGCGTTCGAACAGTTGCAGGCCCAGGCTTTGCTCGGTATGGGCGATGAGGCGGCTGACCGCGGGCTGCGACACGAACAGCAGCTTGGCCGCGCCGTTCATGGAACCGGTCAGCATCACCGCCCGGAACGCTTCCATCTGCCTGAGCTTGAATCGCATGGCTGATCCGATAATCGTTTGTTATAACCCCTGGCCAACTTAGCATAAGCGCTGAAATCACGCTTTCATTAGCATCCCAGATGGCTCCTGGCGCGCTTTCCAGGACGATTCGATAAAGGGAATGCATGACTCTCACAGTAGGTTTCGTGGGCTTGGGCATGATGGGCCTGCCCATGCTGGAAAACCTCGCCCGCGGCGAGGAGCGCTACAACATCCTGGCGTATGACCGCGACCCCGCGCGCCTGGAGCGCCTGGCGGACCACCCCGCCTGGAACCAGACGCTCAAACCGGCCGCCGGCCTGCAGGCGCTGGCCGCCTGCGACGTGGTCATCACCATGCTGCCCGACAGCGCCGTCACCAACGCGGTGATCGAAGGCGAACACGGACTGGCGGGCGTAATGCGCCCCGGCTCCGTGCTGCTGGACATGGGTTCGTCCAACCCGGCCGAAACGCTGCGGCTGGCGCCGCTGTTGCGCGCGGCAGGCGTGACGCTCATCGATGCCCCGGTGTCGGGCGCAGTGGCCAAGGCGGCCGCCGGCACCCTGGCCATCATGGTGGGCGCCGATGCCGAGGGCCTGGCGCGCGTGCGCCCGCTGCTCTCGCGCATGGGGGCTTCGCTCATCCACACCGGCGCCGTAGGTTCCGCCCATGCCATGAAGGCGCTGAACAACTACGTCTACGCGGCCGGCCTGCTGGCGGCCAGCGAAGCGCTCCTGATCGCGCAGCGCATGGACCTGGACCTGGAAGTGTTCACCGACGTGCTCAACGCCTCCAGCGGCCGCAACGTCGCCACCGAAACCAAGCTGCGCCAGTTCATCGTGCCCGGCAGCTACAACGGCGGCTTTGCCCTGGCGCTGATGGCCAAGGACCTGCGCACCGCCGATGCGCTGCAGACCCTGGCCGGCGTTCCGGCCTCGCAGCTGTCGCTGTGCACGGCGCTGTGGCAGCGCGCGCTTGCCGACATGCCCGCCGGCGTCGACAACACCGAAATCCACCGCTACCTGCAAGGCCTGGAAGCCCCGGCGCCGGCCTGAAGCGCCGGACGCCAACGATAACGAGATCCACAGGAGACAAGCATGAAACGATCCGCCGCCGCGCTTGCGCTGGCGCTGGTTCTGGGCGCGCCGCTCGCGCCCGCCGGCGCCGCGGGCTATCCCGACCACCCCATCCGCATGGTCGTGCCCTTTCCGCCAGGCAGCATCACCGACGTGGTGGCCCGCAGCCTGGGTAAGGCCATGGCCGACGATTTGGGCCAGCCGGTTGTGGTGGAGAACAAGCCCGGCGCCAACGGCATCATCGGCACCCACGACGTGGCCCGCGCCAAGCCCGACGGCTACACCCTGGTGGTGGTGGGCGTGTCCACGGCGGCCAGCGGCGTGAGCCTGTTCAAGGACCTGCCCTACAACCCCGCCACCGACCTCACGCCCATCGGCGCCGTCGCCGAAACGCCCTATCTGCTGGTGGGTTCGCCACGCATGCCGGGCACCCAGGTATCCGATCTGTTTGCCTACGGCGCCCAGCATCCGGGCAAGCTGACCTATGCCTATGGCTCGGGCAGCGCGCAGGTGTTCGGCGCCAAGCTCGCGGCCATGGGCAAGATCAACGTCACGCCAGTGCCTTATCGCGGCGGTCCGCAGGCGCTCACCGACGTCATCGGCGGCACCGTCGACCTTACCTTCACCGATATGGCCAACGGCCTGCAGCAGGCGCGCGCCGGCAAGGTCAAGACCTACGGCGTCAGCACCCCCGAACGCTTTCCGTTGGCCCCGGACATTCCCACGCTCAACGAAACCGGCGCCGCCGGCTTCGACCTGACCGTGTGGTTCGGCCTGATGGGTCCGGCCGGCCTGCCCGCGCCCGTGGTCGAACGCCTGTCGCAATCGCTGGACAAGGCCCTGGCCAACGGCGAACTCAGGCAGACCTATGAACGCCAGGGCCTGAGCGTCAAGCAGCAGACGCCGGCCGAATTTGGCGGTTTCGTGCGCGCCGAGATCGACAAATGGGCCGCCATCGTCAAGGAAACCGGCATTCCGCCGCAATAGAACGCCCTCTTTCAACCGCTACCAGGAATTCCCCGCATGTCGCTGATCGATATCCGCAAACGCTGCCTCATCGTCGAGACCACTTACCACGAGAACGGCCCGGCGCCCGAACGCCCGCTCAAGCTGGCGGCTTCCTGCGCCGTCATCCGCAATCCCTATGCCGGCCGCTACGAGCCGGACCTGATGCCCTTCATGGCGGAACTGCGCAGCCTGGGTACGCTGCTGGCGACCGAGCTGGTCGAGACGCTGGGCGGCAAGGACCAGATCGAGGTCTACAGCAAGGCCGCCATCGTCGGCCTGGACGGCGAAATGGAGCATGGCGCGGTCTGGCACGAGGCCGGCGGCTGGGCCATGCGCAGCGTGCTGGGCGAACCCCGCGCCATGGTGCCCGCCGTCAAGGCCGTGGCCGTGGCTGGCTACCGCATGATGGTGCCGGTGCACTACATCCACGCTTCGTATGTGCGCAGCCACTTCAACAGCATCGAGATCGGCATTCAGGATGCGCCGCGCGCCAACGAGATCCTGTTCGCCCTGGTCATGGGCACGGGCGGCCGGGTGCATTCGCGGCTGGGCGGACTGACCAAGGAAGCCGTGTCCGTGCACGACGGACAGCGCTAGGGAGACTCAGGCGCCCGGGATCGTCAGCGACAGGCCCGCGCGGTCGGCCACGTTGCAGATATGGGCGCGCATGGCGCGGCGCGCGGCGTCGGCGGAACCGGTAGCCAGCGCGTCGATGATGGCCGCGTGCTCGTAGATCGGCTCGCGCACGCGCGCCGGATCGGCGAACGCGACCTGCCGGCTGCCGTCCACCACTTCGGCGATGTTCTCGGCCAGGTCCAGCAGCATGGGGCTGCCGGCGATCTCGTACAGGCAGGCGTGGAAGGCGCGGTCGCCTTCCGACATGGCCACCAGGTCGCCAGCGTCGGCGGCCTGCTCCATGTGCGTGATGGTGGCGCGCAGGCGGGCCAGCCCCGCCTGGGTGACGACGCCCGCGGCCAGGCCGGCGGCCAGCTCCTCCAGCTGGTTGCGCACCAGATAGACGTCGCGCAATGCATAGCGGCCCTGGAAGCGCCAGCGGCCGTAGGCGCTGCCCAGGCCTTTTTCGCCGGGCCGGGCGATGAACACGCCGCGGCCAGCTTCGCTGCGCAGCAGTCCCAGCCCTTCCAGCATGGTGATGGCCTCGCGCAGCGAGGCGCGGCTCACGCCCAGTTCCTCGGCCAGCTGGCGCTGCCCCGGCAGCTTGCCGGCCTCGGCCCAATCGCGCTGGCGGATGCGGGCCTGCAACTGCTGGGCTATGTGTTCGACGGTGTTCATCGCGGAATTCTCAAGGCAGGGGTGCGCGGCTACCGCCCGGTTTGGCGTTGACAGCCATATACTGCCTGGGCATTATGACATTCAACTGGTCTGACCGGTTAGGATAAAGCCGTACTGCAAAGCGCCCCGGCACGGCCGCGGGCCCCACGCACTCTCTCGTACATAGCGCCGCTCATGACCGACCTCTACGATCGATTTGCCCGCGCCGTCGACGCCATGGCCCGACTGGCTGACTACCCCTATTCCGAACGCCGCCAGGCCTGGCTGGACCGGCTGCGCGTCAATCTGCCCGAACTCACCGTGCTGGACTCGCTGGCGCCGGAAGCCGAGCTGGGCTACCTGGCGCCGCCGCCCGCCGCGCCCGCTGAACGGCTGCCCGCCGCGCAGGCCGGCCGCGGCGTCGCGGTGTCGCGCCACGCCCGCGGCATCGCCGCCATTGCCCGCGAATGCCGCGAGGACCCGGCGCGCGCCGCCGACGCCGCCCGCGCCGCGCTGGCCGCAGCCCGGCAGCAGGCCGGCCTGAATGCCTTCATCAGCCTGTCCGACACCCCGGCGCTGGACGGCGCCGCGGCCGCGGCCGCGCGCAGGCTGCGCGAAGGCGCGGCCATGCCGCTGATGGGCGTGCCGATCGCCGTCAAGGACCTGATGCAGGTCGCAGGCTTTCCCCAGACCAACGGCAGCGGCGGCCTGAAGCCGCCGCCCGCGTTGCACGATGCGCTGGCCGTGGCGCGGCTGCGCGAAGCCGGCGCGCTGGTGGTGGGCACGACCAACCTGCACGAGCTGGCCTACGGCATCACCAGCGAAAACCCGCATTACGGCTGGGTCGGCAATCCGCGCGGGGCGGGCTATACCGCGGGCGGCTCCAGCGGCGGCTCGGCCGCGGCGGTGGCCGCCGGCATCGTCCGCGTGGCCATCGGCACCGACACCGCAGGGTCCATCCGCATCCCCGCCGCCTGCTGCGGCGTGGTCGGCTTCAAACCCACCTTCGACGCCATTTCGCGCGAGGGCGCGCAGGCGCTGGGCGCCAGCCTGGACCACCTGGGTCCCATAGCCGCCAGCGTGGCGGATGCCGCCCTGGCCTATTCGATCATGTCGGGCCAGGCCGAACGCACCGTCAGCGCCGGCGCGCTGACGGGCCTGCGCGTGGGCGTGCCGCGCAATTACTTCTACGACCCGCTGGCCGAGGACGTGGCGCAGGCAGTCGACCATGCGCTGGCGCGGATGCAGGCCGATGGCGCCACGCTGGTGCCGCTGGACCTGCCCGGCGTCGAGCACAGCGCGGCGCTGCAATTCGCCACCCTGTGCAGCGAAGCCACCGACATCCACTGGCGCCGGCTGGTCGACCAGCCCGAGACGCTGGGCGACGACGTGCGCGTGCGCCTGGAGATCGGCCAGTTCTTCCCTGCCACCTGGTACACGCGGGCGCAGCGCGGCCGCGCCGCGCTGGCGCGCATGTTCGACCAGGCGATGCAGTCGGTGGACGTGCTGGTCACCCCCACGCTGCGCATCGAGCCGCCGCGCTCCGGCGCCGGCGCGGTCACCATCGGGGGCCGCGAAGTGCCGCTGCACACCGCCGTCACGGGCCTCACCATGCCCTTCAACCTGACCGGCATGCCAGCGTTGACGCTGCCCTGCGGCAGCGGCCGCAACGGCTTGCCGCTGGGCTTGCAGATCGCCGGTGCGCGCGGCGCCGATTGGCGCGTGCTGAACACCGCCGCCCGCGTGGAAAGCCTGCTGGCGGCCTGACGCCGCCGCCAGGGCCGGCGCCATCGCCGGCCCCGGTCTCCATGCTGGTAAGCCCTAACTGGTCAGACCGGTACTACAAGATTACAAACAAGCAGAGTTCCCGCCCGCCGACGCCTCGCCCGCGCGAGCGACGGCATCGCCGTTGATCCTTTCCAAAAGGAAACCACGATGAAACTGCTCCGCTTAGCCGCAGCCGTATCCGCGGTCGTACTTGCCTCTGCCGCCCACGGCGCCGATCCTGTCGTCATCGGCGTGAGCATCGCGCAGTCCCCGCCCGGCTCGGTGGTGCAAGGCACCCAGGTGAAGGACGGCGTGGAAATCATCGCCAAGATGATCAACGACAAGGGCGGCGTGCTGGGCCGGCCGCTGAAGATCGTCTACGAAGACAACCAGGGCATTCCGGAAAAAGGCCGCGCGGCGGCCGAGAAACTGATCTCGCGCGACAAGGTCGTGGCCGTGACGGGCGGCCACCAAAGCTCGGTCTGCCTGGCCGAAATCGAAGTCGCGCACCGCTACAAGGTGCCCTACGTCAACACCAATTGCTGGTCCGACGACGTGCGCGCCAAGGGCTATCCGGAAGTCTTCAATCCGGCCAACTACAACACCCGCGTCTCCAGCGCCATGGCCGACACCATCGCGGCGCTGAAGGTCAAGAACGTGATCGCCTTCGCCGAGAACACCGACTACGGTATCGGCCAGGCCAAGCTGCTGGGCGAGTTCCTCAAGAAGGCCGCGCCGCAGACCCAGTACAAGTACGTGGCGCTGGACCGCGCCGGCAAGGACTTCACGCCGGCCGTGCTGCCGTTGCGCGCAAGCCCGCCGGACCTGGTGGTCAACATCATGCTGCCGCCGGCCGCCTACATCCTGATGAACCAGCTCTACGAACAAGGCGTGGCGCCCAGCGCCAAGACCTGGTTCTACGACGGCGCCGGCATCGCCGACTATCCGGACTTCTGGAAGAACGTGAAGGAAGCCGGCAAGTACATGCTGGCCTTCGGCCTTTACCACCCGCAGATGCCCATGCCGCAGATGGGCCTGGACGTGGCCGCCACTTACCAGAAGCAGGCCAAGACCGAACCCAACCGCCTGATCTTCCAGGCCGCGGACTCGGTGCTCCTGATCGCCCGCGCCATCGAAGAGGCCAAGTCCACCGACAGCGCCGCCATCATCAAGGCGCTGCAAGGCATGCAGTTCGAAGGCGTGCGCGGCAAGTTCGGGTTCTCGCAGCAGCCCGGCTACACCTACCAGCAGTGGGTCGACATTCCCTACGTCACCTATCAGCTGACCGAGGTGGACCAGCCACTGAGCAAGACCACGCTGATCCAGGCCACCGGCCAGCCGCTGCAGGTCGACAAGCTGGTCAAACCGAAATAGTGGCGCCCCCACGCGGCGTCTTCGGCTTGCTGCCCCGACAGCAAGAAGGCTGGATCGCCTCCACGCCGTGACCGCAACACGCGCCGGGGCCGCGCCCCGGCGCCAGGGAGAATCGAGTGCTGGCATTGGACCTGTTCGTCAACGGCCTGATCATCGGCCTGTACTACGCGCTGATGGCGGTCGGCCTGACCATGATCTTCGGCATCCTGAAGGTCGTGAACTTCGCCCATGGCGAGTTCTACATGATAGGCGCCTACACCTACACCCTGGTGTCGCTGGCCCTGGGCGTACCCCCCTGGCTGGCGCTGCCGGTCGCGGCCGCCGCTGGCGCGCTGCTGGGCTGGGCCACGGAACGCTGGCTGATGCGTCCGCTGTATGCGGGCTACGGCTCCTGGGGGCTGATGAAGGACGAGTACGCGGTGGTCGTTACCTTCGGCCTGTCGCTGCTGCTGATCAACCTGGTGGACAAGGTCGTGGGCCCCTACCCCATGCGCGGCCCGGCGCTGTCCGACGTGACGCGCATGGCGATCGGCCCCTTCATGATGAGCGGCCAGAAGCTGATCACCGCGGGCCTGTCCATCGTGCTGCTGATCGGACTGGCGCTCTTCATCAAGCGCTCTCTGTGGGGCCGGCAGGTGCAGGCGGTGGCGCAGAACCGGCTGGGCGCCTCTATCGCCGGCATCGACACGGCGCGCGCCAGCAGCATCATCTTCATGGCCTCCGGCGTGCTGGCGGCGCTGGCCGGCGCGCTGCTGGCGCCGGTCATCAACCCGGCGCCGGACGTGGGCGCGTTTCCGGCGATCAAGTCCTATGTGATCGTGGTCATAGGCGGCATGGGCTCGATTCCCGGCAGCATCGTCGCGGCGCTGGCGCTGGGGGTGCTGGAGAGCTTCGGCGCGGTCTACCTGTCCTATGACTACCGCGACACCTTCGGCCTGGCCTTGCTGATCCTGATCCTGCTGTTCCGGCCCAAGGGCCTGTTCGGCGAGCGCGCGCGGGAGGTCTGAACATGGATCCGCTGACCCATCCCAATCTGCTGCGCAACAAGCTGACCCAGGAAATGCGGCTGTCGCTGGCGTTCCTGGCCGTGCTGGCGCTGCTGCCGCTGGGCGTGTCCTCGCCGTACTGGCTGGGCGTGCTGATCGTCAGCATGTACTTCGCCATGCTGGCCTGCGGCTGGAACCTGCTGGCGGGCTATGCCGGCCAGTTCTCGCTGGCGCCGGCCGCCTTCGCCATGCTGGGCGGCTACACCACTGGTCTCCTGGCCTATCACTGGCAGGTGCCGCTGTGGCTGGGCCTGCCGTTGTCCGCGGTGGTGCCCGGACTGGTCGGCTTGGTGCTGGGCCGCATCGTGCTGCGTCTGTCCGGGCCCTACCTGGCGCTGACCACGCTGTCCTTCGCCGAGATCGTGCGCCTGGTGATCTACAACTCCATCGACTTCACGCGGGGCGACCAGGGTCTGCACGTGCCGGCGCTGCTGGAGAGCCGCGTGGGCAACTACTACCTGTTCCTGGCCGCGCTGGCGGCGGTGACGCTGCTGATCTTCCTGCTGCTGCGGGCGCGCCCGGGGCGCTTCCTGCAGGCCATCCGCGACGACGAGATCGGCGCGGCCAGCCGCGGCATCGACGTGGTGCGCTACAAGACGCTGGCCTTCCTGGTCAGCTGCGCCATCTGCGGCTTCGCCGGCGGCCTGTACGGCACCTTCGCGCAGCTGGTCAGTCCGGAACTCGGCATCGTGACGCAGACGGGCATGGTGATTGCCATGGTGGTGATCGGCGGCATGGGCACGCTGGTCGGGCCGCTCCTGGGCGCGGTGCTGGTGTACGTCGCGTCGGAACTGCTGCGCGACGCGGGCAACATCCAGATGATCGTATTCGCGCTGCTGGTCATCATCTTCGCGCGCTTCTTCCGCGAAGGGCTGTGGGGCCTGGCGCGCCGCGCCTTCCTGCGCCGATCCAGCGACGCCCGCGCCAGCGCCAGGGGGGCCTGATGCCACTGCTGCAGATATCCGGAATACAAAAACGCTTCGGCGGCCTGCTGGCCGTGAACGGCGCGGGCATGGACGTCGCCGACGGCGAGCTGCTGGGACTGATCGGCCCCAACGGCTCCGGCAAGACCACCCTGCTCAATGTGCTGTCCGGCCACCTGGCGGCGGACGCGGGACAGGTGCTGCTGGACGGCCGCAGCGTGATGGGCCTGAATCCCACGCGGCTGACGCGGCTGGGCGTGCTGCGCATGTTCCAGATGACCCGCGTCTTCAACCGGGTCAGCGCCTATGACAACCTGATCGTGTGCGGGCTGGCCATGGGCCTGGACGAAACGGCCGCAAGCCGCCGCGCGCTGGATCTTCTGGACGAGCTCAAGCTGGCCCACGTCATGCACCTGGACGCCGGACAGTTATCGGGCGGACAGAAGAAGCTGTTGGAGTTCGGCGCCTGCTTCATGGCGCAGCCGCGCATCGCGCTGCTGGACGAGCCCTTCGCCGCGGTGCATCCGGTCATGAAGGAAACCATGTCGGAATTCATCCGCCGCCGCAACCAGAGCGGCCAGACCTTCATCCTGGTCAGCCACGACATGCCGGTGGTGGTGGACTTGTGCCCGCGCTCGGTGTGCATGAACGCCGGCCGCGTGCTGGCCGACGGCCCCACGCAGCAGGTGCTGCGCGAACCCGCGGTGATCGAAGCCTATCTGGGCGAACCGGGACAAGAGGAGCAGAACCATGCCTGACACGCTGCTCGCCATGGAAGGCGTGACCGCGGGCTACATGGGCGACATCGACGTGCTGCGCAACGTCTCGCTCACGGTGCAGGCCGGCCGCATCAGCGGCCTGATCGGCCTGAACGGCGCGGGCAAGTCCACGCTGATGAAAGCCATCTGCGGCTTCCTGCGGCCCAAGTCCGGCCGCGTCACGCGCGCCGGGCGCGACATCTCGGGCCAGCCGCCGCACCGCATGATCGACGACGGCCTCTGGTACATCCCGCAGGAGTCCAGCCTGTTCCCCTACCTGACGGTGGAAGAGAACCTGCGCCTGCCGCTGGAAGGCCGGCGCAAGCGCTACGGCGACGTGCTGGAGCCGCGCTTCAAGGAAACGCTGGAGCGCTTTCCGGTGCTGAAGGAAAAGCTCAAGGACCAGGCCGGCAACCTGTCCGGCGGCCAGCAGAAATCGCTGGAATTCGCCAAGGCCTACATGGTGCAGCCGCAAGTCTGCCTGATCGACGAGCCCAGCATCGGCCTGGCGCCGCGCGTCGCGGCCGAAGTCTTCCAATGGATCCGCGCCTTCGCCGACGCCGGCATGGGCATCCTGCTGGTGGACCACAACGTGCGCCGGGTGGTGGCCATGTCCAACCACATCTACGTGCTGAGCCTGGGCGAGATCACCGCCTCGGGTTCGCCGGAGGACTTCGCCGGCGACCTGCACGAGCAGGTGCGCGAATGGCTGGGGATCAATTTCTGATGGCTGCCCGCACCCTGATCGCCCAGCCCCTGACACCCGAGACCTTCGCTCCCTATGGCGAGGTCGTCAGCAGCGCCGGCCGCGCCGGCCGTTCCATCAACGCCGGCACCTCGCTGCGAGTGGAAATGGGCGAACCCGATCTGCTGGACGCGGAAGGCCGGCCTTCGCTATCGGTTTTCCGTGCGCAGGCGATCGCCCTGCCCTTTGCCGCGCGCATGCTGGAACGCCACAGGCTGGGCAGCCAGACCTTCCTGCCGCTGGCAGGCACGCCTTATGTGGTGTTGGTGGCACTGGGCGCGGAGGCGCCGGACCTGGCCACGCTGCGCGCCTTCATGGCGGGCGCTGGCGTGGGCATCACGCTGCGCAGGGATGTCTGGCACCACCCGCTGATGGCGCTGGCGGACGGCGAATTCGCCGTGCTGGAGCGCGCAGGCCCCACGGTGGATTGCGAAGTGATCGATCTGCCGGATGCGCCCTGGACCATCCAGGCCGCCTGAACTACACCGTACGCCGCCAGACGCTGGCCAGCCAGGGCTGTTGCTCGCGCGGCAGGCCCTGCGGCCGGTAGTAGTGTTCCAGCGCCTCGAAGCCGGCCGCCGTCAGCAGCGCGCTCCAGCCTTCCAGGTCATGGTAGGCGCCGTAGCGCCCGCGGTTCCAGCCTTCCTGGTTGCCGCCGCGCGGGTTGGAGCTGAACAGCACGCCGCGCGGCTTGAGCGCGCCATGCAAGGCTCGCAGCACCTGCGGCAGTTCCTGGCCAGGCACGTGGAACAAGGCGGCGTTGGCAAAGATGCCGTCGAAGCGCTCTGGCGGCAACGCCAGGCGCAGGAAGTCCTGCTGCCAGACCTCGCAGCCAGTGGCCTGCCGCGCCACCTCGACAAAGCGCGGCGTCCCGTCCAGGCCGACCGGCCGGTGGCCCAGGGCCGCGAACGTTTTCAGGTCGCGGCCCGGCCCGCAGCCGAAATCCAGGATGTCGTAGGGAGGATCGCCTTCGATGTGGCGCAGAAGCGCCGCAATGTTCTGGCTGACGTCATGGTCGCGCGTGCCGGCCTCGAACGATTCCGCGTTCTCTTGGTAGTGCGCGACGGTCAGGGAGCTGATCTTGGCGAGGTCTTCGGCGTCGAGTTTCATGGGGTGATTGTGCCGCAAAAAACCGCATGCGGCCGTCGCCGGAAGTCGGCTCCGTCCGGCTGTCTGGCAACCGGGCGGATCCGTCAACCTGCGCAAGCTTCCCATGGAGTGTCAGACGCCGGCAGTGCGCCAGCGTCGGACACCCTCTCGACGCCCTGCCGGCCTCAGGCCGCCAGGCGGCCTTCGATGCTGGCCTTGGTGGCCGGCAGGTCTGCGGGCAGGCCCTGCTTGAGCTGGGCGAAGAGCTCCTGGTGCAATGCCAGTTCGTCGCGCCAGGCGGCGGCGTCGACCGACATGACCTGTTCGAACTTGTCCGGGCTGAACTCCAGGCCGGTCCAGTCGATGTCCTGGTAGCTCGGCGAAATGCCGAACACCTGGTCCACGCCCTTGGACTGGCCGTCGATGCGGCCCAGCATCCAGCGCAGCACGCGCATGTTGTCGCCGAACCCCGGCCAGACGAACTTGCCGTCCGGACCCTTGCGGAACCAGTTGACGCAGTAGATGCGCGGCAAGGTGGCTCCGGCGGCTTCCAGCTGCTTGCCCAGCTTCAGCCAGTGGCTGAAGTAGTCGCTCATGTTGTAGCCGCAGAACGGCAGCATGGCGAAGGGATCGCGGCGCACCACGCCCTGCTGGCCGGCAGCGGCGGCGGTGGTTTCCGAGCCCATGGTGGCGGCCATGTAGACGCCTTCGACCCAGTTGCGGGCTTCGGTGACCAGCGGCACGGTGGTGGAGCGGCGGCCGCCGAAGATGAAGGCGTCGATGACCACGCCTTCGGGGTTTTCCCATTCGGGGTCGATGGACGGGCATTGCGCGGCCGGCGCGGTGAAGCGCGCGTTCGGGTGCGCGGCCTTGCGGCCGGTTTCGCGCCCGATGGCGGGCGTCCAGTCCTGGCCCTGCCAGTCGATCAGGTGCGCCGGCGGTTCGTCCGTCATGCCTTCCCACCAGACGTCGCCGTCATCGGTGAGCGCCACGTTGGTAAAGATGACGTTGGCCTTGAGCGTGGCCATGGCGTTGAAGTTGGTCTGCTCGCTGGTGCCCGGGGCCACGCCGAAGTAGCCGGCTTCCGGGTTGATGGCGTGCAGGCGGCCGTCCTTGCCGGGCTTGATCCAGGCGATGTCGTCGCCGATGGTGGTGACCTTCCAGCCGTCCATGCCTTGCGGCGGGATCAGCATGGCGAAGTTGGTCTTGCCGCAGGCCGACGGGAACGCGGCTGCCACGTGATACTTGCGGCCCTTGGGCGAGGTCACGCCCAGGATCAGCATGTGTTCGGCCAGCCAGCCCTGGTCGCGGCCCATGGTGGAGGCGATGCGCAGCGCGAAGCACTTCTTGCCCAGCAGCGCGTTGCCGCCGTAGCCCGAGCCGAAGCTCCAGATTTCGCGGGTCTTGGGGAAATGGACGATGTACTTGGTCGGGTTGCACGGCCAGGCCACGTCGGCCTCGCCTGCGGCCAGCGGTTTGCCCACCGAATGCACACAGGGCACGAAGTCGCCGTCGGCGCCCAGCACGTCATAAACCTGCTTGCCCATGCGCGTCATGATGCGCATGTTCACGGCCACGTAGGGGCTGTCGGACAATTCCACGCCGATGTGGGCGATGTCCGAACCCAGCGGACCCATCGAGAACGGCACGACATACAGCGTGCGGCCGCGCATGGCGCCGTCGAACAGGCCGTTGAGCGTCTCGCGCATGGCGGCGGGCTCGGCCCAGTTGTTGGTCGGGCCGGCGTCCTCGGCGCGATCGGAGCAAATGAAGGTGCGGTCCTCCACGCGGGCGACGTCGGAAGGATCCGAGCACGCCAGGAAGGAATTAGGCCGCTTGGCGGGGTTCAGCCTGCGCATCGTGCCCGCCTGGACCATCTGTTCGCACAGCCGGTCATATTCTTCCTGGGAACCGTCGCACCAGACGACCTGGTCCGGCTTGGCCAGCGCCACAAAGCTGGCGACCCAGTCGATCAGGCCGCGGTGCTTCACATAGGCAGGCACGTTCAAGGCTGCCAATCCCCCATCCAAAGGCTTATTCATCGGGGTTTATCTCCATACTAGTAAGGCTAATGGTGATACGGCCCCAATTGGCATGGGGCCGTATCAATTTGCGCCATCATACTTGCAGCGGCTGGTTGCCCGTCAACCCATCCTCTTGGACGACATTGTCACCGGTTGAGACGGGTCAGGCGTAGCGGCCGTCGCGCAGCTCGCGGCGGATGATCTTGCCGGTGGCGGTCGTCGGCAAACTGGTTACAAAGCGGATCGCGCGCGGATACTCGTGGGCCGCCAGGCGCTTGCGCACGTGGGCCTGCAGCTCCTGCACCAGCGCGTCGCTGCCGTCGTAGCCTGCGTTCAGCACCACATAGGCCATCACGATCTCGGTGCGCTGGGCGTCTGGCACACCCACCACCGCGGCCATGCGCACGGCCGGATGGCCGATCAGGCAGTCCTCGATGGGTCCCGGGCCGATGCGGTAGCCGGCGCTGGTGATGACGTCGTCGTTGCGGCCGACGAAGCGGATGAAACCCTGCGCATCGCGCACGCCCTGGTCGCCGGTCAGCAGGTAGTCGCCCGCGAATTTTTCGGCGGTGGCCTCGGGGTTGTTCCAGTAGCCCAGGAACATGACGGGGTCCGGCCGCAATACGCCGATATTCCCCTCCTGTCCATCCGCCACTTCGACACCACGGTCATCCACAATAGCAACCCGGTGGCCCGGCGCCGCGCGGCCGATGGCGCCAATGCAGGGGTCGAACAGGGACGAGCAGGACGACACCAGCATGTTGCATTCGGTCTGGCCGTAGAACTCGTTGATGGTCACGCCCAGCACGCGCCGGCCCCAGTCTATGAGTTCGGCCCCCAGCGACTCGCCGCCGCTGGCCACCGAGCGCAGCGCCAGCGCGCCGGCGCCGGCCGGCAGCTCGGCGCCGCGCATCATCTTGAGTGCGGTGGGCGGCAGGAAGGTGTGGGTCACGCCATGGCGCGCCATCAGCTCGAAGGCGCTGGCGCCGTCGAACTTCTCGAAGCGGCGCGCCAGCACCGGCACGCCGTGGTGCCAGGACGGCAACAGCACGTCCAGCAGGCCGCCGATCCAGGCCCAGTCGGCCGGCGTCCACATCAGCGCGGCATTCTCCGGGAAGAATTCGTGCGACATCTCCACGCCCGGCAGATGGCCCAGCAGCACCCGGTGCGCGTGCAGCGCGCCCTTGGGCTTGCCGGTGGTGCCCGACGTATAGATGATGACGGCCGGGTCGTCGGCCGCCGTCGCCACCGGGGTGTAGTCGTCGGATTCGGCGGCCAGCGCAGCGTGGAAAGGCACGGCGTCGTCCGGGCAGTCCGGGTCGATGCAATAGACCACCTTCAGGTCGGGCAGCCCGGCGCGGATCTCGCGCAGCTTGCGGCAGCCTTCCGCGTCGGTCACCAATGCGGCCGCGCCGCTGTTGGCCAGGCGGTACTGGATCGCGTCCACGCCGAACAGCGTGAACAACGGCACCGCCACCGCGCCCATCTTGTAGACCGCGATATGGGTCACCGCCGTTTCGGGCGCCTGCGGCAGGTAAACGGCGACGCGGTCGCCGCGCTTGACGCCGTGGCGCTCCAGGCTGTGCGCCAGGCGGTTGGACTGGGCCCTGATCTGATCGAAGGTGTAGCGCGATTGCGCGCCGTCGCTCTGCTCGTAGATCAGCGCCAGCCGGCCGCTGCCGTCGGCCCACTTGTCGCAGGCGTCGACGCCGATGTTGTAGGCCGCCGGCACCTGCCATTGGAACTGGGACGCGAGCTGCGCGTAGGAATCGGCTCTGGACAGCATGGTTTGTCTCTGATGTTGTTGTCGAACGCGCCGGCGCCCGGCGCCAGCGATGTAACGTCTTGCCTCAAACTTGACCCTGGCTCAATAATAAGCCCCCGCCCCTCCCCAGCCCACTCCCCGCCGCATGGAAAAAGCCGCCACCGTCCCGATGCGCCGCCCGCCGGCCAGCGCCAAATCCGAACAGCGCATCCGCGACATCCTGCGCGTCGCCCGCCAGGTCTTTTCCGAAGCCGGCTTCCAGGCGGCCACCACCACCGAAATCGCGCAGCGCCTGGGCGTGTCCGAAGCCACCGTGTTCACTTACTTCGGCGGCAAGCGCGAACTGTGCGTGCGGGTGATCAGCGACTGGTACGACGAGATCATCGCCAAGGTCGAGGACAGCCTGCCCCACGTGCACGGCGCGCGGGCCCGGCTGCATTACCTGGTGCATGCGCACCTGCGCCATCTGCTGGCCGAAGGCACCGGGCTGTGCGCCTTCATCCTGTCCGAAGGGCGCGCGCGCAACGACGATTTCGGCGAGGTCTACGCGGAACTGCAACGCCGCTACACCGCGCCGCTGATGGGCATCCTGGCCCAGGGCCAGGCCGACGGCGATATCCGCCGCGACATGCCGCTGCGGCTCTTGCGCTCGGCCGTCTACGGGCCGATGGAGCACGTGCTGTGGGACGCCATCCTGCGCGGCGCGCGGGTGAACGTGGCCGCCACCGCCGACCAGCTGGTCGGCTTTCTGTGGCAGGCGCTGCAACCGCCCGCGCAGGACGCGCTGGCGCTCGCGCAATTCCGCGGCGAAGTACGGGACGCCCTGCATCGGCTTCAATCGTCGGAAAACAAGGACGGCGGCTCGTACTGAGGAAAGCCGTTGTAGGCCTCGCCCCGCTCGGCGGGCGCCAGGGTCCATGAATGGCGGGCGTTGGGCACGCCGCCATCCACCCGGATGACGCTGCCGTTGATGAAGGCGGCGGCCGGCGACAGCAGGAACACCACCGCCGCCGCCAGCTCGGCCTCGGTGCCGAAGCGCTGCAGCGGCACCTTGGTGCGCAATTCGCGCAGCACGGCGCGGTAGTCCTCGTCGTAGCTGTCCATGCCGCTGGAAGCGATCCAGCCCGGCGCCACCGCGTTGACGCGCACGCCCGCATGGCCCCATTCGCAGGCCGCGGTTTCGGTCAGGTTCCAGACGCCGGCGCGGGCCGCGCCCGAATGCCCCATGCCCGGCATGCCGCCCCAGATGTCAGCCAGCATGTTGACGATGGCGCCGCCATGCTGGCGCATGTGCTGGGTATAGACCTCGCGCGACATCAGGAAGGTGCCGTGCAGATTGTTCTGCACCACCGCGTTCCAGCCGTTGTAGCTGATGCGGTCCAGCGGCGCGGGGAACTGGCCGCCCGCGCAATTGAACAAGCCGTCGATGGCGCCATGCCGCCCCAGCGCATCGGAAACCGCGCCGCGCACGCCGGCCTCGTCGCGAATGTCGCAGGCGTGCATGCTGATGCGGCTGGCGGCCTCCGGATAGATGCGGGAGATTTCGTCCTGCGCCGCCTGCAGCTTGTCCAGCTTGCGCCCCACCAGCGCCAGGCCTGCGCCCAGCGACGCCAGCTCGTGCGCGGTGCAGCGGCCCAGGCCGCTGCCGCCCCCGGTCACGACGATGGTCTTGCCTTGATACAGGCCCGGCCGGAATACCGACGCGTAGCGCTGGCCGGCGGCCGCGCCGCCTGCGTTCTGGCTCATGTCTCGCTCCATTATTTTTTTGAGGATAACTCAATATTTGTTCCGATTCGATGGCCGGAACAGAAATTTCAACCTAGAATCGATCGTTAGTCCCGTTGCTTTGTTGAGCTTGAATCAAGAAAACTGGAGACCAGGAATGACCACGCCCGCCCCGCTGGACGTCGCCCACGACGGCCCCATCGCCCGCCTGACGCTGAACCGCCCCGACATGCGCAACGCGTTCGACGACACGCTGATCGCCGCCCTGACCGGCGCCGTGCAGGCTGCGGTGGACGATCCCGCCGTGCGCGTGCTGCTGCTGACCGGCGCGGGCAAGGCCTTCTGCGCCGGCGGCGACCTGAACTGGATGCGCAAAATGGCCACGCTGACCGACGCCGAGAACCGCGCCGACGCGGCCAAGCTGGCCCGCATGCTGCACGCGATCTGGTCCTGCCCCAAGCCCGTGGTGGCCTGCGTCAACGGCGACGCCTATGCCGGCGGCATGGGCCTGGTGTCGGCCTGCGACATCGCCATCGCCGCGGACAGCGCGCATTTCTGCCTGTCGGAAACCCGGCTGGGGCTGCTGCCCGCCACCATCAGCCCCTACGTGCTGCGCGCCATGGGCGAGCGCGCGGCCAACCGGTACTTCCTGACCGCCGAGCGCTTCGACGCCGCGACCGCGTTCCGGCTGGGATTGGTGCACGATATCGCGCCCCTGGCCGAGCTGGCGCAGCGCGCCGAGGCGCTGTGCCACGCCCTGTGCGACAACGGCCCCGGCGCGGTGCAGGCCAGCAAGCGGCTGGTGCGCGATTTCGCCGGCCAGGAGATCGACGCCGCCCTCATCGCCGACACGGTGGAGCGCATCGCGGCCGTGCGCAGCACGGCCGAAGCCCGCGAAGGGGTCAGCGCCTTCCTGGAAAAGCGCGAGCCCGCCTGGCGCGCAAAGCGCTAGGCGCCCAGCCGCTCGGCCAGGAAATCCACGAAGGCCCGCAGCTTGGGCAGCGGGTGCCTGCTGTCCGGCCACAGCACGGAAAAGCGGCCACCGGCATCGAGACAGTCGTCCAGCACGGTGGCAAGACGGCCTTCGTCCAAGGCCGCCCGCAGCGCAAAATCGGGCAGATAGGCCAGGCCCAGCCCAGCTTGGGCCGCGCCGATCAACGCCTCCACGCTGTTGAAGCTCAGCGCCGCCGGCGCGGGTGCGACAGGGCCGTCGCGGAACTGCCATGGCTGCACCTGGCCCGTGCCCGGATAGCGATAGGCCAGCCTGGCATGTCCGTCCAAGTCGCCCGGCGCTCGCGGCGTGCCACGGGCGGCCAGATAGGCGGGCGCGCCCGCCACCACGAAGCGGTAAGGCCGCAGCGGCCGCGCCCTCAAGCGCGAATCCGCAAAGTCGCCGCTGCGTATCACCGCGTCCAGCCCCTCGCCGATGACATCGACGATGCGGTCGTTGAAATCCAGTTCCAGCTCGATCTCGGGATAGCGGCGGGTGAACTCGGGCAGCAATGGCAGCAGCAGGCGGTAGCCGATGGCCGGCACGCTGACCCGCAGCCGGCCGCGCGGCGCCTCGCGGCCCCGCGTCACCTCGGCTTCCGCTTCATCCAGTTCGTTCACGATGCGCAGGCAGCGCTCCAGGTAGAGCGCGCCCTCTTCGGTAAGGCTGATGCGCCGCGTGCTGCGGTTGAGCAGGCGCACGCCCAGCCTGTCCTCCAGCCGCGCCACGCTCTTGCCCACGGCCGAGGCCGACAGGCCCAGATGCTCCGCGGCCGCGACATAGCTGCCGCGCTGTGCGGCGTGGACGAAGGCGTGTATTCCGTTCAGGCTGTCCATTTCCGCCCCATTAAGGATTATTTATCCGCTCAGACAGGATATCGGCGGTGTTTTTGTTTCATTGACGCAATTTTATCCTTCATCGACGCCTATCCCGGCTATTCCAACCTGATTCGTCGATGCCTTCTTCTTCCTCAGTTCCTGTCTCCCCGGGCTGGACCGTGCTTGCCGTCTGCACGGCCGCCCTCATCCTGCCCTTGAGCTTTTCCGGCGGCGCCGTCGCCACGCCCGCCATCGGCCGCGACCTGGGCGGCGGCGCCCAGGCGCTCGGCTGGATCACCAACGCCTTCATGCTGAGCTTCGGCAGCCTGCTGATGGCGGCGGGCACGCTGGCCGATGCCTATGGCCGCAAGCGCCTGTTCGTGTCCGGCGTGGCCTTGTTCGCGCTGGTATCGGTTGCGCTGGCGCTCGCGCCCACGGTGGCCTGGCTGGACGGCCTGCGCGCGCTGCAAGGCGCGGGCGCCGCCGCGGCCCTGGCCGGCGGCTCGGCGTCCCTGGCCCACGCCTGCCCGGGCCCGGCGCGCACCCGTGCATTCGGCCTGCTCGGCGCCAGTTTCGGCGCGGGCCTGGCGCTGGGGCCGATGCTGGCCGGCCTGCTGATCGACAGCCTGGGGTGGCGCTCGGTCTTTCTGTCGAGCGCCGCGGTCGGCGCGCTGGCGCTGGCCGTCGCCCTGCCCCGGATGCAGGAATCGCGGGACCCGCAAGCGGGCCCGCTGGACTGGGCCGGCAGCCTGACCTTCACCTGCGCGTTGGCGCTCTTGACCTGGGGCATCCTGGAAACGCCCGCCGCGCGCGACGCGTCGGCGCTCGCCTGGAAGCTGCTGGCGGCGGCGGCGCTGTGCCTGCTGGCCTTCGTGGCAATCGAGCGGCGCGTGCGCCGGCCGATGCTGGACCTGGCGCTGTTGCGCTATCCGCGCTTTGTCGGCGTGCAGATGCTGCCCGTGGCCACCTGCTATTGCTATGTGGTGCTGCTGGTGCTGCTGCCGATCCGCTTCATCGGCATCGAGGGGCGCGGCGAAGCCGGCGCGGGACTGGCGATGGCGGCCCTGTCCGCGCCGCTGCTCTTCATGCCGGCGGCCGCCGTCTGGACCACGCGCTGGATGAGCGCGGGCCGTAGCTGCGCGCTGGGCCTGCTTGCCGCTGCCCTGGGCCTGTATTGGCTCAGCCGCATCGGCGTCGCACAGCCGGCCCAGGCCGCGCTCTGGCCGATGCTGCTGATCGGCGCGGGCACCGGCCTGCCCTGGGGCCTGATGGACGGCCTCTCGATGAGCGTCGCGCCGCCCGAGCGCGCGGGCATGGCCGCCGGCATCTTCAGCACCACCCGCGTGGCCGGAGAAGGCATCGCGCTGGCCAGCGTCAACGCCTTGCTGACCTTGTTGGTCGCCCATCGGCTCGGCGCGGATCCAGGCGCCGCCGCGCAATACCTCGCGGCCGGCGACATGGCGCAGGCCCTGGCCCACCTGCCCGGCGCGGGTCCGGCGCTGCTGCGCCAGGCTTATGACGAGGCCTTCCGCCAACTGCTGCACGCGCTGATCGCGATCACCCTGGCCTGCGCCGCCGTGGTGGCGCTGTTCCTGGATGCGCCGCGCAGCCAGACGCTGCAGGCACGCATGCCATAATTCCTGGCGCAATTTCAGGAAGTCTCATGCCACACGCTTTTCCCCCCCTGAACGCCGAGCGCCTCTGGGCCCGCGTCGAAACCCTTTCCCGCTACACCCTGCCCGAGGTCCCCTGGACCCGCCGCGCGTTC
>NZ_JAOCAT010000040.1:0-55325 GCF_029839485.1 Achromobacter sp. GD03932
TGTCCGTAGCCGCGCCAGGGGCCGATTCAATGATCGAGTCGATGCGCTGCGCCGTGCGCGCGCGAAAGCGTTCGGAAGCGCGCTGCAAGTGCCAGCGCATGAGGAACAAGGTGACGATCGAGAGCGCGAAAGCGATGTAAGGCAGCTTGGCGCCGCCGATATGCAGGCCGACGGCGTCGTTCTGTGTTGTGCAGATGACCGCGCCGGCTGCGGCGCCGGTGTAATGCATGCCGCAAACCGCGATGGCCATCAACACCGCCGCGCCGATGCGCTGGCGTTCATTCTGGGTATTGAAGGCAAGCCACAGGGCCGCGGTAGCCGCGATGACGGCGATCAGCACCGACAAAACAACCAGCGGCAGGTTCCAGAGCAATACCGCCGGCATGCGCGCCGCGCTCATGCCGACATAATGCATGGAGGCCACGCCAAACCCCGCGGCGCAGCCACCGACCAGGCATCGGAGAAAGGTAAAGCGTTCACGGCCGACATACCAGAACGCCCAGCCGGAAAACCCTGCGGCAACCACGAAACTGAGTATCGTCAGGCCGACCTGGTAACCCACTTCGAATGGCAGGTTCTGCGCCAGCATGCCGATGAAATGCATGCTCCAGATACCCACGCCGCCCATCGCGACCGCGCCGATGACGATATAGCCGATGCGGATTTCGCCGTCCTGGGTTTCTGCCCGGATACCGGCCGCAGCCAGCAGGGCCACATACGAACCCAACGCGGCAATCAGGAACGAAAGCGCGACCAGACCGCCGTTGAAGGAAAGCGGAACGACATCGCCCGGGCTCATGGATGCCCCGCTTGTGGCGAGCCATGGCGGCAATACGCGGCCGCCAGGCAGTTGCAGCAATTCTTGCGGTAATCCCCAGCCATCTTCACCTCCGGGCGGGCCCACACATTTTGCGTATTTTTGATACGTATCTTTAGTTTATATATTGCCAAATCATACACATCAGGGTTTTCACTGAATTTCGCTATATTGCGACATAAGATGTGTAACGAACACTCCTAAGTTTTCGAAAACATTATTAAAACCTGCTGAACGGCGGTTATCTTGGCCTGAAAATAGTTTCCGCAACCCAAGAATATTTCGAAATAATATCAATGCGATGAGTCCGGGGAGGCGGAATTTGAAATTATTTGTCATTCTGCCGGTAATGCTGGCACCATATGCGCACCGGCAAATGCAACTTTTTCCTAACACTGTTGCAGGCCTTTTCCATCCGATACTCAACCGGGATCGGCTATCCGTTCAGAAACGCCAGCGGAAATGAGAGACGAAAAAGGCAAGAGACGCATGTTTCCGGCGAGTCCGCTTTGCCTCGCCCTCTTGTGCATGATGGCGGCCTGCTCTCAGGCCAGGGCGGAAGGCCCGCTACGCGGCAATCCGGTGGACGCCATGCCGCGGCTGGAGCGTCCGCCCTCGGCGACGCAACCCCCGCCCTACGTGCAGACGGCAACGCCGGAACAACTGGCCTTGCAGGCCCGGCTGGCTCAACGCATCGTGCCGCGCAATTTCGACGTCAGCGGCGTGCGCGCCATTCCATTCGAGGAAGTATCCGGACTGCTCAGCCCGCTCGCGGGCAAGGAAATCAGCCTGGGCGAACTGGTCCAGGAAGTCGACAAGATCACGCAGCTCTACCGCGACAAGGGCTTCCCGCTTTCCTTCGCGCTGCTGCAGAACCAGACCTTCGCCAACGGCCTGGTGGTGGTGACGGTGGTCGAGGGCTACATCGCCAACGTGCGGATCGAAGGCGACATCGGCAATGCGCAGGACCGGCTTGAAGCGCTGGCCGCGCCGATGCAGGAAGAACGGCCGCTCAAGCAGGCCACGCTGGAACGTCAGTTGAACCTGATGCGCACCGTGCCCGGCGTCAAATTCACGCCCAGCCTGGATTTGCCCCGCCGCGCGGACGGCGCGACCGAACTGGTGCTGGCGGCCAGCCGCCAGCCCGTCAGTCTGACGGGCGGCATCGCGGATCTGGGCACCGGCATGCAGCCCATCGTGAACCTGGCGACCAACAGCCTGACGCCCCTGGGCGAGCAAGTGAAGCTGACCGCCTCGGTGCCCTTCAATACCGATGACGTGAAGTACGTATCGGGCGAAATCCGGGTGCCGATTGGTGCGGACGGCCTGGCGATCAAGATCGACGGTTATCACTACGATGCCCGGCCCCAGGACGACGCAATCGAAATGCTGGGCTTCGAACGCCGCGTGAAGAACGACCGCATCGGCGTCGGCGTGAGCTATCCGTTCCTGTTGAACAACACCCGATCGCTGACAGGAACCCTGGGCGTATACGCAGCCAATTCGAAGGACCGGTACGAGGCCCGCAGTACCGACCGCTGGCTGCAGCAGGATGCGCAGGTGCGCGCGGCGACCGCCGAAATGCGCTACATCCAGGTGTCCGAGACCAAGGCCACCGACGTTACGCTGAGCGTGGCCAAGGGTTTTGACGCCGCCGGCGCGAAAAAGGATATATCGACCAACTACGGTTATTCCGCCACCCCGCTGCTGGACCTGGATTTCACCCGCTACAACCTGAACGCCAGGCAAACCTTCGTGCTGCCCGCCCAGATCGGCCTGGTTTTCTCGGGCGCGGCGCAATACTCCAGCAACATCCTGCCCTCTTCCGAACAGATCTCGTACGGCAGCTGGCGCTACGCCATGGGCTATCCGCAGGGCGAGCAAAGCGGCGACAAGGGCGTCGGCGTATCGGCGGAAATCAATCGCCGCTTCGGCGTGGGCTGGGAATACCTGTCCAGCGTGCAGCCCTATGCCTTGGTCGACTATGCGCGCACTTGGTACAACAACAAGGACCTGCAGACCCTGAACCAGCGGCACCTGTCTTCCGTGGCCCTGGGCTTGCGCTTTACCGACGACAAATACTATCTGTTCGATTTCAACGTGGCCAAGCCAGTGGGATCGGCCACCGTGAACGACAACCGCAACGTGCGCTTCAACGCCAACTATTCGCTGTTCTACGACGCGTTCTAGGCGCCCTGGACGACGCGCCCGGCAAGCAGATGAACGCCCGCTACGACGGGCGTTTTTTCTTGGGCGACGCCGCCGGCGTTACGTAACGTCCGACGTAACGTTACGTCGGATGGACGGCTTTCCGTAACATTCGCAGGCTCCTGGCGATCGTAAAAATGCGGATTTTCCAGATTTAAGGAAAACCCTTAATTTCCTGGATACCCTATTGATAACAAAGCGATTTAATTCATCAACAATTACCGGAACTGGCGTTTTGAAGCGGGTCTGAAAAATCTTGGCATGGTTTGTGCATGAGGAAGCGTATCGGGTTGTTTCGACGCCTGACTCTTCCAACCAAAGGAGCTCGCCATGCATACCCATTCCGACACGCGCCGCCTGCAACGCGCCCTGACCGCCACCGTCCTGGCCACCGCACTGGTGAGTGCCCTGGCCGCCTGCGGCGGCGGCGGCGGCGGCGGAAAGAAAACCGCGGGTCTGCCCGGAACGGACATTCCGACCAACCCTGGCGGTGGCGGCCTTGATCCCGGCGGCGGCCTCAATCCTGGCGGCGGCCTCAATCCTGGCGGCGGCACCAACCCCGGTGGCGGCACCAACCCCGGCGGTGGCACCAACCCCGGCGGCGGCACCGATCCTGGCGGCGGCACCAACCCGCCGCGCGTGAGCGGCCTGCTCGAAACCACGCTGGGCAATACCGGCGCAGCGCTCGACAACACCCTGCCCCTCAATCTGGACACAACCTTGAGCGGCGTGGGCAAGGCGCTGGATCCCACGATCAAACCGGTAGCCGACACCGTCGTCGGCCTGACCCAGCAGATTGGCGCGACCACCGGTCTGGGGCAGCCGGCTGACGGCGTCGTCCGGCAGGTGGGAGGCCTGGTCAGCGACCTGGGCACCAACGTCAAGGGATCGGGACTGCCCGGCGGTTTGGGCGCCGGCGTGGGCGGCCTGGTGGACGGCCTGGGCAAGACCGTCGCCAGCACCGGCGGCCTGCTGAACGCGAACCCCAACAATCCGAATCCGCTGACGACCGTGCTGGGCAATGCCACCGGCGCGGTGGGCGCCTTGACCGGGGCGCTGTCGGGCCAGGGCGGCCTGCTGCAGCCCATCACCCAGGTGGTGGGCGGCGTGACCGGCGGCGTGCTTGGCGGCCCCACCACTCCGCTGCTCGAGCCTGCGCTCGGCAATGTCGGCAAGACGGTCGACAACGTGTTGCCACTGGGCCTGCAGCCCGTGCTGGCGGGCGTGGGCGGCGCGCTCGATCCCACCGCCAGTCCCTTGGCCGGCAAGGTCACGGGACTGACGCAGCAAGTGGGCGATGCGACCAAACTCGGTGCGCCGGTGGCCGGCCTGTTGACCAGCCTGGGCGGCACGGTCACCAATCTGGGCGGCGCGTTGCCGGGCGGCACGCCGGGCTTGAACGGCGTGCTGCAAGGACTGGGCGGCGCGGTCGCCAGCGCGGGCGGCCTGCTGCATGCCACGCCGGGCAACGCCAATCCGCTGGGTTCGACGCTGGCCAACGCCACGGGCGCGGTCGCCTCGCTCACCGGCGGTCTGGGCCTGGGCGGGGTGACGGGCGGCTTGACCGGCGGCGCAAACGGCACGGGCGGCCTGCTGGCGCCCGTGACGGGTCTGCTGGGCGGCGTGACCGGGGCCGTAGGCGGCGCGACTGGCGGCGCCAACGGCGGTCTGCTGGCTCCGGTGACGGGCCTGCTGGGCGGCGTGACGGGCGCCGTCGGCGGCACGGCGGGAGGCGCTGCTGGCGGCGGCTTGCTGGGCGGACTGGTCGGTGGATTGACGGGAGCTGGCGGCGCCGCTGCCGGAGCCGGCGCCTCGGCCGGCACGAACGGCGGCGGCCTGCTGGGCGGTCTGGTGGGTGGCGTGAATGTTGCGGCCGGCGCTGGCGCCGGGGCGAGCGCAGGCGCCCCTGCCGGCGCGCCCGCCGCTACGGGAGGATCGGGCGGCACGAGCGGCGGCGCCGCCAACGGCGGACTGCTCGGTGGCCTGCTGGGCGGGGTGACAGGCAGCCTGACGGGCGGCACGGCGGCGGGCGGATCTTCCGGCGGGACCGCCAACGGCGGCTTGCTGGGCGGACTGCTCGGCGGCCTGGCCGGCAAGAAGTGATCCATCGCAACCGCCAGGAACCCACATCATGCTGCAACAACAGACCTACTTTCACCACGAGCATGTGACCGGCATGGCTGAATCAGCAGGAAGCAACCGGCGGTCCGGCATGCTGGACGAAATAGTCCTGCTGCTGGGGCGGCAGTTCGCCGCCTACAACGCGGCATGCCAGTCGGCCCTGGCGGAAAAGCTGGGCATTCCCCTGGCGGACCTGAAGGCGCTGGAGCTGGTCATGGAGTTCGATGCCCTTCCAACCGGCCATCTGGCCCAGTTGATGGGCATCAGCTCCGGCGGCGCGACGGCCTTGATCAACCGGCTGGAAGCGGCCGGTTATGTCCAGCGCGGCCGCCACCCCCTGGACCGCCGGATGATCGTGATCCGGCCGGTCGAGGAGCCGTGCCAGGCGCTGGCGCAGGAACGGCAGTGGATCGCCGAAGCCATCGCGACCACGGCACGCGGTTATGACACCGCGGAACTGGAAGCGGTGCACGCATTCCTGACGCGTTGCGGCCGCAGCCTGAAGCGCGACACGCTGGCGTGGCTGGAAAGAGGCAGCGCACACCAACCCGTGTAACCATGCGGCGGGGGCTCCGCCTCCGCCGCATGAGCCGCATCAGGCCGCTTCGGGCGGCCCGAAGTGCAGGCGCGGCACCGCAGCCAGCAGCCTGCGCGTCATGTCCTGGCGCGGTTCGTGCAGCACCGCATCGGCCTGGCCCAATTCGATGATGCGCCCGCCGTCCATGACGGCGATGCGGTCCGCCAGATACTCGACCACGCCGAAGTTGTGCGTGATGAACAGATAGGCGATGCCCAGCTCAAGCTGCAATTCACGCAGCAGGTCCAGGATCTGGGCTTGCACGGAGACATCCAGCGCCGACGTGGGCTCATCGCAGATCAGCACTTTGGGTTCGACCGCCAGCGCCCGCGCAATGGCGATCCGCTGGCGCTGGCCGCCCGAGAATTCGTGCGGATAGCGCGCCAGGGTATTGGACGGCAGGCCCACGCGTTCGATCAGCCTTGCGGCATGCGCGCGGCGCGATTCCTTGTCCATGCCGGCACGCAGGGACGCCAGCCCCTCATCCAGGATGTCGCCCACCCGCATGCGCGGATCGAGCGAGGCATACGGGTCCTGGAAGACGATCTGGATGTCCTGCCTCAGCCGCTGCAGCGTGCGCCGGTCCGCCGACAGCACGTCCTGCCCCTGCAGCATGGCCCGGCCCGATACGCGCGCGCCGTCGATCAATCGCAGCAGCGCCTTGCCCGTGGTGGTCTTGCCGCAGCCGGACTCGCCCAGCAGGGCCAGCGTTTCGCCGGCCTTCAGCGTGAAGGTCACGCCGTCCACGGCCTTGACCCAGGACGCGACGCGGCGCAGCGGCCCCTTGCGCACGGGGTAATGGACCTTCAGGTCCTGCACGTCCAGTACCACGCCGGCATCGCGCGCCTGGGCGTCGGCGGCCACCCGGGCCGCGTCTCGCGCCATGGCCTCGCGGCCGCTTTCCGTGAGCGGCGTACCGCGCTTTTCGAACGTGGGGATCGCTTCGAACAGCTGCCGCGCATAGGGGTGCTTAGGCGCGCGGAAGAACTCTCCGGCGTCGGCGCTTTCGACGATCTCGCCGCCGCGCATCAGCGCCACATGGTGGGCGACGTTCTTCACCACCGCCAGGTCGTGGGTGATCAGCAGCACCGCCATGCCCATTTCCCGCTGGATGTCGGCCAGCAGATCCAGCACCTGCGCCTGCACCGTGACGTCCAGCGCCGTAGTGGGCTCGTCCGCGATGAGCAGCAAGGGCTCGGCCGCCAGCGCGATGGCGATCATGACGCGCTGCTTCTGCCCGCCCGAGAACTGGAACGGATAGTCGTCGATGCGCCGCTCAGGCTCGGGAATGCCCACCCGCCGCAGCCAATCCACGGCGCGGGCGCGCGCCGCCGCGCCGCGCAAAGGCGTATGGGCGATCAGCGTTTCGATGATCTGATCGCCCACCCGCATGACCGGGTTCAGGCTGGTGGACGGTTCCTGGAAGATGATGCCGATGCGCCCGCCGCGCACGCCGCGCATGGCGCTTTCCGGCAGGCGGTTGAGGTCTTCTCCGTCCAGGTCGATCTGTCCGCCCACGATGCGGCCGGCGTCGGGCAGCAGGCGCAGCAGCGCCAGCGCCGTCATGCTCTTGCCGCAACCCGATTCGCCGACCAGCGCGAAAGTCTGCCGTCTGGAGATCGCCAGCTGCAGCCGCTTGACCGCATGCGTCATGCCGCTTTCGCCGGCGATATCGACGTCCAGGCCATGCACTTCAAGCAAGGGAGCCTGGCTCATGGCGCATCTCCCGGGCGCGACTGGCGCGTATCGGTCGCCAGGGCCGTGCGCGGCGCGCGGCCGAACAGGCCGAGGCGCGCCATGCGGCCGGGCTTGTAGCGGCGCGTGCGCGGATCAAAGGCGTCGCGCACCGCGTCGGCGAACAGGTTGGCGGCCAGCACCAGCGCCAGCATGAACAGGAATGCGGTCAAGAGGTTCCACCAGATCATCGGGTCACGGGACATTTCCAGCCGGGCGCCATCGATCATGGAGCCGAAGGAGTTCATGCTGGGATCCACGCCTATGCCCAGATAGGACAGCACCGCCTCGTACAAGACCAGGCCGGAAAATTCCAGCACCACGGTGATCAGGACCAGGTGCGCCACGTTGGGCAGCAGATGGCGGGTCATGATGCGCCAGTGGGAAACGCCGAAGGCCCGCGCCGCCTGCACGTATTCCAGCTCGCGCAGCTTGAGGGTTTCGGCGCGCAGCAGTCGGCACAGCCCGGCCCAGCCGGTAAAGCCCAGGATCATGCAGAGCAGGAACAGCCGCAGGTCGGCGCGCGCGGCCGAGGTGTCGAACAGGTCGGCATGGTTGTCGATGTACACCTGCATCATCAACGCGCAGGCGGCCACCAGCAGCACGCCCGGAATCGAGGTGATGGTGGTGTAGAGGTACTGGATGCCGTCGTCGACCTTGCCTTTGAAATAGCCGGCGGCGATGCCGAAGACGATGGCCGGCGGCAGCATGGCGATGGTGGTGAGGCTGCCGATGACCAGCGCGGTGCGGATGCTCTTCAGGGCCTGCCACAGCACGTCGTTGCCGATGCGGTCGGTGCCCAGCGCGTGATAGCCGCTGGACAGGCCGGCCAGGGCGCCAGCCGTCAGGCACAGCAGCGTGAAGGTGACGGCCATGGCGCGCCAGGGTACGTCCGAAGCCGCCTCGTCGGCGGCCCTTGCGGCGCGCCGCCGGGCCAGGCCTGCGTACATCAGCCCGATCACGGCGGCGGACACCGCCAGCCCTGCGGCCAAGCCCAGCCCGAGCCGCTTGGCGACATCGCCCAGGTGGTCGCGGTCGGCGTCTTCCAGATGCACGCCCGCTCCCCGCAGCCGGGGAAAGTCGCGCACCGGCTTGTCGTTGACGAGCATGGTTTCCTTGGTGAACTGCCGTATCGCCAAAGGCTCGGAATAGGTCTTTTCCGGCGTGGTCAGCACGGAACCCGTGAGCAGTCCGTCCAGCGCCGAGCGCACCGCAGGCGCATAGGCCGGCGGCGCGTCGGCCGCGGCGCCGGGGGCCGGCGGCAGCAGCGGCCGGTAATGCACCGAGTCCAGCAGGCCCACCACCACGAACGCGGCCAGAATCACCGCCGAGCACATGGCCGGCGTGTCGCGCGCCACGCGCGCCCAGGTCGCGCGCAGGTTCGGGCTGCGGCGCACATGCCATACATAGGCCAGCGCGCCCAGCGCCATGAGCCACAGCGCGATATCGGTCCAGAGGAAGACGAACTTGGGCATGGCGGCTACTCGAATCGGACGCGGGGGTCGGCCAGCGTGTAGGAAATGTCGGCCAGGATCAGCCCCACGATGTAGAGGGCGGCGCCCAGGAACACCATGGCGCGCACGATGGAGAAGTCCTGCGCGTTGATGGCGTCGATGGTGTAGCTGCCCAGGCCGGGAATGCCGAAGAAGGACTCCGCGATCAGGCTGCCCATGAACAGCAGCGGCAACGCGGCCACCGTGCTGGTCAGGATGGGCAACATGGCGTTGCGCAGCACGTGCCGGAACAGCACGACGCGTTCAGCCAGGCCCTTGGAACGCGCGGTGCGCACATAGTCCTTGCCGATCTCCTCCAGGAACAGGGTGCGGTAGAAGCGCGCCTCCGGCCCCAGCCGCGACACGATCGCGACCAGCACCGGCAGCGCCAGGAACTTGACCACGTCCAGCCCGCCCGAAAAGCCCGAGAACGGCACCAGCCGCAACAGCTTCGCAAAGACCCATTGGCCGGCGATGATGTAGAACAGGCTGGAGATGGACAGCAGCAGCACGCAGACCACCACGCCCCAGAAGTCGAGCCGAGTGGCGCGGAAATACACCAGCGTCAGGGAAAAGACGATGCTGACGAAGAGCCCCAGGAAGAAGGTGGGCACCGCCAGCGCCAGGCTGGGCCCCATGCGCGTCTTGATTTCGCGGCCGATGTCGCGCCCGCCGTCGGACGCGCCGAAATCCATGACCAGCAAGGGCACCGAACGCTGGTAGAACACCGTGTCGGTCAGTTGCGCCGCGCCTTGAGCCTTGGCATTGAAGAACAGCGGCTTGTCATAGCCGCGCTCGACCTTCCATTTCTCCACGGCTTCCTGGTTGGCGCGCTGCCCGCCGATGGCCAGCCGCGCCATGTCGTCGGGCGTGTTCACGGCGAAGAACAGGATGAAGGTGAAGAGATTCACGCCGATCAGGATCAGCACGCCGTACAGCAACCGGCGGATCACATAGCCGATCATGATTGATGCTCCTTGCCCAGGACCGGCGCGAATGCCGTCTGGCGTTCACGCCGCTTCAGCGCCACATACGACGGCCATATCGCCAGCGCCAGCAATAGCGCGAACAGGCCTATCGGCCACCACCTCGGATAATTCCACTCGTCGATCTTCTGCTGCCGCAGGACCGGGTCTATCTTCATGTACTGCAGCGTGTTGCGCACCATCTGGGTCGGCTTGGCATTGCCGACCCACTGCTGGTACGCGCCGCCCGACATCGGGAAGTAGCCGAACATCCAGGGCGCGTCGCGCTGCACGATGGCGGTCATCTTGGCGATGAGCTGTTCCTTTTCAGGGCCATCGTCCAGGAACTTCATCTGCTCGAAGAGGCGGTCATATTCGGGGCTGGCGTAGTTGGCCGCGTTCTCGCCGCCGCCCTTGGCCTTGGCGTTGGGGCCGTACAGCAGGAACAGGAAGTTCTCGGCGTCGGGGTAGTCGGCGTTCCAGCCCCACAGGAAGATCTGCGCGGACCCGCGCATCATCTTGTCCTGGAAGCGGTTGTAGTCGGTGGCGCGCACGTCCAGCTGCACCCCGATCTTGGCCATCTGGCGCCGCATCCAGTCGAACTGCGGATTGGAGCCGCCGCCCTGCATCGAGTCGTAATAGAGCACCAGCGGCGCCCCGGTCTGGGCGTTGCGGCCGTCTGGGTAGCCGGCCTCGGCCAGCAGGCGGCGGGCAACGTCCACGGACTTGCGCACGGGCTTGCCGTCGACCAGGTTGTAGACCACCGGGTTCACGCCTTCGGGCGGCTCGCGGTAGCCGAGCACGCCCGGCGGCACCGGGCCGTAGGCCACCGATGCCTGGCTGTTTTCGAACACCGCGACGTACTCTTCCCAGTCGAAGGCGATGCTGATGGCCTGGCGCAGCTTGCGGTTCCTTTCTTCCTGTTCCGGCGTGTCGCCCTTGCCCACCACCGGGTCCAGCCAGTTGAAGCCCATGTACCAGTTGGCGGTCTCGACGGTCGTGGGCAGCTTGATGCCGTGTTCGTTGTACAGGCGCGCCTTGTCCTGGCTGTCGCCCGCCGCGACCAGCATGGCCACGCCGTACTCGCCGCGCTCGATCTGCGGCACGTCGTAATAGCCCTGCAGGAACTTGCCGGTCAGGGGGATGGCTTCCTTTTCGACGCTGAATTCCGCGCGGTCGATGAAGGGCGTGGGCTTGCCGCAGTCGGCCAGCAGCCCCGCGGCCGCGTCGCCGGGCTCGCCTTCGCAGGGATAGGGTTCGCCGTGGAAGTTGGGGTTGCGGCCCAGCACGTGGCGGCGGTTCTGCAGCGACTCCACCAGCATGTAGGGGCCGGTGCCGACCGGCCACGTATTGAACGACAGGTCGTGCGCCGCCATGCCGGGCTGGCTGTAGAAGCGGTCCGCTTCCCAGGGGATGGGCGCGGTGAAGGTCATGGCCAGCCAGTACTTGAACTGCGGGTACTTGCCGTTGACGCGGATGCGCAGCGTATGCGGATCCAGCGCCTGCACGCCCGTAAAGCCGTCGGCCTCGCGCAGATCCAGCCAGGGCGGCGCGCCGGCGCCGCCCGGCATGTCTTGCCGCAGCGCCTGGTCGCGCTGGCGCAGCCGGTCCGCATACTCCTTCAGGCCCGTCACATGCTCGGTCATGAGGCTGGAGATCGGCGACACCACGCGCGGGCTGACCAGGCGCCGGAACGCGTAGACGTAATCGTCGGCCGTCAGTTCGCGCGTGCCGGTGCGCGGGAAATCGGGAATGTAGAACTTGTCGTCCAGTTCGCCTGGCGCCAGCGGGAAGTAGTCGTAGCTGCCGTCGGTCTTGCGGGCGAATGCCGGATGCGGCGCAAAGCGCGCCCCCGGCCGGATCTTGATGTCGTAGATGCTTTGCGCGATCTGCTCGCCGGGCGTGTCGGCGGGCAGCGTGTTGCCCTGCGCGTCCAGGTAGACGGGCGGGTCGATCGACGCCGCCGCGCGCGGCACCAGTTCGTAGGGCCGCTTCAGGTAGTGGTAGCCGTACAGCGTCTCATAGATGTTGTACGTATAAGGGGTCTCGTCGCCGGAATAAGAGCTGGCCGGATCCAGGTACTTCGGAGAGCGTTTGACGAAGGCGGAAAACAGCGTGTTCTGGCTTTCGGCGCCGGACGGATAGGGGCTGTTGATGGGGCTTTCTTGCGAGCAGCCCGCCAACGCCAGCGACAGCAGCATGGCCGCCGCCCAGAGCCGCTTCAATGCACGCATGGAAACCTTCCCTTCGAATCGTTGCGACAGAGGATAGCAAACACGGGCCGGGGACCATACCCAGGCATCCCCCAGGGCTGGCGGCGCTTGGGCGCGGCGTTCCGGGCCGGCCCGCGCGGGTTCAGCCGCACTGGCGCTGCCGCCAGCAGTCGTAGCGCCACTTCCAGGGTTGCATGGCGCCGGGCTGCGCCCACAGGCCGCGCCCGGCCGCCTTGGCCTGGCGCTGCAGGTCCGGCATGGCCTTGTCGCGCAGGTAGTCCCCCTGGCGCGCCGTATAGGCCCAGGCGTAACCGGCCTCCACTTGCAGGCGGTTGGCCGAGCGGCCGTCATCCAGGATCAGGGCGCAGACTTCCCGGCCGTACTGATCCTTCTCGTAGCATTGCGCGGTGAGCGTCTTGCCTGCGACCAGGCCGGCCAGGTTCTTGCGCGAAGCCTCGGCATAAGGCTGTCCGGGTTGATCGGACCCGTGGCCCTCTTCGGGCGCGTCGATGCTGTCCATGCGGATGCGGTGCTGGCCGTCGGGCGCGCGCAGGGTCACGGTATCGCCGTCGGCCACGTTCACGATCGTGCCGGTGAGCGTGTAGCTGCCCTGCGGGACGCCGCCAGCCAGCGTCGCGCCGGGCCGGCCCTGTGTGGAAGGGGCCGGACGTTCGGTGCGCCCATCTCTTTCCGAAGGCTGCAGCCAGTTGACGATGGCGCCCGCCGCCGCGAGGATCACGGCGACGATCAGGGCGGTCAGCTTGCTGCCGCCGCGTAAGGGAGATTTGCCGCGCACCAGCCGGGCTCCAGGTAGGAAAACGCAGGCAGTTTGCCATAAAGGCGGGACGTGGAGTCGCGCCCGGCCGGCGGGTTACGCGCGCTGGCCGCCGGCGGCCCCGCGCGCAGCCCCCCTCCTACAGCCAGCCGGACTTGCGGAAGCGCCAATACAGGACCGAACAGATCGACACGATCACGCCCAGCGTGATCGGATAGCCCCAGGGCGATTTCAGTTCGGGCATGAACTCGAAGTTCATGCCGTAGATGCCGGCAATGGCCGTGGGCACCGCCAGGATGGCGGCCCAGGACGCCAGCTTGCGCGTGGTGTCGTTCTGCGCGGCCTGGCCTATCATCAGGCTGGCTTCAAAGGCGAAGGCCAGGGATTCGCGCAGCGAGTTGAAAAGCTCATCCACGCGCAGCACGCGGTCGGCGACCTCGCCGAAATACGGACGGGCATGCTCGTCCACCGCCGACATCTCGACCCGCGCCAGGCGGCGGCAGATCTCGGCCAGCGGCGACACCACGGTATGGATGCGCAGCAAGTCGCGGCGCTGCCGGTACAGCCTGCGGATGTCGGAGTCCTTGGCGCCGCGGATCAGCAGCTTCTGTTCGGCGCCCTCGACCACGGACTCGATCTTGCCGGCAGCCGCCACATAACGGTCCACCAGCCAGTCCAGCAGCTCGGAAGCCACATAGTCGCTGCCGCGCTTGAGCAGGTCGGGCGAGGCTTCCAGACGTTCGCGCAAGGGGCTATGGCCGGCGGTGGCGCCGCGCCGCACCGTGACCAGGAAGCCGTCGCCGATCAGGAACTGGGTCTCGCCGAAGATGGGGCGCTCGGCCTCGACCTCGACCGTGATGGCGACGATGAGGATCATGTTGCCGTAGTCGATGATCTTCGGCCGCCGGTGGGCTTCCAGCATTTCTTCCTGGTTCTTGTCGCAGGCGCCGAGTTCGCTGGCGACCTTGGCCAGCACTTCCGGGCGCGGATTGCGCAGGCCGATCCACAGCATGCCGTGGTCCTGGCTGACGTACTGGGCGACCTGATCGATGGGAACCTCGCGCTCCCGCCGTCCGTTCACGTAGGCGATCGATGCGACGACCTCTCGTTTCGAGTCGTCGGCGGCCTGTTCTTCAGTAGACATAAACACCCTTGGTCAATGCGATCCCGACCGGACAGCTTGTGTATCGGCCGATGATAGCCCAGCCTACGAGAACAGGTTGCGCACCCGCTTGGCCACATCCACGCTGGGCGCCTGCGGCTCCTTGGGCGCCGCGCGCCCGGCGGGCAGATCCGGCAGCTTGGGCAAGTGATCGAACAGCGGCAGCATCGCATTGGTGATGTAGCGCGTGCGCGAACCGTAGACGTGCCGGTCGCCCATGCCGGTCTGCTGGTGCACGTAGAAGCGCTGCGGCACGATGAGCTGCAGCCGTTCCTTGGCGCGCGTCATCGCCACATACAGCAGGCGGCGCTCTTCCTCGATTTCCTCGGCCGTGCCGGTGCTCATGTCCGACGGGATGCAGCCGTCCACCACGTTCAGGACGTAGACCGCCTTCCATTCCTGGCCCTTGGCGGAATGGATGGTGGACAGGATCATGTAGTCCTCGTCGCGATGCGGCGCGCCGGACTCGTCGCTGGTGGCGTCCGGCGGATCCAGCGTCAGCTCGGTAAGAAAGCGTTCGCGCGTGCCGTAGCCCGCGGCGATGCGCACCAGCTGGTCCAGGTCCGCGCGGCGCACGCGCGCATCGTCGTACAGCCGTTCCAGTTGCGCGCCATACCAGCGCAGGGCCAGGTCCACGTCGGCGGGCCATTTCAGCGCGGGATCGCACAAGGCCGCATAGGTATCGGCGAAAGCGCCCCACTCTTCCTGCGCCGCCGCGCCCGGCTTGAATTCACGCAACGCGCGCAGCGGTTCGGCGGAGGCGGACATGGCGTCCATCAGCTTGCCGGCCGTGGCGGGTCCGATGCCCGGCAGCAACTGCGCCACGCGAAAGCCCGCCATGCGGCCGCGCGGATTCTCCGCCCAGCGCAATATCGACAACAGGTCCTTCACGTGCGCGGCCTCCAGGAAGCGCAGGCCGCCGAACTTCACGAAGGGAATGTTGCGCCGGGTCAGCTCCAGCTCCAGCGCGGCGCTGTGGCTGGCGGTGCGGAACAGCGCCGCCTGCGACTTGAGCGTGGCCCCGCCCTCGCGCTGGCCCAGCACCTGGTCGGCCACCCAGCGCGCCTGGCCGGCTTCGTCGCTGACCGTCACCAGTTCAGGCAACTGGGACGACTGGCGGTCGGTCCACAGGTCCTTGGCGTAGCGCTCCGTGGCCAGGCCGATCACGGCATTGGAGGCGTTCAGGATGGGTTGGGTCGAACGGTAGTTGCGGTCCAGCGTGATGACCCGGGCCGGATTGGGAAACTGGTTCGGAAAATCCAGGATGTTGCGCACCGTGGCCGCGCGGAACGAATAGATGGATTGGGCATCGTCGCCCACCACCGTCAAACCGCGGCCGTCGGGTTTCATCGCCAGCAGGATGGCGGACTGCAGACGGTTGGTGTCCTGGTATTCGTCCACCAGCACGTGGTCGAAGCGCGCCCCCACGTCGGCCGCGATGCCGGGATCGCCCATCATCTCGGCCCAGTACAGCAGCAGGTCGTCGTAGTCCAGCACCTGCTGGTCCTGCTTGGCCGCGACGTAGGCGCGGAACAGGTTCTTGAGTTCGTCTTCCCATTGGGCGCACCAGGGGAAGGAGGTCTTCAGCACGTCGGCCACCGGCGTCTGGCTGTTGACCACGCGCGAATAGATGGCCAGGCAGGTGCCCTTGAGCGGAAAGCGCGACTTGGTGGACGACAGGCCCAGCTCGTGGCGCACCATGCCCATCAGGTCCTCGGCGTCGCCGCGGTCATGGATGGTGAAGGCTTCGGACAGGCCGATGCGTTGCGCGCAATCGCGCAGCAGGCGCGCGCCGATGGCGTGGAAGGTGCCAGCCCAGGGCAGCGACGGCGCCTGCTGCGTGGCGCGCAGCCGCATCACCCGCTGCAGCACCGAGCCCACGCGCCGTTCCATTTCCAGCGCCGCGCGGCGCGAGAAGGTCAACAGCAGCATGCGCTGGGGATCGGCGCCGTTCAGGATCAGGTGCGCGACCCGGTGGGCCAGCGTGTTGGTCTTGCCCGAGCCGGCCCCGGCGATCACCAGCAGGGGACCGTCGTCCCCCGGCGCGCCGGCCACGCCGAACTCGGCGGCCTCGCGTTGGGCGGGATTGAGATCGGCCAGGGGATCGGGACGTTCGGCGGACGGGTTGGACGTATCGGTTTGGTCGGACATGGGACGGGGCCGCAGCATGGCGGCCGCTGAAAACGGCGAGCCCGGACATTGCCGGGCTACGGATGAACACTGTATATTTATACAGAATTTTTTCGATAAAGTCTGATTTGCCTGTGGCCATGCGCCTCTTGAGCGGCACCGCCTCCTGGACCGACCCCACCCTGCTGGCCTGCGGCCGCTTCTACCCGCCCGAGGTCCGCAGCGCCGAAGCGCGGCTGCGCTTCTATGCTTCGCGCTTTCCCATGGCGGAGGTCGATTCCAGCTATTACGCCATGCCCACGGCCGAAAACGCCTACTTGTGGGCGCAGCGCACGCCGGACGATTTCGTCTTCAACATCAAGGCCTTCCGGCTGTTCACCGGCCATCAGACGCCGCTGTCCGCATTGCCCGCGGACATCCGGCGCGAACTCCCTGACTGGCCGGAACCCGTCATCTACCACGACCGCATGCCCGCCGACCTGCGCGACGAACTCTGGCGCCGCTACCAGCTTGCGCTGGAGCCCTTGCGCATGGCCGGCAAGCTGGGCGCGGCGCATTTCCAGTTTCCGCCCTGGATCCGGCGCGATGCGCGCGGCCGGGCGCGGGTGGCCGACTGCGCGCGCCGCATGGAAGAACACCTGGTGTCGGTGGAATTCCGCCACCGCAGCTGGTTCGATTCGCCCGCCGCCACCGCGGACACCCTGGCCTTCGAACGCGATCTCGGGGTGGTCCATACGGTGGTCGACAGTCCGCAAGGGTTCGACAACACCGTCCCCGCGGTCTGGGAATGCACCCATCCGGAACTGACGCTGCTGCGCCTGCATGGGCGCAACACGGCCACCTGGAACGTGTCCGGCGCCGCGTCCTCGGGCCGCTTCCAATACGAATACTCGGAACAGGAACTGGCCGAGCTGGCCGAGCGCTTCTCACGCCTGGCGGCGCAAAGCGCCCAGGCACACGCGGTGTTCAACACCAACTTCGAAGACCAGGGCATGCGCAACGCCGCCGCCTTCGCGGCAGCGCTAGCGCCCGCCTGACGCGGCCACGGGCTGCGCCGCGGCGGACGCGCGCGCCACTTCGTTCAGACTGTCCAGCAACACCTCGAACTTGCGCGCGATGTCATGCTCGGGCACGCAGGCGTAGCCCAGCAGCAGGCCAGGCCGGCGGCCTTCGTCGTTGACGTAGTAGCGCGACAGCGCGCGCGTCAGCACGCCCTTGCTGCGCGCCACATCCACCACGCGCAGGTCGTCCATGTCCTGCGGCAGCGTCAGCACCAGGTGCAGCCCCGCCATGCTGGCGTCGCGATGCAGCCAATCCGGCCCCAGCCGGCGTTCGATCAGATTGACCAGCATGGCGCGGCGCCGTCCATACAGCATGCGCATGCGGCGGATGTGGGCGGCGTAGTGACCTTCCGAGATGAACGTGGCCAGGGCCGCGTGCGTCATCAGGTGGCCTTCGCGGTAGAGCTCCGCGTGCGCCGCCTGGAACGCGGCGGTCAAGGTCTTGGGCAGCACCAGATAGCCCACGCGCAGGCCCGGATACAAGGTCTTGCTGAAGGTGCCCATATAGATCACAGGCGCGTCCGGTTCCAGCCCCAGCAGCGAAGCGATGGGCCGGCCGGAGAAGCGGAATTCGCTGTCGTAGTCGTCTTCGATGATCCAGCTGCCGCTTTGCCGCGCCACCGCCAGCAGCTGGCGCCGGCGCGTCAGCGACATGACCGGCCCCAGCGGATACTGGTGCGAGGGCGTGACGAAGATGAAGCGCGGCGGCGTGCCGACGGTTTCCGGCAGGCGCATGCCTTCCTCGTCCACCGGCAGATGCACGGTGTGCAGGCCGTTGGCCTGCAGGATGGTGCGCGCCCCCCAGTAGCCCGGATCCTCGACCCAGGCGGTCTCGCCGGCCTCGCCCAGGATGCGGGTGGTCAGGTCGATGGCCTGATGCGAACCTTCGGTGATGATGATCTGCTCGGGATCGCAATCGATCGAGCGGGTCAGCGCCAGATGCTGGGCCAGCGCCTCGCGCAGGGCCGGCAGCCCGCCGCCGTAGGCGTAGGTCAGCAGGTCGGGCGAGGGATTGCGCCACAAGGCGCTGAAGATGCGGCCGAACTTCTTGTGCGGGAATTCGGTCAGGTCGGGCACGCCGGGCATGAAGGCGCCCCACTGGTAGGGCGAGGCCGAGACGCCATCGACGATGGCGGCGCCACGCGGCGACAGCGCCGGGCGCGGCTGCGCGGGCGGCGGCTGGCGCTTGCGCCGGCCGCTGGCCAGGTAGGAATCCGGCACCGAGGCGTTGACGAAGGTGCCGTTGCCCTGGCGGCTGCGGGTGTAGCCTTCAGCCAGCAGCTGGCTGTAGACGTGGACCACCGTGTTGCGGGCGATGCCGAGCTCGGCCGCCAGGTCGCGCGACGCGGGCAGGCGCGAGTCCGCGGCAATGGCTCCATCCAGGATGGCTTCACGGATGCCGCGGTACAGCCGCTTGTTCATGGGCTCGCTGGAGCCGTCCGCCAGCCGCAGCTGCAGCAAGTCACCGACTATGGACCGCAATTGGTTCTACCCGATTTATAAAAGTGGTTCCCACAAATGGGGCCATCGTAGCATTAAATAAGGTTTTCCCGCCCATCATGCTCTCCGAGGCTGAGATGAAGAATCAGGACCTGAATACCCGCCGTTCCCTGGCCACGCCGCGTGGCGTCGGCGTCATGTGCGACTTCTACGCGGTGCGCGCCGAAAACGCCACCCTGTGGGACGCCAATGGCAAGGAATACATCGATTTCGCAGGCGGCATCGCCGTCCTGAACACGGGCCACCTGCACCCGAAGATCAAGGCCGCGGTCGCCGCGCAGCTGGACAACTTCACGCACACGGCCTACCAGATCGTGCCGTACGAAGGCTATGTCTCGCTGGCCGAGCGCATCAACCGCCTCGCCCCCATCGACGGCCTGAAGAAGAGCGCCTTCTTCACCACCGGCGTCGAAGCCGTCGAAAACGCCATCAAGATCGCGCGCTCGGCCACCGGCCGCTCGGGCGTCATCGCCTTCTCGGGCTCGTTCCATGGCCGCACCATGCTGGGCATGGCGCTGACCGGCAAGGTCGACCCGTACAAGCTGTCGTTCGGCCCGATGCCGGGCGACATTTATCACGTGCCCTTCCCCAACGCCACCCAGTCCATCACCGTGGCGGACTCGCTCAAGGGGCTGGACCTGCTGTTCAAGTGCGACATCGATCCCAAGCGCGTCGCGGCCATCATTCTCGAACCTGTCCAGGGCGAAGGCGGCTTCAACATCACCCCGCCTGAACTGATGACGGCGCTGCGCAAGATCTGCGACGAGCACGGCATCCTGCTGATCGCCGACGAAGTCCAGACCGGCTTCGGCCGCACCGGCAAGCTGTTCGCCATGGAACACCACTCGGTCCAGGCCGACCTGATCACCATGGCCAAGAGCCTGGGCGGCGGCTTCCCGATCTCGGGCGTGGTCGGCCGCGCCGACGTCATGGACGCGCCCGCCGCCGGCGGCCTGGGCGGCACCTATGCCGGCAACCCGCTGGCGGTCGCCGCGGCGCATGCCGTGCTGGACGTGATCGCCGAGGAAAAGCTGTGCGAACGCGCCGTCGCCCTGGGCGACAAGCTGCGCGCGCATCTGGAAGGCCTGCGCGCCAAGGTGCCGGGCATCGCCGACGTGCGCGGCCTGGGCTCCATGGTCGCCCTGGAACTGAACGATCCCGCCACCGGCAAGCCGGACGCCGAAGCGGTCAAGCGCGTGCAAGCCCGCGCCATCGAAAAGGGTCTGATTTTGCTAAGCTGCGGTGTGTACGGCAACGTCCTGCGCTTCCTGTACCCCTTGACCATCCCCGACGCCCAGTTCGATCGCGCACTGGCCATCCTGTCCGAGGCGCTCGCCGCCTGACGCACAGGACCTGAACTACCGGTATTCCGGCGGGCAGGCACAAGTTTTGCGGGCGTAGCGGATCAGCCGCCACGCCCGCAAGCCGTTTCCTGGCCCACCGCATCCCTTCAAGGAGACTCCAATAATGACCGCACTGACCCATCCCCTGGCGCGCCCCGATCTGCTGCGCGACGCCTGCTACATCGACGGCAAGTGGGTAGCCGCCGGCAACGGCCCGTCCATCCCCGTGGACAATCCCTCCACCGGCAAGACCATCGTGTCGGTGCCCAAGCTGGGCCGCAAGGAAGCCGAACAGGCCATCGCCAGCGCCGAGGCCGCCCTGCCCGCCTGGAGCGCCAAGACCGGCAAGGAACGCGCCGCCATCCTGCTGAAGTGGGCCCAGCTCATGATGCAGAACCAGCAGGACCTGGCCGCCATCATGACGTCCGAGCAGGGCAAGCCCGTGACCGAAGCCGCCGGCGAAATCGCCTACGCCGCCTCGTTCCTGGAGTGGTTCGGCGAAGAAGCCAAGCGCATCGACGGCGACATCCTGCAAAGCCCCAAGGCCGGCCAGCGCCTGATGGCGCTCAAGCAGCCCATCGGCGTCACCGCCGCGATCACGCCGTGGAACTTCCCCGCCGCCATGATCACCCGCAAGGTCGGCCCGGCCCTGGCCGCCGGCTGCACCATGGTGGTCAAGCCCGCCCAGCAGACCCCGCTGACCGCGCTGGCGCTGGCCGTGCTGGCTGAAGAAGCCGGCGTGCCCGCAGGCGTGTTCCACGTCATCACCGGCAGCTCGCGCGAAATCGGCGCGGCCCTGTGCGAAAGCGACGTGGTGCGCAAGCTGAGCTTCACCGGCTCCACCGAAGTCGGCCGCACGCTGATGGAGCAATGCGCGCCCACCATCAAGAAGCTGTCGCTGGAACTGGGCGGCAATGCGCCCTTCATCGTGTTCGACGACGCTGACCTGGACCGCGCGGTCGACGGCATCCTGGCTTCCAAGTACCGCAATGCGGGCCAGACCTGCGTCTGCGCCAACCGCATCTACGTGCAGGCCGGCGTGTACGAAGAAATCGCCAAGCGCCTGGTCGCCAAGGTCGAGGCCATGAAGGTCGGCGACGGCTTCGCCGACGGCGTGACCCAGGGTCCGCTGATCGACAGCAGCGCCGTGGAAAAGGTGCAGGAGCACATCGCCGACGCCACCGCGCACGGCGCCAAGGTGATCGCCGGCGGCAAGCCCCACGCGCTGGGCGGCACCTTCTTCGAACCGACCGTGGTGCGCGACGTGACCCAGTCCATGCGCTTCGCGACCGAGGAAACCTTCGGCCCGGTGGCCCCGCTGTTCCGCTTCGAAACCGAAGCGGAAGTCATCGGCATGGCCAACGACACCATCTTCGGCCTGGCCGCCTACTTCTTCACCCGCGACTACGCCCGCATCTGGCGCGTGTCCGAGGCCCTGGAGTACGGCATCGTCGGCATCAACACCGGCATCATCTCCAATGAAGTCGGTCCGTTCGGCGGCGTCAAGCAATCCGGCCTGGGCCGCGAAGGCTCGAAGTACGGCATCGAAGAGTACCTGGAAATCAAGTACCTCTGCGTGGACCTGGGCGCCTGACGGCCCCTGGCGCACTGCGGCCCCCGCCGGTTTCTGCCGGCGGGGGCCGCTTGCATTTGCCCGGCGTGCTGGCGGGAGTCCGATATGTTGCATCGCGGCCTGCGCCGGGCATGGTAGATTTGCGCGTTCCCTGACCGAACGAGTCCGTATGAGCAGAACCTTCACCCGCGAGGACACCCGCCGGCTTGCCGCTATCCTGGCCGAAACCGCGCAGACGGAAGTCATGCCGCGCTTTCGCAATCTGCCGGAAGGCGCGGTGCGCGGCAAAAGCTCCGCCCGCGACCTCGTGACCGACGCGGACGAAGCCGCCGAGCGCCTGATCGCCGCGCGCCTGGCCAAACTGCATCCGGGCGCCGTGCTGATCGGCGAAGAAGCCTCGGCCCGCAATCCCGCGCTGCTGAACATGCTGGTCGACGCCGACCTGGCCTTCCTGATCGACCCCATCGACGGCACCCGCAACTACGTCGCGGGCCTGCCTCTCTTCGGCATGATGATCGCCGCCTGCCATCGCGGCGACGTGATCGCGGGCGTCATCTACGACCCGGTCAGCCGCGACAGCGCCCTCGCCGTGCGCGGTGAAGGCGCCTGGATGGAATATGAAAACGGCAAGCAGGCCCAGCTCGCGGTGGCCAGCCCCGCGCCGCCCGAAGACATGGACGGCCTGATCTCGACCGGCGCCCTGCCCGAGCCGATGCGCACCACCGTCAACAGCAACCTGTCGCGCCTGGGCAGCACCGCCTCGCTGCGTTGCGCCGCGCATGAGTACCGCATGCTGGCCGCCGGGCACTGCCACATCGCGTTCTACAACCAGTTGACGGCCTGGGACCACGCTGCCGGTTGGCTGCTGCACCGCGAGGCCGGCGGCTACGCGGCCCACTTCGACGGTTCGCCCTACAAGCCCACGCATCGCACCGGCGGCCTGCTGTATGCGCCGGATGCCGGCAGCTGGCACGCGGCCCGCAAGGCGCTAATGGGGGACATGGCGGACGCCGCCGAGACTTGACAAACGCTGCCCGAAAAAGGTCGAAAACTCGGGGTTATCCCTAGGAGTTATCCCCAGTTCCTGTGGACAACCCTATGGAAAGGTCTGTAACAGCGGAAAAAAACCTTTGCAGGGCAAGCACTTGCTTAGACCGGTCAAAAACCGGCCGGCCCTAGGGCGTATTACAGCGCGTCCAGCGCCACGGCGCAGGGCAGTTCCACTTTCAGGGTCAGCATGCTGTCGGCGCGGGTGCGCCCCAGGTTGATGGCAGCTATCGGCATGCCGTTGCGCGACGCGGCGCTGACGAAGCGGTAGCCGGAATACACCATCAACGATGACCCCACCACCAGCACCGCGTCCGCGTTCATGAGGCCGGCATTGGCGTGGTCCACGCGCTCGCGCGGCACGGTTTCGCCAAAAAAGACCACGTCCGGCTTGACGATGCCGCGGCAGCGCGGACAGGGCGGCACCTGGAAACGCGCGAAGTCCTCGCCTTCCAGGTCGGCGTCGCCGTCAGGCGCGTCCGAGGCTTCCAGCAGCGTCCATTCCGGATTGCCGTCCTGCAGCGCCTCTTGCCAGGCCTGGCGGCCGCCGCGCCAATCGCAGGCCATGCAACGCACCTCGTCCAGCCGGCCGTGCAGGTCCACGACGTCGCGGCTGCCGGCGGCCTCATGCAGGCCATCGACGTTCTGCGTCACCAGCACCGAAACGCGGCCGCGCGATTCCAGCCGCGCCAGCGCCCGGTGCGAGGCATTGGGCTGCACCTGGCCGAAACGGCGCCAGCCCACCATGCTGCGCGCCCAATAGCGCGCCCGCGCCAGTTCGCCGCCCATGAAGGTCTGCAGCGTCATGGGCGGCTTGCGCTTCCATTCGCCTTCGGTGTCACGGTAGTCGGGGATGCCGGAGTCGGTGCTGACGCCCGCTCCCGTCAGCACGAACAGCCGCGGGTGGCGGTCGACAAAGCCGCGCAGCGCGGCCAGATCAGAGACTCGAGTGTCCATCCAGGCTCCTCAGGGCCGGCCGCTGCGCAAGGAGGGCAGCGGCCTCAAGCTGCTCAGCCGCCCAGGCCGCAGTCGGGCATGTCGCTGACCAGGCTGGCCTGGGTCACGTTGCTGCCCGGCGGCACGCTGCGGGTCAGCCAGACGTTGCCGCCGATGGTCGAACCCTTGCCGATGGTGACGCGGCCGAGAATCGTCGCGCCAGCGTAGATCACCACGTCGTCCTCGATCAAGGGGTGGCGCGCCAGGCCCTTCTTGAGTTCGCCGTTTTCGCCGGGCGGGAAGCGCTTGGCGCCCAGCGTGACCATTTGATAGAGGCGCACGCGGTCGCCGATGATGGCGGTCTCGCCGATCACGACGCCGGTGCCGTGGTCGATGAAGAAGCTGCGGCCGATGGTGGCGCCCGGGTGGATGTCGATGCCCGTATCCGCATGCGCGATTTCCGCCACGATGCGCGCCAGCATCGGCGCGCCCAGGCGATACAGCACATTGGCCAGACGGTGGTGGATCATCGCCGCCACGCCTGGATAGCACAGCAGGACCTCGTCCACGTTGTGCGCGGCCGGGTCGCCCTGATAGGCCGCGGTCACGTCCAGGTCCAGCGCGGCGCGCACGCGCGGCAGCTCGGCGCCGAACTGGCGCACGATCTCGATGGCGCGCTGGCGCGCATCCGCGGGCCCGGTCTGTTCGGGCCGGCCCACGTACTGCAGTTCCAGACAGACCTGGTGCAGCAGCGCGTCGAGCGCCGCGCCGATGGTATGGCCGACGTAAAAGTCCTCGACCTCCTCGCGCAGGTCGATCGGACCCAGGCGCATCGGGAACAAGGCGCCACAGAGGTCCTTGACGATCTGGCGCAGGCTTTCCTGCGACGGGAATTCGCGCAGGCCGGCGTCTTCGCGCAGGCGGCCGCGGGGACCGCGCCAGGCCACGCGGGCTTCGCGCAGGCCCGAGACGATGCTGTCCAGGTTCCAGTGGGCCGGCGCGCTGTAGGTCGGCCCGCTCATGACTGCGGCTCCTGCAGGAAGCCGGTAGAGGGATTGAATTCAAACATGGGTGCGCCTCGTTGACGGTGCACGGCCGCGGCGGCCAGGCCGCCGGGCAATGCTGCTTCGCAATATTTCCGTCAACTGTAACCGCTCGCGCCGGTTTCGCGGAATCCATCCGATACGGCGCAGGGGTTATGTCCCTGTGTCCTGTTCGTAGCCCTGTGGGTTGCCCTGCTGCCAGCGCCAGCCGTCCGCGCACATCGCGTCCACGTCATGCGTGCTGCGCCAGCCGAACAAAGATGCCGCCAGCGCAGGATCGGTCCACATTTTCTCGACGTCGCCGGGACGCCTGGCTTGCGGGCGCACGGGAATCCGGCAGCCGTTGACCCGCTCGAACGCATGCACCAGCTCCAGCACGCTGGTGCCCTGCCCCGTGCCCAGATTGATCGCCACGAACCCGGGATGGCGCTCCGAATAGGCCAGCGCCTGCACATGCCCCTGCGCGAGGTCCATCACGTGCAGGTAGTCGCGCACGCCCGTGCCGTCGGCCGTCTCGTAATCGTCGCCGAACACCCGCAGGAACGGCTGGCGCCCCACCGCCACCTGGGTGATGTAGGGGAACAGGTTGTTCGGAATGTCGCGCGGACTTTCCCCGATCTGGCCGCTCGGATGCGCCCCGATGGGATTGAAGTAGCGCAACGTCACCGCGCTGAACGCGGGATCGGCCGCGCAAACGTCACGCAGCGCTTCCTCCACCATCAGCTTGGTGCGGCCGTAGGGGTTGGTCGGCGCCAGCGGATGCGCCTCGGTGAGCGGCAGGAAGTGGGGCTCGCCGTAGACAGTGGCCGAAGAACTGAACACCATGCGCGCCACGCCCGCCTCGCGCATGGCGCGCAATAGCGTCACGGAGCCGCCGACGTTGTTGTCGTAGTACTTGAGCGGATCGGCCACCGACTCGCCCACCGCCTTGCTGCCGGCCAGATGCAGCACCGCCTGCACCGGCGCGCCGCGCGCCGCCGATTCGGCCAGCACCGATTCGACCAGGCCGGGGCTGCGGATGTCCCCTTCCACCAGCGGGATCTCCACGCCGCACAGGCGCTCGACGCGGCGCACGGCCTCGCGGCTGCCGTTGCTGAAGTTATCCAGCACCAGCGGCCGCTGGCCCGCCGCCAGCATCGCCACCAGCGTGTGCGTGCCGATGTAGCCCGCGCCGCCCGTCACCAATACATGCAGGTCCTGCATGGTCTCCCTCACAGATGCGCCGCCACGCCCGGCACCCAGGCATGGCGCGGCCGCGGCGCCTGCGCATGGCTGCGGTAGCGGTCGATCCAGTACGAGGTGGACGCGTCATGGCCCCAGTCCACCACGCCGGCCGACACCGGCACCGCCAGCTCCCGCTCGATGCCGGTGGCCAGGCGCTTGCCCAGCTCCACGCCCCACTGGTCGAAGGGATTGATGCCCCAGACCACGCTCTGCACGAATACCTTGTGCTCGTACAGCGCCAGCAGCGCGCCCAGGCCGCGCGGATCCAGCTGGCGCAACACGATCAGGGTCGAAGGCCGCCCGCCCGGATGCACCATGTGCTGCGCCAGGCTCAGCGCGCGCTCCTGGTCGTCGATGTGCGCCACATCCATCAGCGCCTGCTCCAGGCACTTGCCGCGCAGCAGCGCCTGGCGCTGCGCCAGGCAGTTGGCCAACAGCATGCGGTGCGCATCCGGACTGTCCGCGTGGCCTTGCAGGCTGGCGATGAAGTCCACCGGCGCGCCCTCTTCGCTCTGATGCAGCCATTGGAAGAAGGTGTGCTGCCCGTCGGTGCCAGGCATGCCCCAGATGATGGGAGCCGTCGGCACCCCGACCGCCGCGCCATCGCCCGCGACCCGTTTGCCCAGCGATTCCATTTCCAGCTGCTGCAGATAGGTGACCAGGTGCAGCAGCCGCGCGCTATAGGCCGCGATGTTCAGCGAGTTCTGGCCCAGCACGCTGCAGTTGACCAGGCCCGCCAGCGCGAGCTGGATGGGTGCGTTCGACGCGAACGGCGCCTGCTGAAAATGCTGGTCCATGGCTTCGGCGCCCGCCCGCATGCCGATCAGCACGTCAGCGCCCACCGTCAGCGCGATCGACAGGCCGGCCACCGACCAGACCGAATAGCGCCCGCCCACCCAGTCGCACATCTTGAATATCTGGCTGGACGGCACGCCCAGCGCGCGCGCCGCCGACACGTTGGCGGTGACAGCGGCCAGGTGCTCGGACACGTCGGTCACGCCGCCCTGCTTGAGCCAGGCGATGGCCGCGCGCGCGTTGTGCAGCGTCTCGGCGGTGGTGAAGGACTTGGAAGACACCACCACCAGGCAGCGGCGCGGATCCAGCCCGGCCACCGCATCATGGAACGCGTGTCCGTCGATGTTGGACACGAAGCGGATCTGCCGGCGCTGCTGCGCCCCGCCAAACGCCTGGACCGCCAGGCGCGGCCCCCAATCGCTGCCGCCGATGCCGATATGCAGCACCGTGTTGAAGTCGGCCGTCTGGTCCACCCGGCGCACGAAGTCCGTCATGCGCGAATGCTCGCAGACGGAGTCCGCATCCTGGCCGTCGGGCTGTTCCCGCGTGCGCCCGGCGCGCAGCGCCGTATGCCATGCCGGCTTGCCTTCGGTCCAGTTGACCGGTTCGCCCGCGAACAAAGCCTGGCGCGCATCCGCCACGCCACGCGCCTGCAGCAGCGACATGGCCGCGGCTTCCAGCGCCGGCGATTGCCGCTGCATGCTCAGGTCCACGCACAGACCCGCCGCCTCGATGACCTTCAGCGCCGCGCCGTCCAATTCCGCGCCGTGCGCGGCCTGCGCGAACGCCTGCCACTCCGGGCTGTCCGCCAGGCCCGAATTCGCCCTTAGCGCCTCAACCGCATACTTGGCCTTTCCCATCGCGTGATGCTCCTTAAAACGGTAAACGAACATGAGGGGCAATGCGTCGGAACGCGTTGCGGAAATCCTCCTCGATACGGGCCAATGCGGCCACCGTGTCCCCTTCGAAACGCAATACCACCGTCGGCGTGGTGTTGGACGGACGCGCCAGGCCGAAGCCGTCGGCGTAGTCCACCCGGATGCCGTCCAGGTCGTTGATGGACTGCGCGCCGGGAAACTGTCCCTGCGCGCGCAGCGCTTCCACCAGGTCGAACTGCTCGCCTTCGGCGGTTTCCAGCTTGATTTCGGGTGTGGCGCAGGACTGCGGCAGGCTTTCCAGCAGGGCCGAGGGGTCCGGCGCGCCGGACAGAATCTCCAGCAGCCGGGCGGCGGCGTAGATGCCGTCGTCAAAGCCGTACCAGCGCTCCTTGAAAAAAATGTGGCCGCTCATCTCGCCAGCCAGCAACGCGCCGGTTTCGCGCATCTTGGCCTTGATCAGCGAGTGCCCCGTCTTCCACATGGTGGCCTTGCCGCCCGCCTCGGTAATGGCGCGCGCCACGTGGCGGCTGCACTTGACGTCATAGAGGATCTCGGCGCCCGGATTGCGCGACAGCACGTCGCGCGCGAACAGGATCAGCTGGCGATCGGGCCAGATGATCTGCCCCGTCTTGGTCACCACGCCGAGCCGGTCGCCGTCGCCGTCGAACGCCAGGCCGACCTCGCAGTCGGAGTAGCGCAGGCAATAGATCAGGTCCTGCAGGTTCTGCGGATCGGCCGGATCCGGGTGATGGCCCGGGAACGAACCGTCGACCTCGCAGAACAGCTCGACCACTTCGCAGCCCAGGGCGCGGAACAGCGCCGGCGCCGCGGCGCCGGCCACGCCATTGCCGCAATCGATCGCAATCTTCATCGGACGCGCCATGCGGATGTCGCCCATCAGGCGCGCGGTGTAGCACGGCATGATCTGCATTTGCGTGCGCCCACCCGATGCGCTGGCCGACTCTATCGGCAAGCGCATCGCATCGCGCAGCGCGGTGATGCCCTCGCCATACAGCGAAGCGCCGTCCAGCACGATCTTGAAGCCGTTGTGCGCGGGCGGGTTGTGGCTGCCCGTGACCGCGATGCCCGCGCCCGTGTCCATCAGGCGCGTCGCAAAGTACACCATCGGCGTGGTCGCCATGCCGATGTCGATGACGTGCATGCCCGCCGAGCGCAGGCCCGCCTGCAAGGCGGCCGCCAGCTCGACGCTGCTCAGCCTGCCATCCCTCCCCACCACGATGGACCGCGCCCCCTGTTCGCGGGCCTGGGTACCCGCCGCCATCCCCAGGCTGTGCGCGAACCTCGCATCGATTTCATCCGGCACCGTGCCGCGTATGTCGTAAGCCTTGAAAACCGCATCCAGAATTTGCGGCGTGTCCCAGCCAAAAGTTCCGTGCATGCCAGTTTCTCCGGGTGGCGTTATTTAGGGCCGTTCTGTTTGAAATCGCCGTAATACGCCGCACGGGAGTAGCGGTAACTGCCGTACTTGGACCGGAAGCCAAAGCGTTCCGGCATGAGCTTGAGACCGTTGAAGAGCACGCCGTCCACCGGCGCGCCCGCCTGGATCAGGCGCTTGGCCGTCTCGCGGATTTCGCCCACGGTGTTCATGCCCGAGCGCACCACCACCATCACTGCGGCCGCATGCGTGCCGACCACGGCGGCGTCCGGAGACGACAGCACGGGCGCCGTGTCCAGGATCACCATGTCGTACTGCGAGGCCAGTTCACGCAGGGTTTCGCCGAACACCGGCGACGCCAGCAGCTCCGACGGGTCGAAGGTCACCGCGCCGGTAGCGATGAAGTCCACGCCCTCGGACACGCTGTGCTTGCGGACCTGGGTCAGCGGTATCGTGCCCGACAGCACTTCGAACAGGCCGTCTTCCTTGGGCACGCCGAAATAGCGGTTGAGCTGGCCCTTGCGGAAGTCAGCGTCGATCAGCAGCACGCGCTTGCCCACGCCGCCCTGGATGAAAGCGAAGTTGGCCGACAGGAAGGACTTCCCCACGCCTGCCACCGGCCCGGTGAACATGACCATGTTGTTGGCCGACTGGCGCAGCGACGCCTGCAACACGTTGCGGAACGACCTCAGGCTTTCGATGGGCGGCGCGTTGCCCTGGCTCTGGGCCAGCAGCGCCGGCACGCTGGCGTTCTTGCGCCGGCTGCGCCGCCACAGCTTGTCCTGCATGTCGCTGTACGGAATGGCGGCCAATACGGGCAGGCCGGTATGACGTTCGACGTCGTCGGGTTCGGACAGGCCGCCGAACAGCGCATTGCGCACGAACGCGCACAGCATGCCGAAGATCAGGCCGAAGGCGGTCGCCACGCCGATGATGATGGCGGCCTTGGGACGCACCGGCTTGTCCGGCTGCACCGCCGAATCCAGGATGCGCACGTTGCCCACCTTGCCGGCGCGGATCAGGCGCAACTGCTGGGCGTTGTTGAGCAATGCCGTGTAGAGCTCGGTATTGACGCGCACGTCGCGCACCAGGCGCACCACGTCCTGCTCCAGGTCGGGCAGTTGGCGGATGTTGTTGCCGATGCGGTTCACGTCCCCGGTCAGCCCGGCGATCTGGCGATCCAGCGCCACGATGCTGGGGTGGGTCGGCGCGAAGCGGGTGATCATTTCCTGGCGCTTGGAGCGCAGTTCCATCACCTTGGTCTGCGCGTCCACCGATTGCGCCAGGATCAGCTTGGCTTCTTCGCTCAGGTCGATGGTGCCGCGCTTGTTGCGCAGCGAGTTGTACTTGGTCTCGGCGGCGTCCAGCTCGCCCTTGAGCACCGGCAGCTGCTGTTCAAGGAATACCAGCGACTTCTCGGCCTGCGCCGACTTGCGGTTCACGTTCTGCTGCACGTATTCCTGGCCGATCTGGTTGAGCACGGCAGTCGTCAGCGCCGGATCATTGCCTTCCAGCGTGACGCCGATCACCCCCGATGTGCGGCCGCGCTCGAAAATACCCAGGCGCGCCTGCACGTCCTCGATGGCCGCCAGGCGCGAACTGCGCGACACCGTGAACTCGGTGCCGGGGCGTCCCGTCAGCGCGTCGATATGCACGTCCATCGCGCCGCCCCCAGGCAGCCGGAAATGCTCGGGCTTGCCCACGGTGCCGTTGAAGGTGGCGCCCGTGAACTTGTCGCTCAACGTATAACGCCCTTCGCCCAGCGTGGTCACGCGAAAGGGCTTGCCCAGCCATTCGTTGGGCACGTCCAGCTGCGAGATCGCGATGGCTTCGCCGCCCCATGCATAGCCGCCGCGCGGCAGGCTCGACGGGTACGGCAGGCTTTCGTAGCGCTGCGCCAGCCACTCGCCGATCACGGGGAAATAGCGCGGCTTGGCCTGGATGTACAGCAGGAACTTGTCGACGGCGGGTCCGACCACCATGCGCGAGCGCAGCACTTCCATTTCGCCCGAGGTCTCCGCCTTGGTATCGAACATGGAAGATACGTCGCCGAGCAGGCTGCGGCTCTGCCCCTGCGGCATTTCCTCTTCCACCTGCACGATGATGTCGGCCGAGTACACCTTGGGCGTGATCATCACATAGGTAAGCGCCCCCAGTAATGCAAGCAGAGTGATCGCGATGATCATCCACCGGTTGGAAAAGATGGCGTCCACATGGGACGACAACGGAGTTTCCTGCTGACGAGCCGGCACGGACGGCTCGAACGATTCGATGGGCAACGACATGCAGCTCTCCAAGAGAAGACGCCGCCGCGGTCGCGGCGTCCCCAGGCGTGGTTTAAGGCGGACTAATCTATGGACTTCACGGTCTGTACGGTCTGGGCGCTCGGGAACAGGTTGCTGATGAAGCGGTTCCACCGCACCAGGGCCGCCGTATCCACGAACACCACGTCTTTGGGTTGCAACTCGAACTTCTCCGCCACCGCAAGAGTCTGCGGCGAGCCGGCGTTCAGGTGGAACACCAGCGGCGTCGCTTGCTCAGTGCTGCGCACAACGAATATTTGCGACGGATTCGAGGTCAGCTGGTTCGGTCCTCCGGCCAAGCCCAGCGCTTCGGTCAACGACATGCGTCCGTCACGCATCACTGCCGCGGTGGGCAAGGTCACCTCGCCCATCACGAACACCTTGCTGTCGTCGCGCGGCGTGACCCTGACGATGTCGCCCGACTTCAGCAGCACCTGATTCAGGTCTTGGCCACGCTCGATCAGCGCAGGCACGTTCACGCGAGTACGGCGTCCGTCACGGATCACGTAGACCGCGCTGCGATCGCCCGTGGGCAGAATGCCTCCGGCCCTGTTGACGGCTTCCAACAGGGTCATCGGGATATCGTTGATCGCGATTGCGCCCGGCGTCTTCACTTCGCCATCCACGTAAACACGCTTGCTGCGATATCCCAGAACGCGTACGGTGATCTGCGGATCCTGGATGTACTTGCTTGAACTATTCACTATGAGATTGCGCGCCTGAAGTTCCGTCAACCCGGCCACTTTCAGCAATCCCGCATAGGGAAATTGGATATATCCAGTGGATGAAACCGTATAGCCCGGAATGCCCGAGGCGGTGTCTCCAATGGCTAGTTCCGTTACCCCTGTCCCGATGGCGTAGGTTTGCGTCGGAAGAACGAGTTCGGGGTGATCCCACACCACGATCGAGAGGATGTCTCCGGGCCCGATCAGGTACGGCCCGGACTTGCCATAGAGCTTGTCGACCCCTTCGTTGTCGAGCAATGCCTGGCGCGCGCGCTGGTCTTCAAGCACCAGCGAGGGCGTGATTTCCTTGATTACCGCCTTGGAGTTCGGATCCAACGGATCCGCAAGCTGATTGGCGTCAAAGGTCATACCGGGAGACAAGGCGCAAGCGCCCAGCGAGGACACGAGCGCGATAGCTGCTATGCCTCGGCTCAACGTTCCGAAAAATGTCGTCATGGCAAATCCACTTGTGAATGACTTCGTTGCTTGGAGTGAGCCCGATGCGTAACGGGTTGCGACATTCCACTCTCTTTTCCTAGGCCCGCACATTCGACGGATGTCCTAAGCCTTCTCCTACATCGTTTGGAGGTTTCGGGTGCGTTGCGCACTCAATAAGATTTTGTCGGTAGCCACAAGCTTTGCGGCGGTGCACAGTTTTTGCCTTCCGCACGGCGGCTCCCCACGAACAGGAGTGCGCGATGGACCCGTCCCAAACGGACACGTCGTCTAGATTCAGCGGAGCAAGCTATCTCTATCGCTTGCTCGATGCCGCGATCGTGATCACCTGCGGCCTGACTGCCACCGGCTTGAAATTCTCGGACGATGCCTTGGCGGATCCTCCGCAGATCCATCTGTTCCTTGTGTACCTGTGCGGCCTGGGCGTGGTGGCCATCTTCCCGGCCTTCCGCCTCTATGTATCGTGGCGCGGCCGCCTGCTGACCGACCTGGTCGTGCGCAGCCTGGCGGCCTGGGCGCTGGTGTTCGCGCTGGGCATCTGCATCAGTTTTCTCATGCACCAGACCGCGGCGATATCCCGCGTATGGGCGGCTACGTGGTTTGGCATGTCGGCGCTGACGCTGGCCGGCCTACGGATTGCGGTCTACGCGGTGCTGGGCGCGGCGCGCGACCGCGGGATGGACCGCAAGCGCGTGCTGCTGGTGGGCTTCGGCGCGCTGGGCCACGACCTGTGGCGCCGCGTCGAGCAATACCGCGGCGCGGGCTACGAAGTGGCCGGCATCTACGCCGAGCCCCATGAGAACCTGCCGCCGCAAGTCCGCCGCCTGCATGAGCTGGACGGACTGCATGGCTTCGTGCATGAGCACAACGTCCGCGAGATCTGGATCGTGCTGCCGATGGAAGCGGGCCAGGAACTGCGCGAAGTCCTCTATCACCTGCGCAATGACCTGGTGGATATCCGCTGGATTCCCGATGTCATGTCGATCCAGCTGCTGGGACACCGCATCGGCGAATTCCTGGGCCTGCCCGCCATACAGCTCAACAGCCTGCCCGCTGCCGGCGTGCGCGGCTGGGCCAAGGAGATCTTCGACCGCAGCTTCGCCTTCTGCGCGCTGATCGGGCTGTCGCCCGTGATGCTGACGGTGGCGATCCTGGTGAAGGCGACTTCGCGCGGCCCCGTGTTCTTCACCCAGCCGCGGCTGGGCGTGGACGGCAAGGTCTTCCATGTCTACAAGTTCCGCACCATGACGGTGCATCAGGAGCATGGCGTGGTCACCCAGGCCACCCGCAACGATGCCCGCGTCACGCGCATCGGCGGCTTCCTCAGGCGCACCAGCCTGGACGAACTGCCGCAGTTCCTGAATGTGCTCATGGGCGACATGTCGGTGGTGGGACCGCGTCCGCACGCCCTGGAGCACAACGAAATGTACAAGGACCTGGTGCAACGCTACATGATGCGCCACCGCGTCAAGCCGGGCATCACGGGCTGGGCGCAGGTCAACGGCCTGCGCGGACAGACGGACACGCTGCGCAAGATGAGCGATCGCGTCGAGTACGACATCTACTACATCCAGCACTGGACGTTCAGGATGGACCTGCAGATCATCGCCCGCACGGCGTTGTCGGGATGGACGGGCCGCAATGTCTACTAAACCTTTGGGATGGCCCGAGCAACGCAAGGCCGCGGTCCGCGACGGCGTGCTGGCGCAGGCGGAGTTCCGCCAGGCGGTCGAGATGTTGCCGCTGGTTTCCATCGACCTGCTGCTGCGCGACGCCGCGGGCCGCTACCTGACCGGCCTGCGGGCAAATCCCCCGGCCCAGGGCGCCTGGTTCGTGCCGGGCGGGCGGATCCGCAAGAACGAAACCCTGCACGCGGCGCTGCGCCGCATCGCCCGCGACGAGCTGGGCATCCCGGTCAGCGAGCTGGCCTGGACCCCGCGCGGCGTGTACGAGCACTTTTACGGCACCAATTTTGCGGGTGAAGCCGGACGCTCCACCCATTACGTCGTCCTCGCCTATGAGGCCGAGCTTTCTTTGGACATTTCCAGCCTGCCCCAGGCCCAGCACCGCAGCTACCGCTGGCTGCCCGCCCGTGCCCTCGCCGCCGATCCCGGCGTGCACCCCTACACCCAGGCCTACTTCAAGGAGTGAGCGCCATGACCAATCCCCCTCCCCCGTACCGGGCAGTCATACTTTGCGGCGGTTCAGGCTCGCGCCTGTGGCCGCTGTCGCGCGAACTGCTGCCCAAGCAGTTCATCCGTTTGACCGATGACCGCAGCCTGTTGCAGAACACCCTGCTGCGGCTGGGGTCGGCAGGGGCCGAGGCCCGGCCCATCCTGGTCTGCAACGACGCGCACCGCTATATCGCGGCGGAGCAGGCGCTGGAACTGGGCATCAAGGACGTGGAAGTGATCCTGGAGCCCTTCGCGCGCAACACGGCGCCGGCGATCGCGGCGGCCACCCTGCGCGCCATGCGCGACGGCGAGGACCCGGTCATGCTGATCATGCCGTCGGACCACGTGCTGGAAGACGGCGAGGTGCTGCAGGCCGCCTTCGCCGCGGCCTATCAGGCCGCCCTGCAGGGTGCGCTGGTGACGTTCGGCATCAATCCCACCGCGCCGCTCAGCGGCTACGGCTACATCCAGGCGGACGAGCCCGGCGTGATGGCGCCCGCGCGCCGCGTGCGCCGCTTCGTTGAAAAACCCTCTCCCGAGGTCGCGCAGCGTTTCATCGAAGATGGCGGCTATTACTGGAACAGCGGCATGTTCGCCTTCCAAGCCTCGGTGTTCCTGTCGGAAATGGCGCGCCTGGCGCCCAAGATGCTGGAGCAGGTGCAGGCGGCCGTGGCTATCGGGCATGGCGAGAACTCGCTGTTCCACCTGGACGGCCCGTCCTTCGAAGCGTGCCCCAGCGATTCCATGGACTACGCCATCATGGAACGCACGGACAGCGCCGTGGTCATCCCGCTGGCCGCCTCGTGGAGCGATGTGGGCGCCTGGGACGCGGTCTGGGGCATCGCCCAGAAGACCGTGGAAGGCAACTCCACCACCGGCGACGTCATGGTGGAGGATTCGCGCAACTGCCTGATCCACTCCACCAGCCGGCTGGTGGCCTCGGTGGGCCTGGACGACATCGTCGTGATCGAAACCGCCGACGCCGTGCTGGTGGCGCACAAGTCGCGCTCGCAGGACGTCAAGCGGCTGGTCGAGATCTTCAAGACGCAGCACCGCTCGGAACTGAACCATCACCGCGAAGTGCAGCGGCCCTGGGGATCCTACGACTCGGTAGGCCAGGGTCCGCGCTACCAGGTCAAACGCATCACGGTGAAGCCCGGCGCGCGCCTGTCCTCGCAGATGCACCATCACCGCGCGGAGCACTGGATCGTGGTTTCGGGCACGGCGCGCATCTACAACGGCGACAAGCAGTACCTGCTGACCGAGAACCAGTCGACCTACATCCCGCTGGGCGAGATCCACAGCCTGGAGAACCCGGGAAAGATCCCGCTGGAGATCATCGAGGTGCAATCGGGCGCTTACCTGGGTGAAGACGACATCGTCAGATTCCAGGACATGTATGGCCGGGTATGAAAAGAAGGAGCCCCCACGCCGCACGCGCTCCGCACGCTTGCTGCCACCCGAGGGGGCGCCCTTTTTCAGGCCAGGCATGGCGCGGCTCTGCCTGCCATTGGCGGGGCTGTTCTTCGCCGTACTGGTAACAGTGGGCAACCTGCCGGGCCTGGCCGCCGAGATGTCGGACGCGTTTGGCGACAAGCGTCTGCATCTTGCGGCTTACGCCTTCCTGACCACGTTGATCTATTTCTCGGTCAACCGTCGCCCGGCGCTGACGGCCCTGGTGGCGATCGCAATGCTGGGTGCGCTGGATGAAGCAATCCAGTCCCTTTTTCCCTATCGACAGGCTGAACTATTAGACCTTTTGGCCGATATCTCCGCGGCTGGTGCAACAGTAATCTCATTGCACATTGGTACCGCAGCCTTCGGCTCCTTTCGTGCAGTCATTAAGTCTTAAGGATACAACCATGCCAAAACGGGCACTGATTACCGGCGTTACTGGCCAAGACGGGGCCTATCTGGCGGAGTTTCTGCTGGCCAAGGGCTATGAGGTCCACGGCATCAAGCGGCGTGCTTCGCTGTTCAATACCGCGCGGATCGACCATCTGTACCAGGATCCGCATGACCAGCCCCGCAATTTCGTGCTGCATCACGGTGATATGACCGACTCTTGCAGCCTGATCCGCATCGTGCAGTCGGTGCAGCCCGACGAGATCTACAACCTGGCCGCCCAGAGCCATGTCGGCGTCTCGTTCGAGGAGCCCGAGTACACGGCCAACGCCGACGGCCTGGGCACCCTGCGCCTCCTGGAAGCCATTCGCATCCTGAAGCTGGAGAACAAGGCCCGCTTCTACCAGGCGTCCACCTCCGAGCTGTATGGCCTGGTGCAGGAGACGCCGCAAAAGGAAACCACGCCGTTCTATCCGCGCAGCCCGTATGCGGCGGCCAAGCTGTACGCCTACTGGATCAGCGTGAACTACCGCGAAGCCTATGGCATGTATGCCTGCAACGGCATCCTGTTCAACCACGAATCGCCCAAGCGCGGCGAGACTTTCGTCACGCGCAAGATCACCCGCGGCCTGGCCCGCATCGTGCTCGGCCTGCAGGAATGCCTGTACCTGGGCAATCTTTCCGCCCTGCGCGACTGGGGCCATGCCCGCGACTACGTCGAAATGCAGTGGCTGATGCTGCAGCAGGACACGCCCGAGGACTACGTCATCGCCACCGGCATGCAATACAGCGTGCGCGAGTTCATCAATACCGCCGCGCGCGAGCTGGGCATCCTGCTGGCCTGGGAAGGCGAAGGGCTGGAAGAGACCGCCACCGTGCTGTTCTCGCCGGTCCATGACATCAAGCCGGGCCAGGTGATCGTCCGGGTGGACCCGCGCTACTTCCGCCCGACCGAAGTGGAAACCCTGCTGGGCGATCCGACCAAGGCGCGCGAAAAGCTGGGATGGTCGCCACGCACCTCCTTCGCGCAACTGGTCAAGGAAATGGTCGAGAGCGATCTGCGCGACGCGCGGCGCGATGCGCTGGTGGAGCAGAACGGCTACGAAATCTACGCCTACAAGGAGTAGCACGACATGACGAACCTGGAGCAACGCGTCTTCGTCGCCGGCCACCGCGGCATGGTAGGCGCCGCGATCACCCGCGAGCTGCAGCGCCGCGGGTACCGCAACGTGCTGACCCGCGGCCGGGAGGAGCTGGATCTGGAAAACCAGAATCAGGTCAACCGCTTCTTCTCGACCACGCCGGTCGACGTGGTGTACCTGGCCGCCGCCAAGGTCGGCGGCATCCTGGCCAACCAGACGCATCCGGTGGAGTTCCTGTACAAGAACCTGATGATCCAGTGCAACGTGATCCGCGCCGCGTATGCCGCCGGGGTGCGCAAGCTGCTGTTTCTGGGTTCGTCATGCATCTATCCGCGCGAAGCCCCCCAGCCCATCCGCGAGGACGCCTTGCTGACGGGGCCGCTGGAGGCGACCAACGAGCCCTACGCCATCGCCAAGATCGCGGGCCTGAAGCTGTGCGAGGCCTATCAGCGCGAGTTCGGCGCGCGTTTCATCTGCGCCATGCCGACCAATCTGTATGGCCAGCATGACAACTACGACCTGCAAAGCAGCCACGTGCTGCCCGCGCTGATCCGCAAATTCCACGAAGGCCGGGAATCCGGCCAGGAAAGCGTGAGCATCTGGGGCACCGGCGCGCCGCTGCGCGAATTCCTGTATGTGGACGACCTGGCCCAGGCCTGCGTCATGCTGATGGAGCATCCGCAGGCGGAAGGCATCTACAACATCGGCGCCGGGCAGGACATCTCGATCGCCGACCTGGCCAGGCTGGTGGCCCGCGTGGTCGGCTACGAGGGCAACATCGTTTACGACAGCAGCAAGCCCGACGGCACGCCGCGCAAGCTGATGGACTCGGCCCGCATGCAGGCGCTGGGCTGGAAACCGGAGATCTCGCTGACGCATGGCATCACGCTGGCCTACGGCCACTTCCTGCGTGAACGCACCCAGCATGCGCTGCCCGTGGCCTGACGGCCTCGCCAGAACCCATATGCCCACAGGCCCCAGCCATGCTCGGATTCCTCAGGAAACATATCGCCGGCAATGCCTCCTTCTGGGGGCTGGTGGAGTATGGCATCGGGCCGGTCGCGGCGCTGGTGGCCCTGCCCATCCTGTTCCGGCAGCTGGGGACCGTGGGCTTCGGCCAGTACTCCATGATCATCGCCCTGGCCGGCTTCGGCAATGCCGCCAACCTGGGCGCGGCGGTGACGGCGACCAAGCTGGTGTCCGAGCGCATGCACGAGCCCGGCGGCGCCTATCGCGCAGCCGGCGTAAGCATGTCGCTGATCGGCTGCGCGCTCGGGGTCGTGACCCTGGCCGCAGTATTGCTGTGGGCAGTGGTGGGCCTGGGCTGGCCGGCGGCGACCTTCGGCGGCGTGGCGGTGACGATGCTGGCCATGCCCGCGCTGGCCATCTACCTGACGCAGCAATATGACCAGCTGTTCTCCGGCTGCCTGAAGGGGCGCGAAGACTTCCGCGCCACGGCGCTGTGCGAAGTCTTCAGCCGCACCGGCACGATGGGACTGGCTTGCGCCACGGCCTGGCTGACGGCATCGCCCACCTGGACCGGCCTGGCGCAGGCGCTGGGACTCCTGATCGCAGGCAGCGTGAAGATGCGCGTGTTCGCGCGCACCTATGGCCGCATCCTGGTGCGCCCGGTGCGCGACCGCAGCGCCATGATGGACGCCTTCCGGTTCTCCCGCTGGTCCTGGCTGAACAGCCTGAGCGCCCTCGCCTTCGGCTCGGTGGACCGGGTGCTGGTCGGCAGCCTCATGGGTCCGGCCGCGCTGGCCATCTATACGGTCGGCGTGCAGGTCGGCCAGATCATCCATACCGCGTCGGTCGCCATCTTCCAGAAGGCCATGCCGCGCGTCACCCGCCTGTCGGTTTCGCCCCCCTATCCCGGTGCCGTCGAACGCGAGATCCGCCGCATGATGCTGTGGAACCTGGCGCTGTCGGCCAGCGCCACGCTGGCGGTGCTGGCGGTCAGCCATCCGCTTCTGAACCTGCTGTTGGGAGACAACGTCGCCAGCGGCCATCTGGGCACCTTCCAGTTGCTGATCGTGGCCTCGGGACTGCTGTCCTTGAACGCCGCGGCGCACTTTTCCCTGCTGGGCCTGGGCAATTCGCGTGCCGTCGCCATCCTGAACGGCCTGGGCGGCCTGGCGATGCTGTGCGTCATGGCAGGACTGGTACACGCGGCGGGCGAACACGCCGCGGCATGGGGCCGCATGGCCTACGCGGCGATCACGCTGGCCGGCGTGGCTCTCGCCATCCGTCAATCCCGCCCAGATTTTCCGGGCGCCTTGCCTGCGGCCACCCGTTAACTCATATGCTGAGGTCCTACATGCGCAAGCGTCATAACGAGTACTCACGTCAGCTCATCGACTTCGTCCGCGAGTTGCGGCCGCCGGCGCCCATCGCCGGCAGCCTGTTGCCGAAAGTGACCATCGTGACCCCCTCGTTCAACCAGGCCCGCTTCCTGGAACGCACCATCCTGTCCGTGCTGAACCAGGGCTATCCGCGGCTGGAGTACATCATCATCGACGGCGGCTCCACCGACGGCAGCGTGGACATCATCCGCAAGTATGAGCGCTACCTGACGTACTGGGAAAGCACGCCGGACCGCGGCCAGTCGCATGCCATCAACAAGGGCTTCGAACGCGCCACCGGCGACTATGTGGGCTGGCAGAATTCCGACGACCTGTACTTCCCCGGCGCCTTGCGCAAGCTGGGCGCGGCCGCCTCCAAGGGGCGCGCGCCCATCGTCAGCGGCAACCTGTTCGTGGCCGACGCCGACAACCGGATCTTCCGCAAGATCCATTACACGCCGGTCAACCGCGGCACGCTGACGGTGGTGAAGGCGTCCATCCCGAACCAGTCGGCGATCTTCCGCCGCGACCTGTTGCAGAAGTACGGGCTCTTGCAGGAGAGCATGCGCTACTGCATGGACCTGGAGCTGTGGAGCCGGCTGCTGCGCGAAGGCAAGAACCTGATCGTGCCTGACGCCATGGGCGTTTACACCGCCCACGACGAAACCAAGACCGCGCTGATGCAGGACGTGCTGCTCGAGGAACGCGAACAGATCGTCACGCGCATCCGCCGCACGGAGCCGGGCCTGGGCAAGCTGTTCGAACTGTCGTGCCGCGCGTCCAAGGTGGCCGCCCACGCACGCCAGGGAGACCTGTCCTATCTGTTCGAAAAACTGACCACCAAGATTTTCGGACGCGACGACTGGGCTTCGCACTAGCGTCTTTCCACACAGAGAAGAGCCGCAATGACCACGCACCGCCGCCTATCCACCCTGCATCTGCTGGGCATGTTCGCCTTCACGGCGCTGGCCTTGAACGACGACCACTTCGTCCTGGGCGTCGGCAGCTTCAAGCTGTCGCCCTTCGATTTCCTGTTCGTCGCCATGCTGGTGGTCAAGATGTTGAGGCTCGCGGATCCCGCGGCCTATGCGCTGCCCCGCGGCATGCTGGGCATGCTGCTGGGTATCCAGACCGTGTCGGTGATCTATCTGATCCTGGTGTCGCTGCATCATCCGGGCATCGAGACCGGCGACGTGGCGCGGGACCTGCGCATCGTGTTTTATTTCTTGTGCACGCCCTTTCTTTGCTACAAGGATATCGATAGCCCGGCCGCCTACGCGGTGCTGCAGAAGTACATCGTGGCGGCCTGCCTGGCCGTGGCCACGCTGATGCTGGCCGAACAGCTGCAAGGCTTCAGCGTGGCGAATCCGCTGCGCAACGTGCGGCTGGGCGTATGGGCCATCCCGTTCGGCGTGGTGTCGCTGCTGTACTTCCGGCGCACGCTCAACGTTTCCGGACCCAAGGCCTACGCGCTGACGGTCTATATGCTGCTGGCCCTCGTGTTTTCGCTGAACCGCAGCCAATACCTGCAGCTGGCGATCTCGGTGTTCATCGCCGTGCTATTGGGCGCGGGCCCCGAGATCCGGCGCCGCGCCGTGCTGGTCTTTGCGCCGGCGGCAGTCGCCGGGGTGCTGGTCTTCGCCGCGATCGGCTACCTGGACGTGCTCACCAATCGCATCTTCAGCGTCGAGCGCCTGGACGAGGACTCCAGCTATGGCGCACGCGTCCAGGAGATGCAGGGACAAATGGACTTCTTCGCGGAGAGTCCGGTGTTCGGCAAGGGCGCGGGCTTTCGCAGCTGGGTCATGGGCGAGAACGGCTTCGAGCTGAGCACCTTCGCCCACAATTCCTGGGCCTTCTACCTGATGAAGTTCGGCGTGGTCGGCACCTTCATGATCATGCTGCCGCCCGTGCTCATTCTGCTGCTCACGCTGTTCCGACGATATGCGCATCCGGGCCTGGAGCTGCACCGGCGCTACCTGCTGGCCACCGCGCCTATCTATATCTTCATCGACTCGCTTTCCGGCGGCCTGGCGTACGCGCCCAAGACCGCCTTCACCGGGTTCCTGCTGTGCTATTGCCTGTCGCTCATGCGCAATGCCCAGATCATGCCCGTGCCAGAACAAAGAACGACATCCGCCCCCAGCCACCGCCCGGACGTTGCGCGCCGGACGCCAACTAGAGTGATCCCACATGCCTGATGTCTTGTTTGTCGCGCCAGACCTGCACGGCGGCGTAGGAAGATGTGTCGCCTTCATCGTGGATGCCTTGCCGGAACAAGGGGTGGATTCCGCCTTGTTCCTGCTGCGCTCGCGTATCCGCGAGTATCCCGTATCCAATCCGAAGGTAACCCGGGCGCTCCCCGTCAACGAATCTCCGACCGCGCTGCGGCTGATGCTGCCCGTGGCCTTTTTCAAACTGCTCATGCAGATCCGGCGCGACAAGCCCGCCATCGTCTGCTCGCACGGCCTCTTGTGCAACATGCTGGTGGTGGCGGCCAAGAAGCTGCTGCGCGGCAAGTTCGCCACCGTCGCCTTCGAACACAGCAGCCCGGCCATCCATTACGGAGCCTCGCGCATGCGGCGCCTGAAATGCTGGCTGGTCAGCCAGACCTACCGGCGTCACGATGCGGTGGTGGGCGTATCGCGCGGCGTCAAGGAAGACCTGGTCAGCATGTTCCCGCCGCTGCGCGGCAAGGTCCACACCATCTACAACGGCGTGCCGCTGGAAAATGTACGCGCGCAGGGCAGCCGCGGCGGCGACGAATCCGCGCAAACCGAGCCTTACCATGTCGTGGCCGTGGGCCGGCTCGAAGCGGTGAAGGACTATGCGACGCTGATCGACGCGGCCGCTCTGCTGGACGACCCCGGCATCCGCTTCACCATCCTGGGCGAAGGATCCGAGCACGCAGCCCTGCAAAAGCGCATCGATGAGCGCGGCTCGCGCAGCCCGGTCACCTTGGCCGGCCATATCGACAACCCGTTCCCGGTGATTGCGGGCGCCGGCGCATTCGCCCTGACCTCCCTGCGCGAGAGCTTCGGCAATGTGCTGGTGGAGGCGCTGTGCCTGGGGGTGCCGGTGATATCCACCGACTGTCCCCATGGCCCGGCCGAAATCCTGGATTCCGGCCGCTACGGCCTGCTGGTTCCTGTGGGCGACGCCGCGGCCCTGGCCGAGGCGGTGCGCCGCCTGGCCTATGACGCGGAGACGCGTGAACGGTTTGCCGAGCAAGGCCCGGAACGCGCCGACGCCTTTTCCCTGGAACGGCACTGCCGCAACGTCATCGCCCTCTTCCGCCCGCTGATGCAGCGCGGCACGCCCTGAACAGGACAGCATCATGCAGAAGATACCGGTATCGGTCGTCGTCATGACGAAGAACGAGGAACGCAACATCAACAAGTGCCTGAAGGCGCTGGTCGAATTCGACGAAGTATTCGTGGTGGACTCCAACAGCACCGACGCGACCTGCGCCATGGCGACGGCGCTGGGCGCCAAGGTCTCCAACTTCCAGTGGAACGGCAAGTATCCCAAGAAGAAGCAGTGGTGCCTGGAACAGCTGCCGTTCTCGCATCCGGTGGTGCTGTACGTGGACGCGGACGAGGAGATGACGCCCGCTCTGGCCGCCGAGATACGCGAAGCCCTGCCGCGCTTCGCGGCGGGCGCGGGCGGCGCCTTCGTGCCGTTCGATTACGTGTTCTGCGGCAAGAAGCTGGAACACGGGCACCGCGTCTACAAGCTGGCCCTGTTGGCGCGCGACCGCTCGCGCTTCCTGGACTATGACGACCTGGACGTGGCGCACATGTGGGAGGTCGAAGGCCACTACCAGCCGCAAGTCGAAGGCGAAACCTTCGCCTTGCGCCAGCGCATGGTGCACAACGACCATGATTCGCTGTTCCATTACTTCGACAAGCACAACCGCTATTCCGACTGGGAAGCGAACCTGCGCATCAAAGGCCTGATGAACGATCCGCGCGAGGCCAACGTGGGCGCGCGCGCCCTGCTCAAGCGCATCTTCCAGGCCATGCCGTTCAAGGCGCCCATCTCGTTCCTGCATTCCTATGTGTTCCGCCTGGGCTTCCTGGACGGCAAGGCGGGCTACGACTACGCGGTGGCGCGCGCCATGTACTACTGGCAGATCCGCATCAAGACCGAGGAAATCCAGAAGGCGCGGCAGGCCAGCGCCGCCGCCGCGCGCGACGACGCCGTGGCGGGAGCCGCCAAATGAGCGCCCTGCAACAGCTCGACCGTTTTGCGCTGGCGCCCGGCCAGCGCGGCCGCTCCGCCCTGACGGTGCAGCTCTGGTGGACGGTGCAGGCGACGCTGTTCCGCTGGTCGCCGCAGGTCGCCTATGGCTTTCGCCGCTGGCTGCTGCGTTGCTTCGGCGCGCGGGTCGGCCGCAAGGTCCTGATCCGGCCCACCGCCACCGTGACCTATCCCTGGAAGGTCGAAATCGGCGACTACGCCTGGATCGGCGACGACGCGGTCATCTACAGCCTGGGGCCTATCCATATCGGCGCCCATGCCGTGGTGTCGCAACGCAGCTACCTGTGCGCCGCCGACCACGATGCGGGGCAACCCGATTTCCCCTTGCGCGAACGCGCCGTGCGCATCGAGGACGGCGCGTGGGTGGCGACCGACGTGTTCATCGGCCCCGGCGTGACCGTCGGACGTGAAGCCGTGATCGGCGCGCGCAGCTCGGTATTCCGCAACATGCCGCCCGCCATGGTGTGCCACGGCAACCCATGCCGCCCGGTACGCCCGCGCCAGGCTGGCCCGGCATGAAAATCCTCATCTACGGCATCAACTACGCGCCTGAACTCACAGGTATCGGCAAATACAGCGCCGAACTGGCCGAATGGCTGGCTGCGCGCGGCCACGACGTCAGCGTGGTGACGGCCCCGCCCTACTATCCGCAGTGGCAGGTGCACGATGGTTATCGCGCCGGCCGCTACCGCAAGGAAGTCCTGCGCGGCGTCACCGTACGCCGCGCGCCGCTCTGGGTTCCCGAACGGCCGGGCGGCCTCAAGCGCCTGATCCACCTGGCCAGCTTCGCCCTGTCCAGCCTGCCCTCGCTGTTGCGCGCGGCCGCGGGACGGCCGGACATCATCCTGGTGGTGGAACCCGCGCTATTCTGCGCACCCGCCGCCTGGCTGGCGGCGCGGCTTTGCGGCGCCCGCGCCTGGCTGCACATCCAGGACTATGAAGTGGACGCCGCGTTCGAGCTGGGGCTGCTCAAGGGCGCCGGCCTGCGCGCCATGGTGCTCAGGGCCGAACGCTGGCTGATGCGCCGCTTCGACCGCGTGTCCACCATTTCCAACCGCATGCTGGACCTGGCGCGGGCCAAGGGTGTGGACCCCGGCCGCGCCGTGCTGCTGCCCAACTGGATCGACGTCGATGCGATCGCGCCGCGCGCCGGCGGCGGCGACTACCGCGCCGAGCTGGGCATTCCTCACGACGCCATCGTTGCGCTTTATTCAGGCAACATGGGCGGCAAGCAGGGCTTGCAGACGCTGGCCGACGTGGCCCGCAGACTCAGCCGCGAGACGCGCCTGTGGTTCGTCTTCTGCGGCCAGGGACCCGAACGCGCGCCGCTGCAGCAGCAATGCGAGGGCCTGGCCCGCGTCGTCTTCCTGGACCTGCAGCCGGCCGAACGCCTGGGCGAACTGCTCAACACCGCCGACATCCATCTGCTGCCGCAACGCGCCGGCGCCGCCGACCTGGTGATGCCGTCCAAGCTGACCGGCATGCTGGCCAGCGGCCGGCCCGTGGTGTGCGGCGCCGCGCCCGGCACCGAGCTGGCCGGCGTGGTCGCGCGCTGCGGCCTGCTGACGCCGCCGGAAGACGGCGCCGCCATGGCCGAGGCGGTGCGCAAGCTCAGCTACAACGCGCAGATCCGCGAAACCCTGGGCGCCGCGGCGCGCCAGTACGCGCAGACGCATCTGCACGTCGACAGCGTGCTGGCTGCGGCGGAACAGGAATTCGAAGCGCTGGTTGCGGCCAAGGGCAAGCATGCGGCCCGCGGCGCGGGCGTTTGAACGGCCGAACGACCGCACAAGCCTTCCGCATCTGCCGCGTGCAAGCCGTCAACGCTGCGACGCGTTCAATTTTCCTTGGGCGGTTGGCGATGGGTTACGCGCGCTCGAGACCGACGCTCTTGCATCGGATCTCTCGCGCCTAACCCATCCTACGCATCGGGATCGTGCTTGGCGGCCGTTGCGCCGTTGCCGCTTCTGACCAGTCCCATCTGCACGGCGATATAGGCCGCCTCGGCCTGGTTGCGCGCGTTCAGTTTCCAGTACAGCGTGCGCGCATGGCTCTTCACCGTGGCCACCGATATGCCGACCTGCTGGCCGATCTCGCGCATGGTCTTGCCCTGCACCAGCAACTGCAGGATCTCTTCCTGCCGTTGGGTCAGTTCCCTCAGCTCCTGGGTTGGCGGATGCGAAGCGCCCTGAGGTCGGGCCGCGGGCTGCGGATAGCATTCGCCGCCCGCCATGACGAGGCTGACCGCGGCCGCCAGCGCATCGGGGCTGGAGGCCTTGGGCATGTAGCCCGCGACGCCCGCCCGCGCGCACGCCGCCATGACGCCCGGGTCCAGTACCGAATAAAGCACCAGCACCAGCCGCGGCATGAAGAACGCCATCGATTGGGACAGGAGCCCGACGTCCTGCTCGGCCAGGCCGCTGCAACCCATCACCAGCAGCTCCACTGGGCGATTGATCGAACTGGACATGGTGAGCAATTGGGCTGGCGAGATGGCCAGAATATCGTCGGTGTTCCGCGCACGCTCCAGCACATGCTGGATCGCGACACGGAGCAGAGCGTAGTCTTCGATCAGTACGGTTGTCATCCCGGGGGGAACCTTGTGACGCATGGCCCATACACGGTTCCCATGACGCTGGCGCATCATTGCTGCAACGGCAGGCTGCTGGCGTCACCGACCTCACGGGAATCTCGTCCGCGGCACGGAATCGCGATGGCGAGGCGGAGTGGTTCGCCCTCTCGATCCAGTCTTGCGGACACAACCCATGCTATCAGCGGCTACGTTCGCTGAATCTCGTTCAGGAGGATGATTGGTGGAGGAATGCAGCAGCACTGCGACCGCGGATACTGCTGTGTAAGAATTAGCCATGATGGCTATGCGCATACCCGGCAGCAATGGAACGCTTGCGTTCCAGGCTGCCGGGCAGGCAGCGCAACCACGGCCGCGCTACCCGAGCTTGCGCCCATAGAGCTGCCCGGCGTCCACATCCCTGCCATTGGGCTCATGCCATTCCAGGGTCGCGCCACGTTGCAGCGCCGCGTACACGGCTTCGCCCTTGTTCTTGACATGCAAGCGCTGGTAAAGCGTGCATGCATGCGTCTTGGCCGTTGCCACCGAAATGTTCAACATCCTGCTGACGGTCTTGATCGGATAACCGCGCGCCAGCAACACCAGCACCTCGTATTGCCGCGGCGTGATCTGCAGCAGCTGCGCGCCGGCGCTGACGGGCATGGAGCCCTTGCTGGCGGCGGCATCGTCGGCTTCCCGGGCCGGCAAGGCGCAGACCGTTTGCGCGGGAGCCTGCAACGCCTGTTCGCTGGGGAAGCACTGCCCGCCCGCCATGACCAGGCGGATGGCCGCTTCAAGGATCTCCACCGAGGCCGTCTTCATCAGGCAACCGTAGACGCTTGCCCCGGGCAGGCCCTGCACCGGCATGGGCAGGGGCATGACGTCCGTCAGAAGCAGGATCCGCTTGGGCGTGAGCACGCGCTGGATTTCATGCAGCGCGCTCCATGCTTCGTCGGTATCCACCGGCAATCCGTAGATCAACAGGTCGGCGCCCGCGTGCACGCCGTCCGCCTTGGAGATGTCAGCCAAACCCATCCCCTCGATTTCCCACACATCATCCAACTTGCTCAGAATCTGCCACAACCCCAACCGCAGGAGCGGATGGGCTTCAATCAGGACCATCTTGGCCATGGTGTCCTCCCGGTTTTTCGACGGGCCTAGAAGGGATCTTCGCTGTGCTGAAGACTATTTTTTTTCCAACCCCGCGGTGCGAGTCCGCAATATTCCGGAATATCTAATGAAGCTGAACCGGAGCATTTGGGCTGGGAGACTTTGGTAGCCAACATAACGGATGGCATGGACCCATCTTATGGTTCGAAATTGTCAAAATCAAGACGTTTCGGCTCGATATAATCCGACAAAAACAGAAATCATTCGTTAGCCTTAATCATCATCGTAAATCCGGACGAGACGTGCATCTCATCCATTCCGACGCTAGGGTTTTCACCAGGAATTCCCCATGAGGAGCTTGCGCTTTCCCTATGGAAGATGCAGGACGGACGTGGCTTCCAGGCTAAGGCAGGCCGATGTTACAGCCGTAAAAAAGCCGCGCCGCGGCATCCGCCGGGCGCGGCCTGGAAGTTCCGGAACCAGGACAATAACTGTCTATATGTTTCCGCGGACACATCAAGCCCGTGCGTCTTTCTCGTAATCGAAATATAGGTAACATTTTTATTTTTGCGTTTCCGGAACGATTTACTCCATATAGGCGAAGTCAAATACCGTATGCCCGCCCTGATGATGCCAATGGTGCATCGAAGCATGGCGTTTTCTCAGGAAACTTGCGTAGTGGATTTCGCCGTCCGTTTCCACGTAGGTGGATGGCGTTAGTTCCTCGATCCGGTTCAGCGACACGCCCTTGCCGTAGTGGCAGAAGCCCTGGTACTGAGCACAGCGGATCACCTCTCCGCCAGGCGACACAACGATTCCGGCGTTGCGCGCCCGCATCGGGTTGCGCACGATGGGGTTGCAGGCATGCGGCGTCCACTCGGTCGAGCGCGGCGAATCCGAAAAGAAAGCGAATAATTCGTCGCAATGGCTTTGACCGTCGGTCCGGTCAATATTAGTTAATAACCACCAGTATTCGCCGTGCTTGAAAATAATGGTATCGACGGCGGATATATTCGTCATCAAATTTACATCAAGCTCCCACTTAAGCGGAAAATCGGTGCATTTCCAGAGTTCAATACTACGATTTCCGCAAGTCTCCGGCACCATGTAGGTGACGCCTTCGTGCTCGAATATATAAGGAAATGACAGGTGGTAGGGCAGGTTCAAGGCCGTCCCCAACAGGCGGAAAGCCCCGTCGGAGTAGGTCGCGACCGAGATCGTGCCCTTGCGGGAAGTAAAATCGTAATCCTCGAAAAATATATACGGCTTTTTATCCTGGGTATATACGAACGGATCCGCAAAAAATCTGCCCTTGGGTGGCTGCAACACCATGGCCTCGGATACCACCGCCTGCTGCCGCGCAGAGGGAAACATGCCGATCCGCCAGCGCACATTGCGTTTCATGACGCGGCGCACAATCAAATCCGACATTAACCAGGCCTGACGCGCAATATATGCGGCGCTATCCCATTCCACCGGATCATCGCGCCGCAAGCCGCTCATGATCTGCATGCTCGGCGGCGCAACCCCTTGCTTGACGCGCGCCAGCGTTTGCAGCGCGTCGTACACCATGAAATTCCCCAGGCTGAACGCGCGCGCCTGATTCTTCAACCAGAACACTTCGGTGTTGAAACTGCGCTGGTCCAGCAGTTCGTCCTGGTCCTCTCGCGGTCCGACGCGCCAGAGTTTCACCGTGGTGTGATCTTCGCGCTGATAGACCTCCCAGAAGCCGGCATAGCGGCTGGTCGCCACCGCAATATCCGAATAGCTCAGCTGCCATACCCCCAGCCGCGTCCAGTCCGCCATTTGTTCACGCGTGGCCGGCGATGCGCCCAGCGTGATGACCAGGTCCAGGCCCAGCGCCGCGACCTGCCCCTGCATCTCGTCCGCGGACATGCCAGGCGCCAGCGACAGGACGGCGGCCGTATCCTGCGGCACGCTTTCCCGCATGTCGCGGCACGCAAGCGCCTGCCGCTGCTTTGCCGGCAACAGCCGCGCTTCCAGACGCGACAGGGCGCCAAACAGGGCGCGCACGCCCAGGCGGGGCGCTTTCTCGCCGCCCTCCTCGCTTATCACCAGCAAAGCAGCGACTTCAAAATCCTGGCTATGCCTGAGCCAATCCACCATCTCATGCATCCAACCGGGTTGCTCGTACCCGTCAACCAGCAGTCCCACTCTGTAGGTTTTCATTTCTCCTGCTCCTGTGCCAGGGCTGATCGGCCTTCCGTCCGGTAGGGCGAACGGGCTAGCCATTGCGTATTCAGGGGCGCGACAGAATCAACTCCTCGCGCTGATACTGCGGGGTTTTGCGCCTCCGTTCCAGACCACATTCATCCTAGGTCGGCAGTCCGAGGACGAATGGCTCAGGATCATGCGCAAACACTAGGAAATCGTTACTCCCTCCGCATGAGATTTGTCATCCCTCTGGCGGAGGCTGGCGAAAATCCGGTCGGTCCTGAACGCTGGAATCGCGCGCCGGTAGTGGTAAACCCTATTGGGGATAGCCGAGGCTCGCGTCTCAACCATCTCTCACGCATAATTGTTTTTAAACAAACGTTTGAATTCAACCTTATGCAAGAAATCAGACCATCCCTCACCCGTGAATCCATCCTGGACACCGCCGAGGCCTTGTTTGCCCAGCAGGGACACGATGGAACCTCGATGCGCCAGATCACCGCGGCCGCCGGCGTCAATCTGGCGTCGGTGAACTACCACTTCGGCTCCAAGGAGTCACTCGTGCAGGCGGTGCTCAAACGCCGCCTGGAAGTGCTGAACCGCGAGCGCTTGCGACTTTTGGATGAACTGGAGACGCAAGCCGAAGGCAGGCCCCTGAAGCCGTCGCAGATCGTGGATGCCTTTTTCGGCACGTTGCTGCGCCTGGCGGCGGATCCCGCGCAGGCGGGCAGCACCTTCCTGCCGCTGCTCGAACGCACCATGACCGACCCCTCCGATTTCATCCGCGCGCTGTTCGCGGAGGAGTACGCGGACGTGCTGGAGCGCTACCGCAACGCGCTGTTCGCGGCCCTGCCCGACGTACCCCGCGCGGAAATCATGTGGCGCTTCCAGTTCATGCTGGGCGCCACCTCGTACGCCATCATCGGCACCGACCTGTTGCGCTCGGTCACGGGCTGGACCATAGACGACGCCGAACAACCGGATAACCCCAACCTGCTGCTGCCGCGCCTGATGAGCTTTCTGCTCGGCGGCCTGCGCTCGCCCCTGCCGCACGTGCCCTGAGCGCCACGCGCCCGCAGACGGAACAGAACCTCCACGGAGACAAGAAAATGCACGCAGTCATCTACGCTCTGGTCATCGTCGCGCTCCTGGCGGCGGTCTTGCTGGGCGTGCGTCCGATCCGCCGCGCCCTGTTGTCGGCGCCGATCTTCAATCTGTACCGCAAGGTGCTGCCGCAGATGTCGGACACCGAGCGCGATGCGCTGGAGGCGGGTACGGTGTGGTGGGAAGGCGAGCTGTTCCGCGGCCGGCCCGACTGGAGCCGCCTGCTGGCCTATCCCCGCCCGCGCCTGAGCGATGACGAGCAGCGTTTCCTCGACGTCCAGGCCGAAGAGGCCTGCCGCATGGTCAACGACTGGCATGTCACCCAGGAAAGCCACGACCTGCCGGCAGAGGTCTGGAGCTACCTGAAGACCCAGGGTTTCCTGGGCATGATCATTCCCAAGCAATATGGGGGCCTGGGGTTCTCGGCCTATGCCCATTCCGAAATCGTGACCAAGCTGTCCACGCGCTCGTCGGCGCTGGCGGTCTCGGTCATGGTGCCCAACTCGCTCGGCCCGGCCGAGCTGCTGCTGCATTACGGCACCGACGAACAGAAGAACCACTACCTGCCGCGCCTGGCGCGCGGCGAGGAAGTACCCGCCTTCGCGCTGACCAGCCCCTGGGCCGGTTCCGATGCCGCGGCCATCCCCGACAGCGGCATCGTCTGCAAGGGCGAATGGCAAGGCCGCGAAGTGATAGGCATGAGGGTCACCTGGGACAAGCGCTACATCACCCTGGCGCCTGTATGCACCCTGCTGGGCCTGGCGTTCCGCCTGTACGATCCCGACGGCCTGCTGGGCGGCGCGAAAGACCTGGGCATCACCTGCGCGCTGGTGCCGCACGACCATCCGGGCGTGGACACCGGCCGCCGCCATTTCCCGCTGAACGCCATGTTCATGAATGGCCCCACGCGCGGCGCGGACGTCTTCATGCCGCTGGATTTCATCATCGGCGGCCCGGCCATGGCGGGCCAGGGCTGGCGCATGCTGATGGAATGCCTGGCGGCGGGACGCTCGATCTCGCTGCCCTCTTCCAACACCGGCATGTCCAAGCTGACGACGCGGGCGGTGGGCGGCTATGCGCGCGTGCGCAGCCAGTTCCGCACGCCCGTCGGCAAGTTCGAAGGCGTGGAGGAAGCGCTGGCGCGCATCGGCGGCAACACCTACATGATGGACGCCGCGCGCAGCATGACGGCGGGCGCCGTGGACCTGGGCGAGAAACCCTCGGTCGTGTCCGCCATCGTCAAGTACCACGTGACCGAACGGGCGCGCCAGGTCGTCAACGACGGCATGGACGTCATCGGCGGCAAGGGCATCTGCCTGGGGCCGTCCAACTTCCTGGGCCGCGCCTACCAGCAGATTCCGATCGGCATCACGGTGGAAGGGGCCAACATCCTCACGCGCAGCCTGATCATCTTCGGCCAGGGCGCGATCCGCTGCCATCCCTACGTGCTGGCTGAAATGCAGGCCGCGCAATCGCCCGACCGCAAGCGCGGCCTGGATGATTTCGACCGCGCCTTCTGGGGCCACGTGGGCTTCGTCGCAAAGAACAAGCTGCGCGCCCTGGGCACCGCCCTCACCGGCGCGCGTTTCGTTGGCGTCAACGCCGACGTCGCGCCGGAAATGAAGCGCTACTACCAATTGCTCAGCCGCTACAGCGCCGCCTTCGCGCTGCTGGCCGACACCTCGATGCTGGTGCTGGGCGGCAGCCTCAAGCGCCGCGAGCGCCTGTCGGCGCGCCTGGGCGACGTGCTGTCGCAGATGTACCTGATCAGCGCCACCCTCAAGCGCTTCGAAGACGAAGGCCGCCAGGCGGCCGACGCGCCGCTGGCGCACTGGTCCATCCAGGATGCGTTGTACAAGCTGCAGGAAGCCATCGAAGGCGTGCTGGAAAACTACCCCAACCGTTTCGTCGCCTGGAGCCTGCGCCGCCTGGTCTTGCCTTGGGGCCGCACGCAAGCCCTGCCCTCGGACCAGCTGGGCCAGGACGTTGCGCGGCTGCTGATCAACCCAAGCGCGACGCGCGACCGCCTGACCGCCGGCTGCCACCTGCCCGCGACCGAGGCCGAACCGGTGGGCGCAATCGAACTGGCGCTGGCCGCCACGCTGAACGCCGAGCCCATCGAAGCCAAGATCCGCGAACTTGAAAAGCGCGGCGCGCTTGACGGCAATCCGCAGGCCAACGTGCGCGACATCGCCGATGCCGCCTTCGCCATCGGCGGCATCACCGCCGAAGAATACGCAGTGGTGAAACGCCGCAACCGCTTGCGCGACACGGTGGTGAAAGTGGATGATTTCGCCTTTGACTTGCGCGCCGCGGACCAGGGCAGCCCCGCAGCCGAACGCAGGGCCGCCTGAACGCAGGGCCGCCTGAAAGGAGAAATCGGATGGCATTCAAACCGGTTTACATCGTCGACGGCACCCGCACGCCTTTCCTGAAGGCGCGCACCGGCCCGGGTCCCTTCTCCGCCGGCGATCTGGCCGTGCAGGCGGGCCGCGCGCTGCTGCTGCGCCAGCCTTATGCGCCCACCGACCTGGACGAGGTCATCGTGGGCTGCGCCGCGCCTTCGCCTGACGAAGTGAACATCGGCCGCGTGATCGCGCTGCGCCTGGGCTGCGGCAACAAGGTGCCAGGCTGGACCGTCATGCGCAATTGCGCCTCGGGCATGCAGGCGCTGGATTCCGCAGTGGCCAACATCCAGTCCGGCCGTTCGGAACTGGTGCTGGCCGGCGGCACGGACGCGCTGTCGCGCGCGCCGGTGCTGTATTCGGACGAGATGGTGCGTTGGCTGGCCAGCTGGTATGCCGCGCGCGGCGCAGGCGCCAAGCTCGCGGCGCTGGGCCGCTTCCGGCTGCGCAATCTCGCCCCCGTCATCGGTCTGCTCAAGGGCCTGACCGATCCGGTGGTCGGCCTGTCCATGGGGCAGACCGCCGAGAACGTCGCCACCCGCTTCGGCATCGACCGCGCCGCCATGGACGCCTATGCGGCGCAAAGCCACGCGCGCGCGCTGGCGGCCCGCGCGGCCGGCGCGCTGGGCGAGATCTCGCCGCTGATCGACACGCAGGGCAAGCTGTACCCCGACGACGACGGCGTGCGCGATGATTCCACGCCCGAGAAACTCGCCAAGCTCAAACCCGTTTTCGACAAGCCCTGGGGCAACATCACCGCGGGCAACAGCTCGCAAGTGACCGACGGCGCCGCCATGCTGGTCCTCGCTTCCGAGGAAGCGGTGCGCAAATGGAACCTGCGGCCGCTGGGCCGCATCGTCGACAGCCAATGGGCCGGCCTCGATCCCGCGCAGATGGGCCTGGGGCCGGTGCACGCGGCCACGCCGATCATGCAGCGCCACGGCCTGGGCCTCAATGACCTGGACTTGTGGGAAATCAACGAGGCCTTCGCCGCCCAGGTGTTAGGCTGCCTGGCGGCCTGGCGCGACGATGCCTATTGCCAGGAGCACTTCGGCACGCCGGCCTGGGGCGACCTCGACCCGGCCCGGCTCAACGTCGACGGCGGCGCGATCGCCATCGGCCATCCCGTGGGCGCTTCCGGCGCCCGCATCGTGCTGCACCTGCTGGCGGCCCTGAAGCGCCGCGGCGCCAGGCGCGGCATGGCGGCCATCTGCATCGGCGGCGGCCAAGGCGGCGCGATGCTGGTCGAAACCCTGGACGAGGACCGCTCATGACGACTATCGACACGCTGGCGCACTGGCGCCTGGAGCGCGATGCCGACGGCCTGGCCTGGCTGACCTTCGACCGCGCCGGCAGCGCGGTCAACGCCTTGTCCGCCGACGCCATGAGCGAACTTGCGGTGGTGCTGGACGCGCTGGACGCGGCCCCGCCCACGGGCCTGGTCATCCGCTCCGGCAAGGCCACGGGCTTCGTCGTGGGCGCCGACGTCAACGAGTTCGCCAGCCTGGACACGCCCGAACAGGCGCGCGCGCTGGTGGCGCGCGGCTGGGACCTGTTCAACCGCCTGGCCGCGGTGCGCTACCCCACGCTGGCCCTGATCCAGGGCCACTGCCTGGGTGGCGGCCTCGAACTGGCGCTGGCCTGCCGCTACCGCCTGGTGGCGGACCAACCGGGTACTTCACTGGCCTTGCCCGAGGTCATGCTCGGCATCTTTCCCG